>JAHIVE010000050.1 GCA_018816805.1 Patescibacteria group bacterium | reverse complement strand
TCTATATTTACCTTTTTCCTCATTCAAATCATCCGTTTTCTCAATAATCGAATTCATCATTTTATTAATATTATTCGCCAAATAACCAAATTCATCCTTAGTATTCACTTTAATTTGATAATTCATATCCCCCGCCTCAATTTTCTCAACACCCTCAGTTAAATCTATAATTGGGCGAGTTAAGCGATTCGCCATAAATTGCCCCAATAAAAGTACAAAAAAACTTATAAATACTACTGAAATCCATAAAAGAAAGATGAATTGACTCAAAGGGGAATAAATTAAAGCCTTTGGAGTACGAACAACAAGGTTCCAATCATTTCCAGAAAAACCTAAATAACCAGTCGAAATAATTGAATGCACAAGATATTCTGAATTATCATCCCCAAAGTCATAACTCATCACTGAAATTTTATAATTCTCTACACTTTGCATCTTTGATGCAATGACATTACCTTGCTTATCAAGCAAGATAACATCAGATTCAGGTGGTAAATCCATTAGTAAATCTCTAATCACATCTAAAGAAAATTCAGCAAATATTACACCTAAAAACTCATTATTTTTATCTAAAACATTATTTGCTATTACCAAATGCGGTTTAACACCAAAAGGTAAAACAGTAACATCACTCAAAGTAATTGAGCCCTTATTGGCTTCCTGATACCAATATTCATTCCCAACATACTCACCCAAAGTCGAGGATTTTGTTGAAACAATAATGCCTCCCTGTGTGTCAGTTAGGTAAATATTGTCGTACCAACCAAGTCTTACTAAACTATTTCTAAGAACCTCTGTTTTCTCCCCTATTGACGCCGACGAATTTGTAATCACAGAATCGCTTGCAAGCATCTGAATATCACTATATCTGTCAAAAACCATTGCATTCACGGTATCTAAAATATGTTGAGTCGTTGCTGTCATTTCAACCTCAACACGTTCATTGATTATTTTTTTTCCTGTTATAAAACAAGTAATACTGACAAAAAAAACAGAAAAGTAAGCAACAAAAATTAGAACAAGTACAAATTTTGTTTTAAAAGGCATTTTATTAAAAGCAAATTTACTAATAATCCTTTTCATTTCACTTTTCTTTCATTACAGGAATAAAAAATTTAAAAGTCGTGCCTTTATTCTCTTCAGAAACAAAACTGATCTTCCCTCCCTCACCCTCAACAATCATTTTTACCAAATACAAACCAAGACCATTCCCCTCAACTTCAGAGACAAAAATATTTCCTCCCCTATAAAATTTCTCAAAAACCCGGTTCTTTTCAGTTACAGGGATTCCTATCCCTTGATCTTCAACTTCACAACATACATTTTGTCCATCCCGCTTAATTCTTACTGTGATCTTACCCCCCTCAGACGAATACTTTATTGCATTTGAGATCAGATTCGAAAAAACCTGCTGCATCATTTTCTCATCAACAAATACCTCAGGTAAATTATCCTCCAAGACCAAATCCATCTCCATATTTTTAGTTTTTAATCGCAATTGAAAATCCACCAAAATTTCTTCAAGTACTTTTCTTAAATTAATGCGCTTATTCTCCATAACAATCCGACCCCTCTCTAACCTGGAAATCTTCAATAATGCCTCAATTAAACCAATCATTCTTTCATTTGCTTGCAAAACATTTCCCAAATACCCCCTCTGCTCTTCATTAACCTCTCCAGCGTCACCGGAAAGCAAAACTTCCAAAAACCATTTAATAGACGTGAGAGGAGTTCTAAGTTGGTGCGAAGCCAAAGAGATAAATTCTGTTTTCATCCTGTCCACCTCTTTCTCCTTCGAGATATCTCTAAATACAACAATCGCGCCCACATTTCTTCCCTGCAAATTAATACCGGAAATCGTGATCGCTACTGGAATTAAATTGCCCTTCTTGTTTATCAAATAATATTTATTGCTTGAAACCTGTTCGCCCGACTGCAAGACCTTAAAAATTGGATTGTCCTGCAAAACAATATTTTCTCCTTTATCATTCACAATTTCAAAAACATCCACCCAAGATTTATTTTCCATTTCCTCTCGACTGACCGACAAAATGCTGGTTGTGACAGGATTAACAAAAAGGATTTGACCCTCTTCACTGATAGCTAAAATTCCATCTCCAATACTGGCTAAAATAGATTCAGCTTGAGCTTTTTCATGTTCTAAATGCATCTTTGTTTTCTCCAAATCCTCTAAAACATTCAACATTGCTTTTTTACTTTTCTGTAAATCCATATTCTGTTTCCTCTCTTGCTCAATTTTCTCGTTCAGTTTTTTTGTTTTAACTTTAACTTCCTCCTCAAGAGCCGCATAAAGCTTCTCCATATCATTTGCCATATTGTTAAAAGCAATTGCCAACTGCCCCAACTCATCTTTTGAAGTAACTTTTACACGATTTTTCAAATCACCTCGCTGAAAAGAGCGAGCAGCAGATAACAATTCATTAACCTGCTCCAAATAGTAATTCGAAGATAAAAATATGAAAGTGAGTATTACCACAATTGAAACAAGCAAGATACTAATCAACACAATCTGTGTATTAATTATCTGTTTTTTGCTTACTTCAAATGATGAAGAAACACTAACAAGACTTTCATCACTGTACTTATGCAATATGACATTTTGCTCCATAAGATTCATATGCGCGGGCCCATTAATAAAATGAAACAAATCCTCATCACCGTTTTCCAACAAGTCTAAAGCTTCACGCACATAATCCCTGTAATTCAATACCAAATATTTTATTCTAGAATATGTTTCGTTAGATTCATTCACATCAAATGAGGCTAAAAATATTTCAGCCTGTGAAAAGAAATCATCTGAGATTTCATAAATATCATGAGAAACAGTAGTTTCATTATCTTCAAAATATATTTCAAATAACCCAAACAGAGTGTTTTCTGCCAACAATAATTGAACTGCATTCGCATGCTCTAAATACCCAGCTTCATATTGATCAATATTTTTCTCAAAATCAAAAAAGACCTTACTCAAGTAGGCACTAAAACCAAGAACAACCACTGAAACCAAGAGGAAACCAGTTAAGATTTTCCTCTGTAACGAGGTTGATTTAAGCAACTCATTTTCCATCAAAAAGAATCCTTATCAATTACAATCTGTTAATTATACCAGATTTTGGGAAAATAATCTACTACTATTTGACCTCAAACAAACCAGATGGAATAATTCCCCCGCTATGAAATTTTCCTGGAAAAATCAAAAACGCCCCATACTTGCTCTTGCCCCAATGGCCGGCTATACAGACAGTGCTTTCAGACAACTTGTAAAAAGCATAGAACCAAAAACCATATGCTTCACAGAATTCACCTGCACGGAAGGCATTGTTTATAATAGCAAAAATACTTTTCGCCAACTTGATTTCAATCCGAAAAAAGAAAAACCACTCATAGTTCAGATTTTTGGCAAAAAACCGGAACACTTCGCCACATCCGCAAAAGTTCTTGAAGAGCTTGGTGCAGATGCAATAGACATAAACATGGGATGTCCCGCAAAAAAAGTTGTTTCCAGTGACCACGGTTCCGCTCTTCTAAAAAATCCGGACCTCGCAGCAGAAATCGTCGCCGCAACAAAAAATGCAACCGCCCTCCCTGTTTCCGTAAAAACCCGCATTGGCATAAGCGAATATGATCCGGACTGGCTAATTGACTTCTGCAAAAAATTGGAAAAAGCCGGCGCGGACTTAATTTCAATTCACGGTCGCACCGCCAAACAAATGTACAAAGGTTTGGCAAATTGGAACGCCGCCTACGAAGTAAAAAAAAATCTAAAAATTCCGGTTATTGGCAACGGTGACATTGCCTCCGCCAAAGACGCACTTGAAAAACTACAAAATTTGGATGGCGTCATGGTTGGACGCGCTACAATTGGCAATCCCTGGCTGATGGCGGAAATAAGAGCAGCTTTTGAGGGCAAAACCTACAAAAAACCGGAAACTTTTGAAGAAAAACTCCCAATTTTGATAAAACACTGCGAACTCAATGTTGAAACAAAAGGTGAAAAAAGAGGCATGCTGGAAATGAGAAAACACCTAGCCGGCGCAGTAAAAGGCTTCCCAGGTGCAAGTGAATATCGTGCAAAAGTTGTGCACCTAAACACACTCAAAGAGGCAAAACAAATCCTTAACGAGATTTCAAATCACATCAAAAACGAACAAAAGCTGAACAACAATTAATTGTTGTTCAGCTTCCGACAACAGGAAATAACACCGCAAAACCACTCCAAAAAATGCAGTGCGTCTCACTCAGGATTATTTTGCATTCATGTACAAAATCTTCCTCAGTAAAACGCGTGACTATCACCCGCGTGAAATTGAACATCACCTCCACACACTACAAAAGCATAGGAGCTGGATGAGTTTCGCCTTACAAGAAAAAAATGGAAAAATTGAAATTCAAACTTCGGAAAACTGGCAAAGTTTTCTTTTGGGTTCAAGAAGTGAAAAATGCCAAATCACTCCTCGTAAGACTCATTTTTTTGTAAAGCAATCAAACGGCATCCTGATGCCCATAAAACGCTTCAGCCAATTTGAAGATCGCAGCCAAAAAAACCGTGTCTACCCAATGAACGCATTAGTGGAAGAAATGCAAAAAAAAGTCGGATCTTTCATAGAAATTCGCTTTAAACCCATCCCGGAAAAACTCAGAAAAAGAGCACTTAAAAAAATGAATAAGCCATTTTTCAAACTGCAGTCCAAATTTGACCAATGGGAATCTCACGCCTGGTTCTCCATGAAATTGCGTCGCTTCCTGGGACCACCGCTCAGAAAATTACTTCGCAGCACACAAATCCCAAAAACACCAAACACTGTAACCATGGAATCAATGCATGAACGTGAAGATCCCTTAAAAGCCGCAACGGACAAACTTTCCAGACCGCTTTTCCAAGTGGAAATTCACCTTTCCCACCCATTTAAAAAATTTTTTCAGGGATTTTCCCTTCCCTATCTTGGCGAACTCAGCATTTCAAAAAAAAACTCGCAAATTGTGCTCTCAGCAGAGGAACTGGCATCACTTTTTAATCTCCCGCATCCCAAAACATGCGCGGTATTTCTTGACCTTGAAAGTAGCAGTTTTTTGCCCGTTCCCATTCAAAATCCGCTTTCCATGCCTGAAGAAGACCGCAAACGCCACATTTACATACTTGGGAAAACCGGAATGGGCAAATCAACCTTACTTAAAACCCTAATAAAAGAAGATATTAACAAAGATTGGCCAATTGCGCTTTTCGACCCGCATGGTGACCTTGTTGAAAACACCCTGAAATTAATACCTCCACACAGAGAAAAAGACATTCTTCTTTTGGACGCCACAGACACGGATTTCCCAATTTCCATAAACCCCGTTGAATGCACGGACGACAATCCCAACCTCAAAGCATCCAACCTTTTGGAAATTTTTCGAGTTTTAAGCCAAGGAAGCTGGGGACCTCGTTTGGAATACATTTTAAGAAACGCCATTCTAACCCTCACTCTTACGCCAAACACAACTCTTTTGGACCTACCTCGCCTTCTCACAAACAAAACATTTTGTCTGCAAAAAATCCGGCATTTAAATGATTCGGAATTACTGCGTTTCTGGCTCGAAGAATTCCTCCCACTGGACGAAAAAACAAAACAAGAACACATTTCATCCATATTAAACAAAGTCGGCCCTCTCATTCTTTCCCCCCTCTCCAGAAACATTTTCGGCCAACCCCGTTCCAAATTCAGCTTTCAACAAGCATTCAAAGAAAACAAAATTATTCTAGTGCCACTTTCCAAAGGCCTCCTGGGCGAAGATCTCAGTCGAACACTTGGAATGGTTCTAATTTCCATGCTTCAAAGCACATTTTTTCAAAGAGCGGCTCTCCCCTTACATGAGCGCAAAACCGTTTCCATTTTCATTGATGAATTCCAGTCATTCGCAACACTCACACTGCTTTCTCTCCTCTCAGAATCCCGGAAATACGGACTGGCTCTGACTTTGGCAAATCAATACTTAAGCCAACTCTTGCCGGAAATTGAAGAATCGGTACTCGGGAACGTTGGCTCATTTTTCACATTCAGGTCTTGCTTCAAAGACGCCCAAATCCTGGCACCAAGCTTAAACCTAACAGAAGAAGATATTGCCGAACTAGAACCTTTCAAGGCTTATGCAAAACTTCTCCACAAAGGCCGACTCCTACCACTTTTCAGAATGGACATTCAAAAACCAAACACTTACAAACAAATCGACATCCAAAAACTCAAAGCCCAAAGCAGAATCCACTTGGCACGCCGGCGCAACCTTGTTGAAGAAAAAATTCAAAACAGGTATAATAGGAGCATCGCAAAAACGCCTGCATGAAATCATTCATCGCAACTCTAATACTTGGTCTTCTGGTTGGTATAAACCTTGCATTTGTCATGCCTGTGCAAGCTGCGGACACAGACACATTTAATGTAAGTGAAATTATGTCTTTAAAAAACGTGGACCAAAAAACTTTGGACACCACCGGAACAGACATAATAGATAACAAATCAATCACCCGGAGATTCATTGAGGAGAGCAAAAAAGAAGGAACCTCACCTGTTGGAGTCGTAATTTTAAGAGCAATTAACATCCTTTCTCTTCTTATCGGAACCTTTGCTTTTGTTATGTTTATTATTGCGGGCTTCATACTTGCAACCGCAAGCGGTGAAGAAAGCAAAATTGACCGTGGGAAAGCCATGATTTCACAATCAATTGCCGGTATCTTGTTGGCTTTCTTTTCATACATAATTGTCACGCTTATCCAATCACTATTTTATTGATGCGTTTCTTCAGCCTAGTCTCACTTACAACCATTCTTCTCCTCATTTTAAGCCCGGCCGTTTTTGCCGCAAAAGTTACTGATCCGGAAATTATAGACAGAAGATGTTTCAATGGCACCATTGACAGCCCTGAAGCAGCAGATTTAAAAGAAAATGAAATTGCCACCCAAAGCGGCACAGCATGCGCAAATCCGGACAATCTAAACCCAGCATCCAACCAATTCGAAAAAGCGGACTGCACACAAAACGACCTTGTTATCACAGAACTGATTGAACCTCTCACTCCAAGCTTTAGCCTAACCGAAAACGAAAAAGTAATTGATGTTTATAAAGGAATTTGTTGTATGTACACGGAAGACGCAATTCAATTTTCAAATGATGTGCCTGAAGGCGCAGAGGCACTACCACCTGAAGAAACACCAGCCGAACCTGAAGCATACAACGGTGAGATTCTTTTGGCCTCAGATGATGATGATGCAGCTGCTGAAGCACCCGCAGACACAACAACCGAAAGCCCAACAACAACTGCAGAAGCATTACCGCAATATTGCGCCAAAACCCGTTCCGTCTACATGCCAACTTTTACTGAATGTAACCAAATTGCAGCCCACTGTGAAAAACGCCAATGGCTTATTTCAGGAACCGGCGGTGGAGTAATTCGACTTTTTGTAAAACAAGCCTACATTTTTGGAGCCGGAACAGCAGGTTTTGTTGCAGTTGTGGTAATTGTTATAAGCGGTATTCAAATTTCAGTTTCCGGAGTCAGCGGAGACATTACTTCAGCTAAAGATCGTATTGTTCAATCAATAGCGGGTTTGGTGCTGCTTTTCCTCTCAGGTATAATTTTATACACCATCAACCCGACTTTCTTTACCTAAAATGCGTAAAAAACTTCTCATAATACTTCTGAGCACAATAATCCTATCCAGCCTGGGAGGCATGTTCCAAGCGTTCGCAGCAGAAACCACGCCACCTCCAACAAATGGAGAAGAACCCACGGTTGTCACGCCTGTCATACCAAAACCACAATATCTTCCCGGCCCTGACCCGGACATAACCGTAAAAGGTGCAGACACTCAAAATTACATTCTGAACACAACCATACCAAGAGTAATAAATATCGTTACAGCTTTGCTCGCACTTGCAGCATTTATTGGAATAATTATCACAGCCATTAACATGCTCACCGCGTTCGGAAACGAAGACAAATACACAAAAGCAAAAAACAACATGAAATTCGCAATTTCAGGTTTCTTGGTCGTTATATTCTCATACGCAATTGTATCTGTAATTGTCTCTCTGGCATTCCCCATGGAGGAAGACCAAGAGGGCGGAACCTCATTTATTCCCACGGCTTACGCGGTTGATGTAGAAAAAGACCTGGACATATTATTCCCCAAAGAAAGTGACATAATTAAAGACCAAGGCGAAAACCGTGAAGTTAGTTTACCGTCAGGAGATTTTCTTAAAGAAATCGTGCCTGCGGCAATTGTTAACGTTTTCTACTTTCTTGGATTCCTTGTATTTATTGCATTTACAGTTGCAGGAGTACTGCTAATATCCGGACGAGGAAACGAAGATCAAGTCACCAAAGCAAAACGAATTGTAACATACAGCGCAATTGCAATTGCACTAATGGCTCTTGGTTACGCATTAATTTATGGACTGGCAACACTTGACTTAACCAAAGACAGAACAAGTGAAGAAATGACCGACGAAAGTTATGATTTATACGTTGAACCGTCTCCGCAATGATAAAAAAAATCCTTCTCACAATACTGTTTGCAACATTTTTCTGGCTTCTAATGGGAGATGCATTTGCAGCAATAACACTGGATGATTCCATGCGTCCAAACAATCTTCCCGGCTTTACCGCAGTTGAAGTTGATGAAAACGCAGCACCTGAAACAGCAGCAACTAGAACTCTAATAGTTTATGTTGGAAACATAGTTAGCCAAGTACTGCTTTTCGCAGGTGCAATAATTATTTTCTTCCTAATAATCGCCGGATCAGACTACATTTTAGCTTTCGGTAAAGACGAACGAATCGAACGCGGTAAAAGAGGAATCTTTTGGGCCATTCTCGGACTTGTCATTATTATGCTTTCTTATGCCATTGTTCGCGGTCTTATTGGGATTGTACTCCAAACTGACGTCACTGCATAAAACGTGAAGACAATTGACCCACCCACTCTTAAGGAGGTATATTTTACACACCTAATTTTATGAAATGGCAAAATCTAAATCAAAGTCAAAATCAAAATCTTTATCATGGAATTTTCTAATTATCTTGGTACTGTTGATTGCGGTAATAGTCGTAATGTTTGTAATGCTAAAACCGCAAGCAATTAAGTCAAATAAAGCCGAAAGAGCTGCAAGAGCAATGGCAGAATCATCATGCCTGCTTTTTGACGAACAATTAACTTTTGAAGACATTGGAGATGCAACAAATGATATTGTTATCCACTACGGCTTCAAAAATCCTGAAGAAATTGACACATACCTTTCACAAATTTCAGGTACGGAAGAACAGAATGAACTTTCAATCTACTTGAGAAAAGCTTTGGATGAAAATTGCG
>JAHIVE010000049.1 GCA_018816805.1 Patescibacteria group bacterium | reverse complement strand
AGAAAATCACCCCAATATAAACTCAAATGTACAGTCTGGTGAAATTCAATGTGTACAATACTCCCCTGAAAATCCCGATTACAGGCGCGCAGCTGAAAATGCTGCTGCTGCTAGTTACAAGAAATTAGGGTGCAAAAAGTGGAATGAACTGAAAGATGGAGGTTTGGGTTCAAGTGTCACTTGGGAGCCAACTCCACATCAAGTAGATGCCACTACTGTTACTAAAATGCCGCTTTTCAGTGACTTTGCTTGTTCAGTAGTAATTCCAACAGAAATATCTGCCTGCACATTTAACGGGCGATAGGTCCAAGTTTTCAAAGATAACCTCTCAACCTGACCGTTCTTAATGTGATCTTTTTAGGGATATAGGGAAAAAATAGTTGTTATTTAACTTTCACGTTTTTTGCTAGAAATTCTCCAGCATATAATCAATCATTTTCCTTCTACGTTCTTTAGAAATGCCACGATGAATGAGGACTTTTTGTTTAATGTGAGAAAAGAGTCCATCACAATGGTTTGTTGTATTTGGCATGCCTAGAATGGGTATATTTTGGCAAGTGAACAAGTGGGGGAAATTTGTCTTCAGAGATCTGTAAGCGCTCCTTAATCGTCCATGTGTATAACGCCACTGTCGCCTGCCTTCACAAGGACTTTTTTCATTCAAAAAATCCTTATATATCAAGAACCAGGCATCGAGAGCATCCATAAATTCAAGCTCTGAAATTCTGGCAAGACCAAGAGCTATTCTTCTCAAACTCCTTGCTGCCTCTGTTTTTGCTTTCCTTGGAATATATCGTTTCACAATCTGTATCTGATGAAACTGGCAAAACTGTATCGGTATTTGTGGATATCTTTCTTCTAAAAGTTTCCTCACACCCCTTCGTCCATCAATTACAAAGCCGGAAAAGGTATATCCCGCAGCGTCTAGATCGTCTAAAAACTGTGAGTAGACCCGAACAGTCTCTGAGACAATTTCCGTCCAGAGCAGGATCCTTTTAGGTGTCCTGGCTAATAATATTCCGTATCCTCTGCCAAAGAATGTGGCATCCAAAATCAGCACTACAGGCTCATTTATTGGCTTTAATTCCCCCGTTACTGCTGCATATTCATCAAAGTATTTCCTGAGTGTCTTGTGGCTTTTACCGTACTTCTCTGTAAGCTCTTTATAGGTCTGTTTGTGGATTGTGTAATCTTTGTATGCTTTTGCAATCCACACTGGATTCTCCTTTCTTTTTGAAGAAAAAGTCTTGCCACATGTCTTGCAAAAATAGCGCTGGATTTTGCCCTGTTTTCCGTGCCGCTTCACATTTTTTGAACCGCATAAACAAGCCTTTTTTTAGACATAGAAACTTTGATAAAAAGATAAACTGCGTTTAACAGCTTACACAAGCCAATTCTAAAGCTAAACAGCAACTATTTTTTCCCTATATCCCTCATTCTACAACCTTTCTCCTTGTGGAAGTTAGATATAAGTGGAAGGTAAATATAATCTTGTTTCTTCTTCAGTTGTAACTACAAATGTATTTCCAAAATCATATTGACGTACCTCTACCGTAGCACCTTCTGACAATGTTCCGAAATATTGAGCTATTTCTTGTGAGGTTGCTTCTCGCCAATCGCTTGCTGCCCTACCTTCGATAGATTGAATGAAGTGTATATTCATAGGGACATAACTCAGTGTTTTTTCATCATGTGATGATCTTTCTAACATAAAATTAGTGATTAGATTTTAGAATAATATATTACATGATTAACTTAGTTTGTCAAGGAGAAGATTGCCAAAATTTCAATTTTCTTTGATTCAGCCATGGCGTACAACGGCGAAGCATGAGCCGAAGTTGGACGGTGCTAAAATAGCACGAAGTGCGAGCACCGGACAATTTGGGAGAACGGATTAATGGCAGAAAATGGATGAAGATTGAAGAAAAACCATGAAAAACCGAGGCAAAACCAAAACAAGTGAACCGGTTATGCTTTGTTGTACGCTGTTGCCCCGAAGGGAAAAAGCAATGGCGTACAACGTCCGCGCGTTGGCGAAGTACGAGCGTGGTAAATTTAACACGAAGTGTTCAACCACGCGAGTACTTGGGGCGAAGGTTTCAAGTGCGTGCGAAGCCGCACAAAGAAAACCTGAGACCGCTAACGCGCTGTTGTGTGTTGTGGTGAAATTTGGCTAGATTTTGCCGTGTTGTTTTGCCCTAATGAGACGAAGTCTGAGAACTTCTCTAATTGCTTCACTCGTTTCCTCTTCAGTCTCTTTGATTGATTCAGCTTGCCTAATAGCTAGGGTTTTCCCGGTTGGTGTTTTTACACTTAAATCAATGAAATCTATTTCATCAGGCAAGCCAGGAGTAGTGGGGATGCCAGCCTTTTCGTATTCAGCTTTCATTTTTTCTCTGTACTGATCTGTATATCTCGAGATAGTGACTTCGAAAACTCCTAGGCTGGGATGGGTGTAAAATGTGGTTTCTGCTGTTCTATTTGTCTCCATATTTTTTGATTAGAGATGAAGAGGAAACGAGTTTACCAAATTTCACCATTTCACACAACGTCCGAGACTAGGCGATGTTTAACGGGTGTAAAATACGCCGAAAGGCGTACACCCGTCAAATATGGGAGAATGAGCGAAACGGAGTGAAGCGAATGAGCCGTCTAGTCTCTGTTAGGCGATGCGGCAAAAAAAATTACTGATCCTGTTTTGGATGACCAGTAATTGTTCCACCGTAATAATTGCCATTTTCGTCATAAACCTCATCAAATATTGTACCATCTTCGAATGTTTCTCCTGGCTTGCCGTAGAAGATGCGATTTGAATCATAAGCCTCTGTTTCGCCAACAAGTCTTATCCATTCTACCTGAGTAAAGGTTAATGGTGTTAACTGACGAGCTTCTTCAGGGCTTATGTCATGTTTTCCTGGAGCTTCCATAAAGTATAAATTATTGATAAAAACAGTTTTTATTGTACAATGTTTTGATGAAAATTGCAATCATTTTGCTTTTTTGCCGTTTCGCCTAACGTTTGCGTGTATGCGATGTTTGCTGGCTGTATAATATCGCGAAGCGGTACAGCCAGCAAATATGGGCGGAGGCTTGCGGAGGTACGGAGTAAGCCGTAGCCGCATACACGCTGTTATGTGATGTAGAAAACATTTTGATTTTGCGAAGTGAAACGGAGCAAAATATTCGCAATTTTATTTTCCATAAACACTATCCAACAACCTGTTGAAGAAAGGAAAATCCTCTTCATTATAGTCGTGGCTTAACATCTTCAAAACATCTTCTCTGCTTTTACCATGTTCTTTCAGGTATTGAAATTGCTTGGTGAATGTAAATTGCTCAACTGGATTATTTGGATATGTATATTCAGTTTTTAAATCCTCAAAAGCAAATCTTTGCATGTTGCCTTGATATTCATCAGGCGACGCTGAATCCAGAAAGTTTTGGCAATGCGCCAATTCATGGCATAACCAAGCAATTTCATCAGGATTTTCCTGCGCTTCAAAATAACTCTGCTTGATTAAGATTAACTGGTTTTCAGCACTTGATTCAGAGGGCTGGCTTCCTTTGACCCATAAGTCATCCGGGACTACTGCGATAGTAACTCCATCCAATCTTTCATCGTGAAGAGCCTCGCGTTGTGCTTGATAATTTTCCGGTAGATCCTTTGCTTTTAATAATCTTATTCTTTCAACAGCGCCTTCTTTCAAACCAAGGTATTCTCGCAAGTGTTGTTTGATTCCGCTTTGTTCTGGTGAATGCTCTAAACCAAGCGAGGCTCTGACATCTACGATTTTTGCTTGATCTCGTTCTCTTGCAACTTTT
>JAHIVE010000048.1 GCA_018816805.1 Patescibacteria group bacterium | reverse complement strand
ATTATTTTCTCCAGATTGTGAAAAAAACCGGGGTCTTTTTTAGTGAAGCTCCCTCGCTTTCCAAGCATCGTCGCTCGGAAATTCAAAAGTGTGCCCGGACACACACTTTTACCCTAAAATAATGGCATGCACAAACCATTATACTTTCAAAATCAGTGTGCGCGCACAAACTAAAGTTCCCCCAAAATCGCCTCGTCAAAATCAACATTCGTTGAAACCGTGTTGACGTCCTCATCCTCCTCAAGCAATTCAATCAACTTAACAATCTTTTTTGCTGCGCCCGCATCAGAAACTTTCATTTCCTCTTTCGGCTTCCAAATTTGTTCAGCCTTTTCAACCTTAAATCCCGCTGCTTCCAACCGGCTCCGAACTTCACCAAGCTGATCCGGCGCCGCATAAACTTCAAACCGACCATTCGCACCCGCCTCCAAATCATCCGCCCCGCAGTCAATCAGAGAAAGCTCCGCCTCGTCGGCTGCCATTCCACCCGCATCAACCTCAAAATACGCCTTTTTATCGAACTTCCACACTACAGACCCGCTCGCTCCCATATTCCCGCCGTTTTTCTGCACAATCGTCCGAACATTCGTCAGCGCCCTATTCTTATTATCCGTAACAACATCAATAATAAAAACACAGCCCTCCGGTCCGAAAACCTCATACATAATCTCACTGTATTGCGCCGCATCCTTGTCGGCCCCGCTTCCTTTCTTTATAGCTCTATCAATATTTGCGTTCGGCACATTGTCCACCTTTGCGCGATCAATCGCAGCCCTCAAAGCCGGATTCATATCAGGATCAGCCCCGTTCCGAGCCGCAATTGCAATCAGTTTTGCATGCATTGTGAAAACTTTCCCGCGCTTCGCATCAGCCGCGCCTTTTTTGTGCTTTATAGAAGCCCATTTACTATGTCCGGACATAATTTTTTAGGTTATTTGCCCACTCTTTTTCTCACACCCCGCCAAAAAAGTCAAAATAATACTTGACAAAACCCCAATCACATGCAAAAATAACCCCCAAACTTAATTCATATCTAAATTTCCTATGAAAGAAACACTCAAAGCAGCACTTCTTGCAACAGCACTAACCGCTTGTGGAGAACCAAAACCAAGTCAAGAAATGGAGGATCACAAACAAGAACTTATTGATCTTCGTGACCAATTTAACGGACTAGCTTTGCCTCGTTCTGCATACAAAGCCACTGATGGTGAAAGAAAAAGAGACGGATCTGCTGGTGAAAAAAAGCGTGAAGTAGAATTAGCTCAGATTATAAAGAAAAGAGAAAAGCTTGTAGAAACAGAAATGAAATGTGAAGGTGGAAAAAGAAAATGGATGGTTGTAACACCTGCAAAAACTAATGAAGACAAATATGATGGACTTGAAGGACAAAGATTCCCAACAGTTGCTGATGAAGATATGAATTATGACGAATTTGTAGCCCTTACAAAAACTCGAGTAGCAAAATGTGAAGGAACAGAAGGTACTTGGACTTTAACTCTTGAAGGAGAATGGGAACATGTAACAGACGAAGAAGTTGCTTCATGTAACTTCCCTTGGAATTACGCTCCTGAATGGATGGGCGGATGTACTGAAGAGGAAGAAGAATGTACCCCCACTCCTGATGACCTAAAAGAATACAGAAAAGAACTCAGAAAACAGCGAAAAGATAAAAACAAGGACTCAGATACAGCTTCCACAAAAGAATAACAGTAAAAAAAAGAAAGGCCCCTCATGTAGGGGCTTTTTTTATATCTCTCGCTCGTGAGCTGAAATAACCGCTTTTGAAATAGCATCCGCAATCCCTTCCTCAAACGGATTAGGGATAATTTTTTCCATATTCGGGTTTGGCACCAGCGCAGCCAATGCCTCAGCCGCCGCCAAAAAAATATTTTGATCAAGTTTCGAAATCCTGGCAGACAAGGCGCCGCGGAAAATTCCCGGAAACACCAACACATTATTCAACTGATTTTTTGAATCACTACGCCCGGACGCCACCACCGCGGCGCCAGCTTCGCTTGCTTCATCCGGCATAATTTCCGGCGTAGGGTTTGCCAAAGCAAAAACAATCGCTTTTTCCGCCATGTTTCGCACCATCTCCTTGCTAACCAGCCCCGGCTGTGAAACCCCAATAAATACATCCGCACCCTTCAAAACTTCTTCCAAGGAGCCCCTAAGCTTCTCCGGATTCGTAAACCTAGAAATTTCTACCTTGTAATCATTCATATTTTCGCTTCTGCCCTCATAAATCGCGCCACGAGTATCCAAAACTACAATATTATTGAACCCGGCCGCATGCAGCAGTTTACAAATAGCAATCCCGGCACTACCAGCACCATTAATTACAATTCGTACGTCTTTATCTTTTTCCACAACCTTCAAGGCATTAGTAAGTCCAGCCAAAGCCACAATCGCCGTTCCATGCTGATCATCATGAAAAACCGGAATATCAAGCCGCTCTTTCAAAGCAGCCTCAATCTCAAAACACCGCGGCGCAGAAATATCCTCCAAATTAATTCCACCAAACCCTTCGCAAATATTCTCAACAAGGGAAACTATTTCTGAAGTATCCTGTGTCCGAACAACAATAGGGAAGGCATCAATACCCGCAAACTGCTTAAACAACAAACATTTCCCCTCCATAACCGGATACGCCGCCGCCGCCCCAACATTTCCAAGCCCCAAAACCGCGCTGCCATCACTAACAATTGCAACCATTCGCCCTTTTGGGGTGTATTTATACATCAAACCCGGATCCCCAGCTATTGCAGAAGAAACCGCCGCAACACCGGGAGTATATGCTCTACTTAAATCCGCTCTGTCCTTTAAAGGCACTTTAGAAACAATTTCAAGCTTACCTCCAAACCGTTCATGTAGCTCAAAGGATTCTTTATCAAAATCTGTCATTATTGAATAGGAACGTTAGGTGGTGCCGAAGGTCCCTCAGAAAAAGGTCCCTGAGCCCTATAGTCAACATCTGGTGCCATCTCAAACTGAATTTCACCTTGTTTCCCTCCATCTGAACCGTCCTCCAGAGTTGGTCCGGTTTTTGCATTCGTGCAAGAACTGAAAAGCAGTAAAGTAATCAGTAAAGGAAGGAGAAATTTCATTGAATCAAAATTAGAAATTTGAAGTATTTCCATCTTCGACATCAAGAATGACATCAAAAGACCGCTCGTATTTTATAGTTATATTGGCTGAGGGGGAATAGAAATAATCAACAGGACCTGTTCCCACCCCAATTGCATCAGTTTCAATGAGCTCTAAATCAGTTAAGAAATTCATCATTTCTTGTCCTTTCCCATCAACCTGAATAGCGCTTAAAATAGCCTCTAAAGCCTCTTCAACACTTACCTGCATTTCACTTGCCGGAACATATTTAAGGCTCATAACAATCTTTTCCAAATACGACTCCAAATATGGGAAATATGCTCCTTCACCACGCATTGCCGCAAAATGCAGTAAATCATTGTTCGGAATTACCACGTACCATTCTTTATAAAAATCACCACTATAATTAGACACCCGTAGACCCGGGTAACCACCAATGCTCACATCTGAAATCATACCATTCAAGCCACTCTTAACCTCATTCAACAAAGTAGTCGCAGATTTCCCCTCCGTATTTGGATAAGAGCTAACCAGCAAGATCCCACCATTTTCATAAGGTGTCAGCGGCGACTTCTGCCCGTGCCCGCTGTCTAACAGCCAAACTGCTCCAATCCCTTGGGAATCATAACTCCAACCAAAAGGTACTTTAAGTGAACCTTCAATATTCACAAAATTATTCCTGAGCCAATTAGTTGCTTCATCAAACTCACCCCCGGTTTCTTTTACGACTTGTTGTCTATAAACCATCTCAGAAATTGTCGCTCTGGAAATAGCCCCCTCCGGATGCCAAAGCCCGTCCGTCTGCGGCGGCTCAATATTCTTTTCTTTAGCATAAGTCTCATAAGGCAGATACCATTCACCATCCATACTTGAAGCCGTCACCCCCGCCGCCTCCAGCGTAATCTTCACCGCCTCAGCACGGTTTACCGTCTGCGACGGCCTAAAAGTTCCGTCCTCATAACCCTTAATGATCCCTCTATCCACCGCAGTCCCAACAATTCTGTAAAACCAATCACCCTCAGACACATCAGAAAAAATAGACGCTCCACTGCTGCCCTCATCAACAGAAATTCCCATCCCAAGCAAAATAATTTTGATAGCCTCAGCACGTGTCACATCCTGATCCGGCCTAAAAGTTCCGTCTTCATACCCAACCAAAATTTCCTGCGAAACCAAATCTGTAATAGCAGCATAATGCCGACTAGTAGCAGATACATCCGGAAAATCAGCGCTAGCAAGCCCCGCACTAAGCGGAACCAAAACAAGACTGACAATTAAGGCGTGGGCAAGGCGTTTCATGGGATTTTTTTATGGCATAACAGTGACTTCACCTGGACTATAAAGGTCCAAATTTTCTTCACCAATCAATTTTACCACTTCCTCCACTACTTGTTCCATCTTTACAAATCTTTGTTGTCCTTTTGCCATATCACGGATAATCACAGTTCCCTCACGAACTTCTGTAATTCCCATAATAAGAGTATAGGGAACCCCAAATTTATCCGCTAATTTCATTTGCGCCTTCATACTTCCTTTCCCCAAAGCACCTACAGTTTTCACGCCTCTCTCGCGAAGCTGATCCATCAACCTCAAACACTTCTTTTTAGCTAAATCTCCAAGCTGTGCAACAAAAACATGCACATTATCTTTGGATGGCACCTGAATATTCGCCTGTTTCATATGATAAATTAGTCTTTCTATTCCTACTGAAAATCCGGTACCCGGAGTAGATTCACCACCCAATTCTTCCACCAAACCGTCATATCTGCCTCCGCCGCCAACTGCATTTTGTGAACCGGTCTCACTATCCCAAAACTCAAAAACAGTTTGAGTATAGTAATCCAAACCACGAACAAGCTGTTCATTTTCAACAAACTTAATTTCAAGCTCATCCAAAAACTCTTTAACCAAATTGTGAAAGTGGTTGTCCTCTTCAGACCTAAACTGCTCAAATTTTGGAGCCAACTGCGCCAAAATCTGACAATCCTCTTCCTTACAATCCAAAAGCCGCAAAGGATTTGTTTCTAATCTAGCTAAACAATTTTCACAAAGTGACCTCTCTTTCCCCACATAAAAATTCTCAATTGCTTCAACATACTTAGCCCTGCTTTTTGGCGAACCAATATTATTAATCTGCAGAGTCAACCTGTTCGCAACACCCAAATCCTCAAAAATCTTGTTCGCAATATAAATACACTGCACATCCAACGCCGGATCACTCTCTCCAATAATCTCAAACCCAAACTGCCAAAACTGCCTATACCGACCCTTCTGTGGTCTGTCATACCTAAAATGCGGCTCAATATAATAAAGCTCCACTGGCTGTGGAAACTCTTTCATTCCATGTTGAACATAAGCACGAACAACACCCGCAGTCCCCTCGGGTTTCAGTGTCATACTCCTTCCACCTCTATCTTCAAATGTATACATCTCTTTTTGTACAATATCCGTGCTGTCGCCAATACTCCTGTCAAAAACCTCAGTAAACTCCAAAATAGGAGTAGAAATTCTTCTAAACCCCGACTGCCTTGCTCTATGTCTCACAACCTTCTTAATAAAAGTGAAATAATCATGTTCTTTTGGCAGAATATCGTGAATACCCGGAGGCGTTTGAATTTTACGAGGCTTCACCGCCTTCTCTGATGTGTTGTCGTCGCTCATAGTCGTAGTAAAAAAGCCCAAAAAGTATACGTCATTTTCCAGGTTGGCGCAACTTGAAATAACCTGCCGCCCCAATCATCGCCGCATTGTCCGTACAATAAGCCATTTTGATCGGAAATCTAAACACCGGAGCCTCGGCAACGCGTGACAACATTTCCTCAATTCGCCCCCTCAAATATCTGTTTGCACTCACTCCACCCGTCAAATGCACTTCCCGCGGCTTGTATTTTTTTACCGCATCTTCAAGCCGACCGACTAAAATATCCGCAACCGTCTCCTGAAAACTTGCCGCCACGTCTTTCATAAACTGCTCATCCTCTCTCGACCCCTCATTATCCTGTAAAAAATACAAAACCGCCGTCTTCAAACCTGAAAAACTAAAATCAAATCCCTCCATTTTACCCCTGGGAAACTTCGCAAACTCGCTATTTCCGCCCTTCGCAACCTCTTCAATTGCCGGTCCACCCGGATATCCAAGTCCCAATAGACGAGCCGTTTTATCGAATGCCTCACCGGCGGCATCATCAAGCGTCTCACCAATCAAATCCATATCTCCATGACCACGCATCAAAACAAGATCATTATGCCCGCCTGACACCGTCAAAACCAAAATCGGAAACTCCGGCTCCTTTTCCAAATCCAGCCAAGTCGAATAAATATGCCCATGAATATGATTCACCTCCGTGAGCGGCTTATCCCACGCAAACGCCAGCGCCGCCGCCGTCATCCGCCCAACAATCAAAGAGCCAACCAGCCCGGGCTCACGCGTCACCGCAATCGCATCAATTTCTTTCTCGTTAACTCCCGCTTCACCCAAAGCCTCCTGAACACACGGAATCATTGCTTTAATATGCTCCCGCGCCGCAACTTCCGGCACAACACCACCCGTCTCTGCATGTTTCACCACCTGAGACGCAATCACATTCGCTAAAACCCTCCGACCGTCCTCCACAACAGCGACCGCCGTCTCATCACACGAAGTTTCTATAGCTAATATTTTCATGCTCAAATAATACACACAACTTGACAAAACCCCAAATATAAACTATCCTCACCTTCCATTAATAACAACATAACAAAAAACTATGGCAGAATTTACAACCGAAACATTTCACTGCAACGGGAAAAGAGAACTTCCAGACGGTACAATATGTCCTGCTGACAGGGATAAAACTTGGGAAGTAGTAGTCCTAACATACAAAACAAAGAATGCAATTAGACAGGTAAACAATTGCAAATATTGCATAGACGGCCTATGCCATGCGGTTGACATCAGAGACACAAGGGATATATTTGCAGACTGTGACAGCTGGAGAACTTATACTCTGGACTAATAAACTACTCTCATCTCAGCAAACGTGCTAAGAATAAAGAGTAGTTTTCGCCATGCAAAAAACCTCCATTGAAATAGTCAAAATCCTCCAAGAAGCCGGCCACACGGCTTATTGGGCGGGAGGCTGCGTACGTGACATTATCATGGGGCGTGAACCAAAAGACTTTGATATAGCAACCTCGGCCAAACCGGATGAGATAGAAGACCTTTTTGAAGAAACTTATCCAATAGGGAAGGCCTTTGGCATCATTCACACCGTCGTCAACGGCCATCAGTTTGAAATCGCCACTTTCCGCTCAGACGCCGGCTACTCGGACGGCCGCCGCCCGGACGCCGTCTACTTCAGCCATCCCGCTGAGGACGCCCTCCGCCGCGACTTCACCATAAACGGAATCTTTTACGACCCCGTAAATGACGAATACCACGACTTCGTAGGTGGGAGAAATGATATCACAAATCGACTTATCCGCTTCATTGGCGACCCTCATGAACGAATCCTTGAAGACCACCTCCGTATAATTCGCGCAATTCGCTTTAAAAATACCCTGCAGTTCGGCTACCACCCGGACACCTACCAAGCCATCAAAAAGCACGCTCACCTGGCCGACAAAGTCAGCTGGGAACGTGTCCGTGATGAACTCAACAAAATCATAATGAATGAAAACGCCCCCACAGCCTTTGAAGACATGCAAGACACCGGCGTCCTACCGTTCGTTCTCCCGGAACTTGAAGAATGTAAAGGAATAGCCCAACCAACCCAATACCACCAAGAAGGCGACGTCTGGACTCACTTGATGAAAGCACTCGAATCCCTTCCAAAAGACGCCCCACTTTTAGCACGCTGGGCGGTCCTCCTTCACGACATTGGCAAACCCCAAACTTTTAAAATTGCGGAAAGAATCCGCTTCGACCATCATTGTGAAGTCTCCGCAGAAATCGCCGCGCGCATTATGCGTCGCTTACGCTTCTCCCGCCAAGCCATTGAGCGTGTCACTTGGGTGGTCCTCCACCATTTCATGATGAAAGAATTACTTCAAATGTCACTTGGCCGCCGCCGCCACTGGTTTTTAGACCCTCGTTTCCCGGATCTACTCCTACTTTATTACGCGGACGCAGCTGGAACCACACCAACGGATCTCAGCCTTTACGAACAAGTCAAAGCCGCCTACGAAGAAACCCTTCAAAACTTCAAAGAAAAACCTGAGCCTTTTCTAACCGGCCAAGATGTCATGGAAACCTTGAACCTAAAAGCCGGCCCCCGCATTGGTGAAATCCTGGACCAAGCCTACGAACTCCAACTCAGTAGCGAACTAAATTCCCGCTGGGAAGCTCTCAGGTGGTTAGCTAAGAAAAGTTAATTATTAGTCGCATCCCAAGCGCACGTGCAACTTTGTCCAAAAAATTCAGGCTCGGATTATAACTGCCGGACTCCAATCTGGAAATTGCCGACTGTTTTGTCCCAATTTTTTTAGCCAGCTCCAGCTGCGTAAGCCCTTTTTCAAGCCGTTTTTCAATTACCGCCTGCGCAATGGCAAATTCAGGACCAAGATCCTCGTACGACTTACGAATTTCTGTGTCCCCAAGCAGCCGTTTTTTAAATTTTCCAAAATCTTCCATACATCCAATATAACGCATATGTTATACAAACTCAAGAGATTTCAATCTCCTTTCCGCCAGCAAAATCTCTTTACTTGGTATTTTTCGTGTTTTCTTAATAAATCCATGAAGCAAAACAATCTGCCCATTTTTTATCGAATACAAAATTCTAATTTCCCGCTTCCCCTTCACTCTCAATTCAAAAAGCTCATTATTGATCTTTTTACAATGGGGCATCCCAAGCTTCAATCCAAATTTTTCCAAAAGATCAATCGTTCGCAAAACCTTCGCAACCTCAATTTTCTCCAAGCCCTCAATAAACACCTCAATTTTACGATTAATTATTTTTATTTTCATAAAAACAATCCTAGCTCAAATTTCCAGCCATTTCAGAATAATCTGTTGTTATTACCTAGACAACACCGCCACACTCTCAACATGACTAGTCTGCGGAAACATATCCACAGGCTTAACTCCCTCAAGCGAATACCCTCGCTCTCTTAGCCACGCAGCATCTCGCGCTAAAGTGGCAGGATTGCAGGAAACATACACAATCCGCGCTGCCCCAAACTCACACACACCATCAACCACTTTTTCACCAAGCCCGCTTCGTGGTGGATCCACAATCACCACATCCGCCTTTGGCAGTTCACCTAAAACCGAATCCACGCTGCCCAAATAAAACTCTGCATTTTCAATTCCATTCCGCTTCGCATTCATCTTCGCACTCTCCACCGCCGCCGCATTCACCTCAACCCCAACCACCTTCCGCGCCTGCCGCGCACAAAACAGCCCTATCGTCCCGGTCCCACAATAAAGATCCAAAACCACCTCGTCGCCCTTCAAACACGCCGCCTCAACCACCAAACTATAAAGCATCTCCGCCTGCTTCGTGTTCGTCTGAAAAAAAGCCTGGGGGAGGATATCAAACTTCAAATCCCCCAACTTTTCCACTAGCGACTCCTTTCCGGCCAAAAGCTCCTCCTCAAGCCGAGTTCTCCGCCCTTCCTCCTGAAAAACCTTCGTCCACCACACCGAATCCACCCCTTCCATCAACCTCACAAACTCTTCTTTTTGCGAAAATTCCCCCGGCGCCGTCACCAAATTCACCATAATTTCACCCGTATTTTTCCCTTCGCGAATCACCAAATTCCGCAAAAACCCCTCATGGCTCTTCTTATCAAATACCTCCAAGCCATTCACCCGAGCAAACTCACGAACCTTCGCCGCAATTTCCGCCACCTGGGTAGACTGCAAAAAACACTCCTCCAAATCAAACACTTCGTAGTGATACCCCGGCGGATAAAAACCAAGCATCCCTTTGGGCCCAAAAGAAAGTTCCATTTTATTCCTATAAAACCACGGCTCCTCACACCCTAATATCTCTCCAACCAAATCCCCGGAAAACCCTCCAATCCGCTCCACCGAATCCCGAACCTGCTGCTCTTTAACCCTCAGCTGCTCCTCATACGGCAAAAACTGCCACTTACACCCACCACAAACATCAAAATGTTTACAGCGCGGTTCTATACGAACCGCGCCCTCCTCTAGCACTTCACGCAAGTTAGCCTCCATAAACCTCGGTTTAATTCTGGTCAAACTCACTCGCACTTTGTCCCCGGGCGCCACCCCATCCACAAAAACCTTCTTACCTTCATATTCACCAATTCCCCGTCCACCATACACCAGCGAATCAATCCGTACTTCAATTTCAGTTCCTTTTTTTATTTGCATCCCGCATAATCTAGCAAAGTTTGGCCAATAATCCAGCAAATGCAACTCCAAATTCTCCAAATCGCACCCACAAAAGACAAAAACCTCCTCGCCATAGAGCAAGAGTATGAAAAACGAATAAAACCCTTCGCAAACCTAACCACAACCACCCTCAAACCCTCCAAGAGCGACCAATGCAAGCAAGCCCAAGAAGAAGAAAAAGACAAATTCCTCCCGCGACTTGACCCAAAAGCAAACATTATCGCCCTGGATGAAAACGGCCCTCAGCTAAGTAGCCAACAATTCGCGGAAGCCATCCAAAAAACAAGAGACCACGGCCCCGGCCGAATTCAATTCCTAATTGGCGGATCACATGGCCTCCACCCGGAAGTACGTAAAAAAGCAAACCAAACCTTATCCCTTTCAAAGATGACATTCACGCATGAAATGGTTAGAATCTTTTTGAAAGAACAGCTCTACCGCGCATTTACCATTATCGAAAATCGCACTTATCACAAATGAAAAAAATCCACGCACTAACCTGGGTCATACTAACTAGCTTTTTGATGGTGATGGTCCCAATTGCTGGAGACTTAAGCGCATCAAGTCTTGGCTTTCCAATGCCAATGGCAAAAACCGTACGCAGTTACCGCGAATCATGGGTCCCCAAACGCGGTTTTGAACCCGTAAACATCCTTTTCACCGGCGACATCATGCTCGGCCGCTACATTGAATACCTCCGTTCCAAAAAAGGCGGCGACTTCCCATTTACCAACATGCCGGCGGTAATCGCAGCTGGTAAATCCGCCCTCGCAGTTGACAACTTTGACCTAGTCGTTGGCAACCTGGAAGGTCCAATTACAAGCTACGGCCGTAACGTCAGCCTCACAACTATGGTTTTCAACTTCAAACCGGAAGTCGCACCCCTCCTAAAAAAAGTCGGCTTTACCACTCTTAGCATGGCCAACAACCATGTCTTCAACCAAGGCCGCCAAGGCCTCAGCTCCACTCACGAATACCTCACTCAAGAAGGACTCAAAGGTTTCGGCCACCCGGACACGGAAAGCGGCGAATACAGCTTCATTAAATACGACTTCAAAGACATGACAGTAGGTTTCCTTGGCCTTGATGACGTAGATTTCAAACTGAATATGCCACAAACCTTAGAGCGCATCCGTGAACTCGATAAACAGGTTGATTTTCTAATTATTGGCGTTCACTGGGGCACAGAATATTTGCCCGAAGCACCCGCAAGCATAGTTGAAAAGGGCCACCAATTTGTTGATGCAGGTGCAGATTTTATTTGGGGTCACCACCCGCACGTCATCCAAAATTGGGAAGTCTATAACGGCGCCCCCATCTACTACTCACTCGGAAACTTTGTTTTTGACCAATACTGGTCCCAAAAAACCCAGGAAGGCCTCGTTGTCGCTCTCCAAATTGGCCGTGACGATCAAATCACCACAAAAGAAATCTACGTGGACCTAATTAACCAAGGAGAGCCCGCTCCGCGCACACAAAATTAACGTTCATTAAATCTCCTCCATGCAACCTCCGGGCCAATATCCAAAGGATCAAAAGAGGTCTGTTCGCTGACACCAAGCGCCAAGAGCATTTTTTTTGGAATTATATCTGCAAATCTAGTTGCCAAGTCTTTTTTTTCTCCAACAGTAAAACCCTGAACCTGTGGATTTAAAAGAAATAAATTATGAACTCTTGTAATATCATTTAGCCCCTTCATCCCACCCCCAATCTCTACACCCAGCACACCAGAAACCAGTCTTTGTACATGCAAAACCAAACCCCGTAACTCATCAGAAACTTCTACCAAATTTTTATATTTTAATCTCTGCGGTACTTGCAGCACAGGATCGCCCTCTTGTAAAAGACCCCTTACACTGGCCCTTTCAAGCGATTCAATAACGTCATTTACCTTCAATTTATTAACCATGTTGAAAGAGTTTACTTTAATTCAAGGGCCAAATATGCTATAATAAATAGAAAAAATCAACCCCACGCTATGAAAATTCTTTTCCAAGGAGCAGACAAGGAAGTAACGGGTTCCCGTCACTTGCTTGAAATCAACGGCTATAAAATCCTTCTCGACTGCGGTCTCTACCAAGGTCATCGTGAGGACGAAAGAAAAAAGAACACGGAATTCGGTTTCGACCCAAAAGAAATTGATATTGTTGTCCTCTCACATGCACATATTGACCATTCAGGAAACATTCCAAACCTGGTCAAGCAGGGCTTCAAAGGTCCAATTTACTGCACACACCCTACAGCGGACCTTTTGAAATACATGCTTCTTGATTCTGCATACATTCAAGAACGTGAAGTTGAATATTTAAATGAAAAAAAGAAAAAAACAGGCGAACCACTAATTGAACCACTGTATGATAGTCAAGACGCGGAAGATACTTTCCCTCTTTTCAGATCAATTTCCTTTAATGAGAGCCAAAAAATTGCAAAAGGTGTCACTCTTTGTTTCCGCGCCGCAGGTCACATTCTGGGTTCTGCAATCCCGGTTTTAACAATAAATGATCAAGCAGACAGCAAAACAAAAACACTAGTTTTTTCAGGAGACTTAGGTCGCAAAAACATGCCTTTAATCCAAAACCCATATCAAATTGAGGAAGCGGATTACCTAATTTCCGAATGTACATACGGTAACCGTCTTCACGCAAATATTCTTGAGGCGGAAGAACGGCTTGCAGAAATCGTAAATAAAACAATCGCTAGGGGAGGAAAAATTCTTATTCCGGCTTTTTCTTTGGGTAGAACTCAAGAAATGATTTATTCCTTGCACAAAATGTTTAATGATGGCCGAATCCCCGACTCACTCCCAATATATGTGGATTCACCTCTTTCGGTTAACGTTACCGACGTTTTCAGAGAGCATCTTGGAGTTTTGGACGAAGAAACACAAAAACTTTTTATAGAACAAAATGAAGACCCGTTTGGTTTCGCCAGATTGAAATACATTCAGTCAGTGGAAGAATCAAAAGCTCTGAATAATCACAAAGGTCCTTGCATTATTATATCGTCCTCAGGGATGGTTGAGCACGGACGTATTCTTCATCATCTTAAAAATTCCATTGAAGATCACAGAAACACTCTTCTTATTGTTGGATACCAAGCTCAAAACACACTTGGACGCAAGCTGGTTGAAAAAGAAAAAATTGTTAAGATCTTCGGAAAACCTTATCCGGTAAAAATTGAAGTTGCCATAATGAATGAATACTCAGCACATGCTGATAAAAACGACCTTCTTGACTTCATTACGCAAATAAAAAATCTGAAAAAAGTAATCCTTGTGCACGGGGAAGAAGACGCAGCAGAAGACTTCAAGACATCTCTTGAGGAAAAAGGTATCAAAGACGTATTTATTCCTTCTTACGGAGATACTCTTGAGCTCTAAGCAAAGCTAAAACTGACAAGCCGTCATCAATTTCACCTGTTTTGATTTTTTGCAGTGCCTCATCATAAGTAATCCAAAGCATATCAATCCTCTCATCATCTTCAGGAGCTGTTTTTGTTTGCTCCAAATCACGTGCCAAAAAAGCATGTGACACTTTTGTAGTAGAAGACGACTCCATATAAAAAGACCCTAAATCCACCCAATCCTGCGCTTTCAGACCCGCTTCCTCTTGAAGTTCCCGTTTAGCTGTGTCCAGAGGCTCCTCATCTCCATCACGCATACCGGCCGGCACTTCCCATGTATATTTCCCAATTGCATATCTAAATTGGCCAACTAACGCAACTTCGCTCTTTTCATTCACAGCCAATATCCCAATCCCATCCGCAATGTCAGCATAGCTTCTATCAAATTCCTTTCCATCCATCTCCGCTACGTCTTTAACAAAACGAAGATAAGGCCTCTCATAAAGTACCTCAGAACTTTTTGTCACAAATGGATTTTCACCTTTTGGTAATTTCATGAAAAAACTTTACCGCTAAGGATATAAAAAACTTTATAAAAAGTATTGACATTGATGTTAAGAAGTGATATCATAGTATGATGATCTTTGAAATCCACGCCAAATGAACGAAGGGATCCACATGGGTTCAAGACTCGGTTTACCGTTTTTTGTCCCCAGTTGGATCCTTCCGTTCCATTCCTTGAGACCCACATGGGTGCAATGATTCAATTAATTTTGTTTTTTTGTTCCCAGCTGGATCTCAAGGAGTAGAAACTTATGACGCACATGCTAGTAAATTTTTGTATTTTGCCTTTATGGCTTGATACTTTCCCTTTTGCTAGCAGTTGTGTCCTAAGTTTCAAGTAGAATAATAAGTCTGTAGGTATTATCTTCCCAAAGATAATAAATGCACTACTAACTCGCTCTAATAGGGATTTGTTATTAGGGAGAAGTGGTAGACAGATCGTAATTAAGAGAAATCTTTCTTACACGGCCTACCTCTAGCAATAGAATAGTTCAACTCTAAGCTCTTATCTGATACTGAAATACTACTTGAAACTCTAGGACAACTTGATCCTTGAAAATCTGACTCGAACTTGAGACCCACATGGGCGCAATGATTCAATTAATTTTGTTTTTTTGTTCCCAGCTGGATCTCAAGTTCACTCCTTGTGATCCACATGGGTGCAAGATTCAATTAATTTTGTTTTTTGTTCCCAGCTGTGCCCTAAGTTTCAACGCAGTTTAATACGTTAAAATTTATATTTCTTCCCAAAGAATATAGGTTACCATTTACTAATTTTAATCGGGACTATGTGATTAAAATAAAGTAATGGACGAGTAATAAATGAAAGTAATTTCATTTATTGGAGATTAATATAGCAATATAT
>JAHIVE010000047.1 GCA_018816805.1 Patescibacteria group bacterium | reverse complement strand
GTAACGAGTTGCAATGGATTCTCTGGATCACATGTTTCGGTGAGATTGGCAACATATCCTCTGAAGGACTTATTGTTTTTCTGTCGGTAAGTGGCTTCCAAATCATCCGGAGACTGCAGACTGTTGGCACTCAGTTCTTTGCCCAATTTGATCATTATTACTTTCTCTTCTACTTTGAAATGTTCACCAAATACGCGCATAAACATCTGGTAGACCGACTCCTGAGCATAATTTGACTCAAGTTCAACTAGCAAGCGTTGCATTAGTTCGCCGATCTTCTGCAAATGTTCGCTCGTGTCTTGTCCCTTGAGATGGTAAACATATTGTCCGGCGTGCCCTCGAATATAAGGCGCAAACTCCTCATCGTAATGTCCTTGATCTTCTTTGGTGAGCATCCGATAAACACGCTGCAACACTTCCACCAGTAACTGCAAGCGGCCCATGGTGCGAATATTGCTGGCAATTTGTGTGCTGTCCATCCTCTGTTTGCCGGTTTTGAGTTGGTAGGCCGCGATCTGTTGATCGGTCACTTTCTCGAAGGCTTTTTCCAACAGGTTTATCCCTGTCTCCTGCATGTAACGACTCAAACGTTCACGAAAGTAGTACAGCGTGCGGGGTTCAAAATCACCATCCCCCAATTGCCGAAATCCAAGTGCATACCGTACCTGAGAGTTATAACCAAACTCATCAAACATCTCCTCATCAGTCCAACCATTCCCTGCCTTCAAGTACTCCAATCCAACCAATACATTTACCGGAATATTTGGACGCGACGGGCAGTCTGCATAGAGTACTGCAAATGGGCTTTCATCTAAACGACAGAAGAATTCCCGGTAGAAAGCTCCTGACCAGGATGTGTCTAGACGCTTCCTTAGCTTTGCAGGGAGTTCATCCACATTGCTGGTGAGGGGTAATTGAAAGTGGCGATGGTTTTTCTTGAACATTTTTTGGCCTTGTGTTCGGGATACTTCAATTATATTAAATTTATGGCCGTTTGCAGAGAGTATAATTTGGACTAATTCTATCCAGTCGTTTTTGCAGTGAAGTCATACTTTCAAAATAGCCAAACACTTCAACAATGATTTCATTTATAAAAATATTAGTCCGATTTCTGTTATCACGACGAACATTTCCAATAGTAAATTTAGCGAAATTGTCTATTTTTGTAGATTCATGTAAAAGAATCTCTATTGAATTCTCAACTTTTATTCTAACATCTGGAGGAACCATGAAAGCACCAGACTCAATATCGGCTTTAATAAAATGAGTATTTTCGATAACTAAATTCGATGCTGCTAAGGTTTCATGTCCAAAAGAATGTGCGAGTATACCAAGTGATGCAAGATTACCAAGTGTATCTTTTTGTTCTTTTAAATCCATTTTTTCTTCTTCAACAATGGTTTCAAATTCACGTTGTTGTTTTTGAGCTTCTTCTGCATGGAATGCAAGATCAGCGGTTGCTTTAGCAAGCTCATTAACTTTAGTTTCATTTAAAGATTTATCATTTAATATCCCATCAACAATAACCTGGATACGATTTATTTTTTCCGCTGATTCATCAGTTGCGTTTTGAACCTTTTCACGAGCAATTTCAAATGAAGTCTTTCCGTTAGTTTTCTCAAGTTCATATTCAAATTCTTGTCTATTCAATTCAAAAAAACGAACCGCATCTATAACAAATTTTTTTAATTGAAAAAACGCATTACCCTCAACAATACCTTCTCGATTCGTTTGATCTATAAGTTCAGGATTATTTTCACGGCTGATAAAGACAGCCCCTATAACTTGGTTTGAACCAACTCTATAAGCACCAATGGTACCTGTAACTGCAGCAGGACTCTGTTGCCTTCGAAAGCTAAGATTTAACCAATCGCCACTTCCATCTGGTTCCCCATAAGGTTTTACTCGAAAGTTGTCTCTATAAATTCTAACACCTTGATTCAATTCCATAAAATCATCGATCTGTTTTCGACTATAGGTAAGCTCATTAACTTTTACTTCTCTTCGCGGGAAGAAGTACATCTCAAATCGCAGAGGACCAAAGGGCGGTTTTTCTGCTTCATATTCGATAAAACGTTCACTCCAAGAAACATTTGGTAACTCAAAAGTTTTTTTAAATATCTTAGAATTCATTACATAATGAACATTATTATCGGGCATCACTTCTGCTACCAATTTCCATTCAGCAGCTTCAAGCATATAATGCGAGTTTATTACTCCATCTACATCTTCCCAGTTATTACCGGAATCTATTTTTATTGCAAAATCGTTTATTCCTGCAAAAGGTGAAATAAGTAGAGTCAATTCATTTTGTAACTGTTTAACGTACGACTTATTCCAGTTTTCACGTAACTGGTACATAAGTAAATGTGAACCCTTTTTCACAATTCTAGGCTCATTTGTTATTGGATCGACAAACTCCTTCGGGATCTTGTACATCTTATGTTTAATACTCTCTAAAACATCATCTAATTTTTCATACATTTCCCAATTAATGATAATTTCAGTTCCTACATCCTCTTTTTCAGAAAATGACCGCATAATGGTTTTTTTGCTTAATCGATCTAATCCAAGACGGCCAAGGCCTTTTTCTCCAGTCAAAACACGTTTTTTAATTGATGATTTATTTTGAATTAATTTATTATTAGTTCCGATAACCAACCAGTTATTGGTTATTTCTTCCTTATTGGAAATTCCGGTGAAATCGCACACACATTCCGGACTTATTCGCACAGTGAAGCAAGAAAAATAACTGGCTAAAAATATTCTACACTAAGTGTGCGAAATGGCGCGGAATCCTCTGATCTTTCTTTGGGAATCTCCAAGC
>JAHIVE010000046.1 GCA_018816805.1 Patescibacteria group bacterium | reverse complement strand
TTGGGCCCATGAGCAGGGTGATCTCTCCTTTTGGCTTCATTTGTTCGAATTCTGTGTGGATTTCTTGCAAGGTGCCACGGTGGAAGGTTTCATGAAGTTTTGTAAGTTCTCTTGCTAGAACTACGCGGCGGTCGGGGCCTAGAATTTCCAGCATCTGTGTGAGCGTTTTTTGGATGCGATGCGGAGATTCGTAAAGTGCAACTGTGCGTGTTTCTTCACGGATTGATTCAAAGAGGGTTTGGCGGCCTTTTTTGGCCGGCACAAAGCCAAGATACACGAATTTGTCCATTGGAAGGCCGGAGCCCATGAGCCCTGTTAGAAATGCTGCGGGGCCCGGAATAGGAGTGATTTCAATGTCTGCAGCGAGTGCTGCTTGAATAAGTGAATAGGCCGGGTCTGATATGCCCGGAGTGCCTGCGTCCGAGACTAATGCTATTTTCTTGCCGTTTTTCATTTCTTCAACAAGTGCGTGGATTTTTTTGTCCGTTGTGTGGCTGTGGTAGCTGGTTACAGAAGTTTTAATGTTGTGGCGGTCCAGGAGTATGCGCGTGTGGCGAGTGTCTTCCGCTGCAATTAAATCAACTTCAGTGAGGGTTTTGATAGCGCGAAGAGTAATGTCTTCCAGGTTTCCGATTGGGGTTGCGACGATAAAAAGCATATTAAGGTTTTTTCCAAGGGTTTTTAGATTTTGTGATTACCGGTTTTTTGAGATAATACGGCTCGACGTTTTCCGTGAGACCGAATTGGTCAAGGCCGTAGGTCAAAATGACTTCTGCTAGTGTGAGCAGTTTGTGGCCTTCTAAGTGAGTCCAGCCTTTTTCAAGGCAGATTCCGTTTAGTTCATCTTCTTGGGTTTCCGTGCATTCTGAGACAAGTTTTGTGCTTTTGTCATGTGGGTGCGGGGCCAGCAGGGTTGCAAGTTGGCCGACTTTGACTTCATGATGCGTCAGGACGCCAACGTCATTTCCGCCGGCGTTGACCACTGAAATTACTTGGTCTTTGCTTGCCGCTTTGAGGCGGAGCAGCGTAAGTGTATCAATTTCATGGAGGCGGGCTTGAAGACCTTCAGCAAGTGCGTTTACAAATGCAACACCTGTGCGGACAGCAGTGAATGGACCGGGACCTTTGACAACCGCTATGTCTGTGATTTGTGATTTTTCAATTGCCAGCTCTGAGAGCATTCCTTCCAGAAGCGGGATTAGGCGGTCCAGTGTGTCTTTTTGGTCTTGCCAGGTTTTTTCGAGAAGGATGCTCCTTTCAGTCGCCTTAGCCTCCGCGCTCGATAAAGCGCTCCGGCCACACTCATTTTCATTCGTGTGTGGAAGAATTTTGGCTTCGTCAATAAGAGCTATTTCATGGAGTGGCTGGGATGTGTTTAGGGCAAGAATCATGCTGCCAGTTTAGCAGATTTTTTAAATCTCCCCTAGCTGTACTCCAGTGAAGTAGTATTTGATGATTTGTTCGTGTGATTTGCCTTGAAGTGCCATTTGGGTTGCGCCGCAACCGGATAGGCCGACGCCGTGGCCGGCGAAAGATGTGGCAGTGCAGAGTGAGTCGTCAACGGAGACGAGCCAAGGAGTGTCTGTCCAGCCCCAAACTTCTTTTGCGGAGCGGGTGGTGGTGCCGTCTGACTGGCTGAAATAAGGCGTTTTTACGACTTTCCCGTTGTAAGTTACGACTTCGCCTTCTGTTTGAGAAAGGGCGGTGACTGCGTTTGGTGAGCGGCTTTCGTAACCGTAGCCGAGGTATTTTTGGCTAGTTAAAGGGTCGTCGTCCAGGTCATAGGGCTGGCCGGGGAATTTTTCAGCATGGGTCATGTAGTACCAAGCATAAGTGCGGGCCAGAACTTGGATTGTTTTGATTTTTTCTGTTGGGTCCGAATTGGAAACTTCTGCGATTTCTTTGAGGTAGTCTTCAAGTCCGAGTTCGTTGATGAATAGGAATTGGTTATTTGTGTAGCGGATTTCCATGGTGCCGCGGAATGAGTTGTCGTTTAAGCTAGTGTCCCAAGCCGGGCGTTGGTCCATTGTTAGGATTTTCATATAGCCGTCTTGCGCGGGAACGAATCTAAGCGGACCGGTGGCCGTGCTGCGGTAGAGGCCTGAACTAAGAATAAAATTGCTGCCGTCTCTTGTGATTCTGATGCGGCTTTGTGCCGGGAAAGTTTTTAAGAGAGTTTGATTGTCGTAGATTGAGAATGCTGTGTTTGAAGAAAGGACCGGGGTTGTTTGCTCGTTTGGTGTTAGTTTTATTCTGATTGGGTTTTCGTATTCTTGTGATATTGGGGTTGTGCTTCCGTTTTCAACGGTGAAAGTCAGTGCGTATGATGATGATGTTAAGTTTTGTTTGTTTAAACGTGGACGAAGAGAAATTGTGTATTCTCCTGCAGTTTCAGGTGCAGTGATTGAGAAGAAGATTTTTGCGCTACGGCCCGGTGCCAGTGAAAGAACTGAGAGCTTGGGGGTTGTCATTGAAACAGAGCTTGGTTTGGTGACTGAAACATCAAAATTGGTTTTGGTCCAAGTTGTGCGACTGGAGTTTTGAATTTGCAGGTAGACTGCTTTGTTTTCGCCAGGTTTGAAGTTTAAATCTGTGGAGGCGCCAATAATGTTTGCATCCTGAGTTCCACCCACTACTTCAATGCTAAGTCTTCCGCTTGAAGTGGTAATTGCTCCCGCTCCGCTCATGTCAGGGGCAAAGTAAAGTGTGTATGTGCCACCTGAAGATGGTGCTTTGATTGTGAATTCAAAGGTTCCTGTGCCGCCGGGTTTAACCTCCGTTTCTTTGAGGGTTGCGAGTGTTGATGAACTGACTAAAGCTGAGTCTCCGCTATCACGAAGTGTAACTTTGTTTGTGCCGGAATTATTCCAGGTTAATGTGCTGGTGTTTTTAAGTTTGATTATTACTTTTGTGCTTTCTCCAGGTTTAAGTACTCCGGATGAAACTTGAGTACTAGCGACTGAATATTTGAGGAGTGGATTAGTTACGTAAGCACCCAAATCCATATAGTGAGTGGTTTTTTCTGTTCCGTTGAAGATTGGGGTCATGTCCAAATTCACGAGACCGCCTGTTGTGTTGCCTTTAACTTGGAATGTGAAAGTTGCGGTTTGGCCAGGGGTTACCGTGCTTTCTTTCATTCGAGCTACGCTCTTTTGTTCATCTTTTGCGACGGTGAGCGACTTTTCAGCTTCAGTATCTGCGTTTACTGTTAAAAAGGTGCTAGAATCCCAGGATTTTGAGCCTGTGTTTTTAATTTTGATTGTTACGGAAGCAATTTCGTTCGGGCTGAGGGTTAGAAGTTCTCTATCCCCTACTTCTTCATATGAGAAGTCATCTCGATTATTCAAATGTCTTCTATTGTCCTGACTTTCACCAACAATAGCGCGAATTTCAGGAAGATAATCATAGGCATTTTCTCCAGGACATGCAGTTGCTGCAAGATCCCTGTGTCCAACAAGATTAGGAATTACTTTGCCTTTGTATGCGCCTGAGGCGTCAATATCAATACCGTTTAAATTAGCTTTGTCATAAATCAAGGCCATTAAACTTTGCATCATTGCTGGTGGGATTTGGTCGTTTTCAAAATTCCCAAGTAGCGCAATGCCAATTGTGCCTTCGTTATAACCGTAGGCATGGCCGGCAACAACTCCGTCTCCGCCGTAACGGCCTTTATAAATATTTCCATCTTGGTCAATTATGAAATTGTAACCAATGTCTCCCCAACCGCGAGTGACGGCGTGATATTGGTAAATTGCACGAATGGCAGCTTTTGGATCAGATAAATCTCCGTTTGTTGCTGTATGATGAATAACAATTTTTTTAACTTCTTTTGAAAATTCAAGGGGCCAGAGAAGATTATTACCATTTCCGTCTTTATCAATAACTCTGACTATTTGTAAATCCGGATCTGTATTTGCGGAGGGGCTTTCTTTGTCATTTTGTCCTGAATCTTCAGGTACGGAGTAATATTTTGCTAAACGTAAGTTTTCATCTGCTCCCCACTGCTCACGGCTTATTACTCCGTCTTCATTGCTGAAAGTGAGGCGGGCTAATTTTGAAAGCACAGAAGGTTGGCCTCCGTTTATGTAATCAACACTTAAGTCTGAAATTACCGGAGTGAAAGATTCATCATCTGTTTGCAGGTATGCTTGATATTGAAAAGCATTTGCTTTTTCAGTGATTACAAAGCTTTGTTCTTTGTCTGTATCTGTATCTTTTAGGTCATCATCCGGGGTTAAATCCTCCCAATCCGTCCATTCGCCTGAAATTAGGCGAAATCTGATTTGAAGGGATGCATCCGTTTGCTCCGGGAGCATTTTTTTGTAATTGAGCGCAAGAAGTTCAAACGGAAAATCTGACTCAAAAACTTCCGACGTATAGACAGTTTCCTTTTCAAAAGCTGGTTCCATTGGGTCTTCAGAAGCCGTTTGGAGTGATTTTAATGTTAAAGTTTGAGAAAGCGGGATGCTTTTTTGCATTGCCGGTTGTCCAATCCCCATTGCGGTGATCAGGACGAGTAAAATTGATGATATAAAGAGTTTCTTCATTGCTTTTTTGTCCTTATATTATAGCACTAGCTGGGTCTTTTCTCAAGGATTCCATTGTGATATTATTGGTTCAACTTATCTATTTATTATATTGTCATGGCAGTTCATTTTACCGACAAAGACTTCGCGGAGGAAGTCACAAATTCAAAAGTTCCGGTTTTAGTTGATTTTTTTGCTGAGTGGTGCGGTCCTTGTAGGGCTTTAGCGCCGTTAATTGATGAGCTTACCGGTGAGTTTGAAGGAAAAGTTAAAATTGGAAAAATGGATGTTGATTCCAATCCTGACACAGCGCAAAGTTTTGGAATAATGAGCATTCCTACTCTTGTGTTTTTCAAAGACGGAAAAGAAGTGGACCGAGTTAGCGGTGTTTTGCCAAAGGAAACTTTAACGGAGAAGCTCAATGCGCTTCTCTAGTTTGATTCTTTCTTCCAGGCGTTCGTCGTAGAATTTTTTAAGTTGTTCAGGCGTGAAAATGCCTTCTTCAGTGATGATTTTTGTGAAGAGGTCCATCTCAACGCGGTCGTGAGAGAATTTTATACGTTCAAATGAGATTGCTTTTTCATGGAGTTGTCTTTGACTGGTATGAGTGAAGACTTCTGATCTTTTTTCAGACTTCCAAAGGCTGAATTTTTTGGTTGAAATAAAGACGTAAATTGGTTTTTTGGCGTGGTCGAATTGTAGAACCAGGCCGTTTGAACCGGTGTCCATAACAAAATCATTGCTTGATTTTAAGGTGAGAGCGCCCATGAAGAGCATGTCTATCTCATCCATAATGTGTGAAATTGTGTGAGATGGGACAACGCGGAATGGGATTTTTTTGTTGTGGAGAAAAGCAATTGTTTCTCCTGTTTTGTCCGGATCTTGTTCGGCGACAATGACGTTGAATTTTTTTCTTTTTTTCTTTGCGGCTGCTAAAACCGCCTCAACGGTTCCACTGTGATGGTAAAGTAGAATGTTTTTACCTGAGAAATTTATTTTTTCGCTTTGCTTAACAATCTTTTGTTTTTCTTCTTTTTTTTCTTTTATCATGCTTTCCAGTTGTTCCAGGAATTTCTTTTTCCCCAGTGGCCATCCTTGTTCGGGATGAATTACTTCTTCAACGTAAGCTAATCTTAAGATGTGATAAAAACTGTCGATAATGATTGCGTATTTTGGCTCTGTTGATTCAATGTTTTGTGTGAGTTCCTGAAATTGTTCAAAAAAATGGTGATGATCCTGACCTTTGAGGCCTTGAACTGCTTTATACAGTGACTCCAGAACTAAAATAGACAGACTGGTCGCTCCCAGATCAATTTCAATCTCTCTGAAAAGTTTTGAGAATTGTTCATCAAATGTTTGTGTCATATTCCTGCTCTAAAAATTAAATAAACGGATGAAACAGCTAATGTGATTACTGTTAGAGGCAGTCCATATTTCATGTAATTCAAGAAGGAAATGTGAACGCCATCCTTTTTTGCAAGGTCTATTCCAATAACATTTGCCGATGCACCAATTACGGTTGCATTTCCACCAAAACAAGCACCTAATGAAAGTGCCCACCATAAGAGTTCCGGGTTTAAACTTGGATCTAGTTGAGCTTGAATTCCAAAAATGACCGGAATCATTAGAGCTACAAACGGAATGTTGTTCAGCACCATGGAAATTAATCCTGAAATCCAAAGCACCATCATTAATAGCATTGCGTAGGATCCTCCCGCTGAGTCGGAAATGAAGTCGCTTAAAATTTCCAGCACGCCTACGTGTTCAATTGCGCCTACCATCACAAAAAGTCCTGCAAAAAACAGTAGTGTTGACCATTCGACTCGACTTAATGTTTTTTCAAATTCAACTTCTTTTGAACTTAAGAGCAGCAATAAAACTGCGCCCGACAATGCAATAACTGCCACATTGAGATGCAAAATGTTCTGAGTTAAAAATGCTGCAATTGTAATAAAAATTACAAAAACGGATTTTGCAACGAATGTTTTATTTAAGCCCTTCCCCAAGAATTTGTATGTGATTTTTTTGATCAACATGTGGCTTAAGAAAAGCTTTCTTAGGTCTGACGCAATTGGTTTAAAATGAGTTTTCCAGTGCAGAGCTAAAATAATCCCACTTATTAAAATTGTTGATCCCACAACCGGGATCCATAGGTTTTCAATAAATTCAAAGAAGGAAATATCCGTTGATCCACCAATAAGAATGTTTGGCGGGTCTCCAATTAGAGTGAGTGTACCACCAATGTTTGAGAAAAATATCTCTGCAATGATGTATGGTTTTGGATCTCTTCCCATTCCTTTGACCAAGGCCACCGTTACGGGCACCATCAAAACAATGGTTGTTACGTTGTCCAAAAACGATGATAGAAATGCTGTTGTCAGAATGAATAAAAGGAAAATAAGTGTGGGGTTTCCTTTGGAAATTTTTGCCATTTTTACAGTCAGCCACGTGAAAAGTTCAGATTCTTTGGTTATTTCAACCAGAAGCATCATGGACATAAGGAGAATAATTGTGTCGAATTCTATGCTTGCTATTGCGGTGTCAAAATCAACAATGCCCAGAATTATCATTAAAACCGCTCCGAGTGAGGCGAGTACGGTTTTGTCAAAAACCTCAAAAATTATCAGGAGAAGGATTACCGTGAAGATGATAACCGGGAGCCACATGTTTAATATTATCTCAGGTTTGTTCGGACGTATCTTCTTCCTATGAGTCTAAAAAGTCAAACTGATCTTGAGGGGAAATTACGAATTTTTTTTGGGATGGGTTTTGCTTGGCGTGCTTGAGCTGTTTTTTAGCTTCATTTTGGGCGCGAGTGTCACAGTCTTCATTTTCCGGATGGCCAGCGTGTCCCCTCACCCAATGCCAAGATATTTGTTTTTCCGTAAGCAGCGGTGTTAGTTCATCCCACAGGTCTAAGTTTTTTTTGCGTTTCCAGTTGTCGGTCATGGTTTTTACGACCCAAGAGGAGTCCGAATAAACTTCAAGATGGGTTTGCTCAGGGAATTTTGCCAGTGCGGTTTTGATTCCCCAAATGACCGCTGTCAGTTCCATTCTATTGTTTGTGGTTTGCGGATGTCCGTCCTGGATTTTGTAGGTCTGTTGTGGTCCTTTTATGAGCGCAGCCCAACCGCCGGGGCCGGGATTTCCAATACATGAACCGTCTGTGTAGATTTTTACTGACATGTGTAATCAGTTTAGCGGAATTTTAAGGAATTTCTACTCTAAAAAAGCTTGATAATGGCGCTTGGTTTGATAGAATGGCGTGGCGCGGGTGTACTCCGTGCATCTAGCTCGCTCCGGTTGAGAAAGTAAGCAAGTTTCCTTTCTAACCTTCACTCGCAGGTGTCGTATAATGGCTATTACCACGGCCTTCCAAGCCGTTGATACGGGTTCGATTCCCGTCACCTGCTCCATTCGAGAAATTGCGATTTTTGCGCCGTGGCAGACCACGGTTTTTGCAGTTGGCAAGCCACCTTTTGCCCCGTGAGCCGGAAGTTCGTTTGCGCGGAGCGCAAAGTTCAGTGCAATGGTACGATTATTTTACCATTGCTACTGAACAGCCGATTTTTTGCTCTGTGCCTTTGGCACAGCTTCTAAATTTTCAGAAAGAAAGCGACAATTTTCCGCGCGAAGCGCGGCTTTGCCCAAAAGCGATAACCACCTAATGCTTATGAAGTATTTTCTCTATGCTAGAAAATCAACGGATGAAGACGACAGGCAAGTGCTTTCAATTGAATCACAAGCAACTGAGTTGCATGAATTTGCCCGAAAAGAGAATCTGGAAGTAGTAAAAGAATTTGTGGAAAGCAAAACAGCTAAGGCTCCCGGAAGACCCATCTTTAATAGCATGATTAAGGAAATTGAAGATTTGGGAAATGTGGGAATTTTAGCGTGGCATCCTGATAGGTTGGCTAGAAATAGCATTGATGGAGGCAAAATCATATATCTTGTAGATAAAGAAAAAATAACATCGCTAAAATTCCCTACCTTTTGGTTTGATAGTACTCCGCAGGGCAAATTCATGCTCAATATCGCTTTTGGGCAAAGTAAATATTACATTGATAATCTTTCAGAGAATATTAAACGTGGCATACGCCAAAAGCTAAGACGTGGCGAACTGCCGGGACTTGCTCCTGTAGGGTATTTGAACGAATTAAGACATCATACAATCGTTAAAGATCCTGAAAGATGGAAGGCAGTTCGTAAGTTATTTGAGGCGTATGCCACCGGTGATTCTACACTGGAAGATTTACAAAAATTGTCGCTTTCTTTGGGCTTGGTGAGCCGAAGAACTGGTAAAGCTCTCGTTTTAGCAAGAATCGATCATATGTTACGCAATCCGTTTTATTATGGAGTTTTCAATCATAAAGGAGAGCTTTACCAGGGAAGCCATGAGCCAATTATCTCTAAAAAGCTCTTTGATAAGGTGCAGCGGATAGTTGAGAACAGAGGTAAGCCCCGAAAAGCAAAAGAAATTGAGGCTTTTGCTTTTCGGGGAATCTTTAGATGCGGAGAGTGCGGTCGGGCGGTTACGGCTGAAAAGAAAATAAAACCGTCCGGCCGCACTTATATTTACTACCGCTGCACCAAAAAGAATCGTGTATGTCATCAAAAGTATCTCGAAGAAAGAAAGCTAGTAGCTCAATTAAAAGAGCTTTTTAGAGAGGTTTCCATTCGCGAAAGTTGGAAAGACAATATGCTGAAACAATGGGACAAGGATTATAAAGAAGCTCAAACTTCCTCGTCCTCTTCCGCCGTTCCTCTAAAACAAGAACTTAAAACTCTG
>JAHIVE010000045.1 GCA_018816805.1 Patescibacteria group bacterium | reverse complement strand
AAACGCCGCCATCGCAGAAAGCGCAAATATCGCAGGACCCGTCACTCCTTTGTGAGTAAACATAAAAGCCCCGCAAAACGAATATTTTTCTTTTCCGCGAAAACTCAAATTCGCATTTTTAAAAGAAAGCCCCGCTATAGCCCGAGTCCATTTTTCAGAAAGTAAAAGTGCGCTCAAACTCGGCGCCAATTTTGTAATTTGATGCCCCAAAGACTTCGCAAAATCATAGCCGTCACCGGTCGAACCCGTATGACCGTAAGCTTTTCCACCGGTACACAAAATTACTTTATCAACTTTAAGTTCATCTCTCCCCTCTAATGATAAAACAAACTTATCACCATCTTTTTTAATGTTTTTCAAACTGGTCCCAAAAAGAACCTCTGCACCTGATTTCTCCAAAATCTTCTCAAAAACTCTCACAACATGCATCCCGTTATCCGACTTTGGAAACACCCTCATATCAGATTCCGTTTTCAAAGCTACGCCATGATTCTCTATCCACTCCCTCATAGCCGACGGGGGAAAAGCATACATAGCCGTACTTAAAAACCTGCTACCCCGAGGATATTTACTCAAAATTTCCTTCAAGTCCGTAAGTCCGCTGGTCAAATTACAGCGCCCGCCGCCGGAAATCACAATTTTTTTTCCTAAATTCTTATTTCTTTCGATCAAAAAAATCTCATGTCCATGGAAAAGTTCCGCAATTCGCGCCGCCGCCATAAGTCCGGCCGCCCCACCACCAATGATTGCAATGTTCATATCATTTATTTACCATAATTTTTACGTTCAGCACATGAGATACTGCAATTCAAAAGCCCACTCTCAAGCTTTTTCATCAAAATTTATCTTTATCGCCTTACCGTTAATCAACGCATCCGCAATTTTTTGATTCGCCACCGACAAAGTGCGCTGAAAAGTACTCTGACTGATCTTCATATTCCCGGCGCAAGCAATTTGATCCAAACCATCAACATATTTTAATCGAATTGCCTCCATCTCATCCGCACTCAAACAAACCTCTTTTAATAATTTAAGCGGAACTCCCCTCGGTTTAAAATATACAACCTTTGGTTCAAACCAAATTTGACGTTTTTTTCTTGGCCTCATATTAACTGTTTCTACAGCGACCTCTACCTCGACCCATCCCTCTCCCCGCTTCATCTGACCGACCACGTTTTGGAGCATCAGCATTGCATGGTCCCATTTTTCTACCTGTCATTTTTCCCTTTCCTTCCGGTCCTGTTTGATCAAATCTTGGCATAAAATAAAATTTTAAAATTTAAAACATTTTGAATATATATTCAATACTATGAAAAGTCAACCCAGAAGAAACAAACTGAACGCCATCAGGGCCATTCCCAAAATTAGCCCGTAAATAGCTAAATGATATTCACCGTATTTTTTTGCTGCGGGCAAAAGTTCGTCAAATGAAATAAAAACCATAATTCCGGCAATCGCTCCAAACAAAATTCCAAACAACAAGTCATTTAAAATCTCTCGAAAAACCAAAAACGCCAACAAAGCGCCCATCGGCTCGGTCAAACCGGAAAAAAGCGAATAAAAAAATGCCTTTTTTTTACTTCCTGTTGCGTAATATATGGGGATGGAAATGGAAATGCCCTCCGGAATATTATGAAGCGCTACTGCAACGGCAATCACAACTCCCAAAGAAACATTCGACAAACTGCTGACAAAAGTGATCATCCCTTCCGGAAAATTATGAATTGCAATTGCAATAGCCGTACAAATCCCGACATGATGCAATTTTCTGAAACTTTCAGCTTCCTTTTTGTCAAAAACCTCCTCAACTTTATGTGCTTCATGCGGGTTTTCAAACTCCGGGATGAGTCTATCAATCAATGCAATCACCACAATACCCCCAAAAAAAGCCAACAAAGTCATCAAAAAAGCACCCTTCTCAAAATAAGCTTGCATCGCTTTTTCTGAATAAGGCAACATCTCAACAAATGACACATAAATCATCATACCCGCCGAAAATCCAAGTGAAACAGACAAAAATTTAGTATCAGTTCTCTTTGCAAAAAAAACAAAAACACTTCCAACTCCGGTTGCAAGACCCGCAAAAAGCGTTAAAAAAAACGCAATTTCAATATTATTTAGATTCATTCAAGCAATAACAGTGAAAACATAACTCCCACTCCCAGTATAAACCCTAGCAACTGTAAAAACGACTGCGATACGCGTGTCTCTTTATGAAGTTCCGGAATCAAATCCGCATTCGCAATATAAAGGAACCCACCCATGGTAATTGGAATAATTATTCCTTCAATATCCAAAACTCCATTGGCCACCAACACAATAGCAGCTCCAAAAATTGCCATTAAAGCGGTTAAAAAATTATAAAATAGCGCCTTTTTCACTTTCATTCCGGAATGTAGCAAAACCCCAAAATCCCCCATTTCCTGCGGAATTTCATGTAAAATAACCGCAATGGTCGTAGCAACTCCAACCTGAAAATCTAAGAGGAAACTTGCTGCAATCAATACCCCGTCAATAAAATTATGAGTGGCATCTCCAACCAAATTCATAAAAGCCAGTGGATGAATATGATCCTCCGAAGCCGCTAAATGACAATGCCGCCAATGTACGATTTTTTCCAAAACAAAAAACACCAAAATCCCAATCAAAACGTTCACGGAAGCAAAAAAAGTCATATGTCCCTCTTCAACCAACTCCGGCAACATATGCACAAAAACATCTCCAAGCATTGCACCCGCCGCAAAAGAAACCATAAACAGTAAAAATTTGTGTACCTTCTTATTCTTAAAAACCAAAATTAAAGCTCCTGTAAAAGAAATAAAACTGACAACCAGAACACTTAGCAGCGAATAAATCCAAATTTCATTCATATTGATAAATTATTGAATTAAACATTTATTGCAAACGCCGGACAAACTCATCTGATGCGAAATTTCTCTGAAATTTCGCACTCTGAAATCATGACGGCAAGGAACGCATTCTCTATATCCGCATTCCCGGCAAACAATGTGATGATGTTTGTCATCGGCCAAATAATAAGTCTTGGCATCCCCAAAATTCTCCTCATACAAAATTCCCAAATCGCAAAACAACTCAAGAGTCCTATAAATCGAACTCAAATCAACAACGCCACCAATATTCTCATAAATTTCCTTCGCACAAAAACCCCTGTGCTTTTTGCCAAAAACACCCAAAATCTTAAGTCTGGGCTTTGTCAATTTAACTCCGGCACTTTTTAAAACTTCTTTTTGCATCTCGCAAGCAAATTACTCCAATTGCAAACGACTTGCAATTAAAACTTGCTTTAATCCCGATCATCGCCTCCACCTCCGCATACCTCTTCACAATCGCACATAAGAAAATATGAAAAAGTTATAAAAAACCTACAAGCGCCCGGCGCATTCCTCCAAAACGGCAAACACGTCTCTATATACTCTCCTGTACACGGCCGCTCGGACCAGATTAATATTCAAACTGCTTCTGATTCTTCCGGTTTCCAAGTCGCGCGGAATCAATTCGATTCCTAAAAAATGCATGTCCCGGTCGGGTTTTCCATATTTCACAGTTCCTCCCCTGTCTCCAATCATAGGACCGAAACCGTCGATTGCAATAAGATTATGATCTTTAAACACCCCTTTTATCGCATCAACAATCCAAGGAGCGCACGACTTCCCTCCGTTTGAAATCAACATAACGTCGGGCATTTTGCCGTTCATTATTTCCCAAATGCTCCCTCCAACTCCGCTTACTTCAGGGCCTATTATGAAAGCACCGTCATTCGGTCCACTCTTAACCGTACCGACTTCATTCGGGGGCATGGTGTGCAGCGCCGCAACAATTCCCTTTTCCCCCAATCTGTCCCTAACTGCGGTCTCATATGTATCAACATAAATGCTCATGATTCTCTCAAATTCCTCTTGGGTATAAGGCCTCTCAAGCATGGGAAGACTGTCGGCTCGACCAAAAAGTCCCTTTGCAACGGTAGAAAAAAACTCCCACCTTCCTGAATCCGCAATAATGGCGGAATGTGTCCAAATAGGTCCTCCGTTTGCAAGCCGCGGTTCACCGGCGCCGAGAGCAGCGGCTCCCCCCACATCATCCCTTCCGAAATTCACATCAACAAAAGCCCTGGGCACCTTTGAATATACCAAAGGATACTTCCCTTTAAAATCCAAAGCCCCGCTTGCGGCCGGAGCACCAACGTCAACACCCCCAATAATGGTCCGCAAAAGTTGCGCGTTTTCTTGAGGTGGTCCGTCCCCTCTTATCCAACGAACATTTGCGCGGATCGCACTGTCCAAGCTTTCCACATTGCAAGCAAAATCTCCCTTGGGATCCCAATTCGCATTAAGTCCGCGCGGATAACCGCTATGAGGCATCTCAAGCACCAGCCCCCTATCTTCACCCGGAATTACTTGAATATTTTCCATAAATATATTTAAGTTTAAGAAATCAATCTAACCTAAAACTAAAAAAAATCAATAAATGATTAGAAAATTTCTTATCTCAGATGCCTGCGCATGCTCGCAAATTATCAATGAATGCCACAAAAGCATGCCTGAACTCGGTGAACCTGAACTTAAATTCCTACTCCAAAAATACACCCCACAATATCTCGCAGAAGAATATCTAAAAAATTTCGTGCTGGTTTTTGAAGAAGACGAAAAAATTTTAGGAGTCGGATCACTTCTTATGGAAAACGCAGAAATCCGCGGTCTTTATATAGATCCCGCTGCACAAAATAAGGGAATAGGCAGCCAACTTCTAACAAGACTCGAACAAGAAGCAAAAAATCGTGGTCTCAAAAAAGTAATCACAAACGCCTACTTCCAACCTGAAAAATTCTATGCTAATCGCGGCTATGAGTACGTTCAAAAGGGATCCCATAAAAAATGTGACGCAACTTTTAATTACGTAGTCATGGAAAAGTCGCTAGAATGAAAATGTAATCATTTTATATATGCGCCACAGCCTCTTTAGCCCCCACACTGATCTCATGAAATATGAGATCCGAGAAATTGTGGATCTTGTTTCCAAAATCAAAACTCTGGACCCCACCCTCACAATTTTTTATGAAAACATTGGCGATCCGGTCGCAAAAGGTTGGCCCGTACCTTCATTTTTGAAAGAACTCATTATCGAACAAACCAAAGATGACTCCGCTTTCGCCTACACAAATTCAAAAGGTCGCCCCGAAACAACAGAATGGATTGCCGCCTACGCAAAAAAATTCTCACCCGGCATAAAACTCGAATCTAAAGACGTACTCATTACCAGCGGACTCGGCGCCGCCATTTCCATGATGTATGAAATGCTCCCCAAAGGCACACGCGTCCTCCAACCCAGCCCCTCCTACCCGACTCACGCCTCAATGGAGTCTTTTAACGCAAAATCTCACTCCATTTCATACAATTTGGATCCTGAAAACAGCTGGCAACCGGACCTCAAACATATGGAAGAACAAATAGTCGCAAATCCATCCGTTGTTGGAATCCTTCTTATAAACCCCAATAACCCCACAGGTGCAATTTACAGCAAAGAAACCTGTGAAAAAGTGGTTGCCTTGGCCGAAAAATACAATCTTTTCATAATTTCCGACGAAATCTATTTCCGACTTGTCTACGGCGACACAAAATTCCCTCAAATCAGTGAAATTGCAGAGAACCGCGTGCCCTTAATTGTAATGCGCGGCCTCTCCAAAGACGTTCCCTGGCCCGGTGCACGCTGCGGCTGGCTGGAATTTCACGGTACACACCTTGATGAAAGTTTTTTTTCCTTCTGCGAAGCCATTAAAAAACGTGTTTTAATGGAAGTCTGCTCAACAACCTTGCCTCAATTTCTACTACCTCAAATTTATGACCATCCGGACTTCCCCGCCTGGCTCAAGCAATACAAAGAAGGCCTCGACGAAACCATTACTGAAATAACCCAAATTCTGGAAAAAACTCCCGGGCTAAAGGTTCACCGCGCCTTCGGCGCGTTCTACATGCTCCCAATCTTCGCCCCCGGAGTCCTTAAACCCGGCCAAACCCTCCCAATCCAAAACACCGAAGTCCGCACTCTTATTGAAAAAATCACCGCCGACCCCTCTCTACCTTTAGACAAACGCTTCGCCTACTACCTACTTGCTTCTACAGGAATTTGTGTTGTCCCGGCCAGCAGCTTCTTTAGCCCATATTTTGGTTTCCGCATTACCACCCTCTACCGCGACAAACAAAAACGCGCTGAAATATACAAAAAGCTGTCCGATTCCGTGCAGGAATATCTCAATAGTTAATTTGTGCCCAAGCAAAACTTTATTCTGAATCATGATAATTTCCTACCCCAAACTCTTCCTCATTACCGCCGCTTCCACCAAATCATCCGTAAAATCATCCCCAAGTCGTTGTTTCACCACAATGTTCGATGTCAAATTTCTATGCAACAAGTGATGGTCTTTTTGCGGCGCCAAAGAAAGCCCCAAAATCGACTCGGAAATCCTAACATCCTCCATTATTTCCTTTGCCCAGCTCTCAGTTCGCGCAAAAAATTCCAAATTTTCCAGATTCAAAAACTTCCCCGCGTGTGAAAGCTCATGCCGCAAAGTGAAAAAATGCCGTTCCACCAAATCAGTTCGTCCACTTTCGCTCAAAGAACGAAGAGCTCGACCGACCCCGATAAACTCAGGCGGAATTCCCATAGAATAACATGCAGCTGTAAATGTAATTGCACGCGGCAAACGAATTTCACCAACCCCGCGACTATATCCAAAGAGCCCCACATGCAAAGCACGTTCTCGTCTTGCGGGAACAAACTGCGCCATTTCATTTATGAAAGGAGCAAAAGATTCCAATGTCGGCCTGTAAAACGACTCAAAAACATCAATAATTTCACTCAATTCAAAAAACTCGGTATCGGAAAACCGTGGAGCCTCAACATTTTCCAAAGCCAATTTGATCTTATTACAAGCTTCTTGAACTTCTTCAAGCGGATAATCATACCTAAAAGCCGACTGAATTGTTACGGTATGCACCCCCTGATATTGCGGCAAACTTTTCTCAATATTCTCCGGATTGATTCCACCTCTGAAAGGCAAAGAACCGGTCCCGACAATAGGATAAATAGGCAAACCGTATTTTTCCGAAAGCCTTCCTAATTCTCTTAAAGCCAACCTGCAAGCCAAAACAGCCGCCGGAAATCCGGCATTGATTGCCGGATCACTCCGCGCAATAAAAACACGCAAATAAGTAGGATAAAACCCAAAAAATTCCTTATGACCCTTTAAAAATTCCTCCAAAACCGCGCTGCAACCGGATAAATCTTCGACACTTTCAAACAGAGGCACAATATGAATATAACCGCTCCCAAACCGCTCCGTCCCAAAAATTTCCTCATGCACCTTGGCAGTTTGCTTAAAAGTTTTCTGAATGTGCAAAAGCTGATCCGCACTCTTTGTCATTGGCAAAATAAGCTCAAAAATCGGCGGCGTGCTAAGTTCCAAAGACTTTGTCAATTCGCAAGCGGACAAAACACTCATATACGCTCTGGCCAATTTAAAACTTTTTTCCTCCCAGATATTCGGAATTCTCAAAGTCACAAACCTATCACGACCAAGCTGCTTTTCCCGCAAGTCCTCTATATGCCCTGACAAAAGACGCTCAATCATGGCTTCATCCGTAAATTTTCCCTCCCAATCCCACATATATTCGTCACATCCCAACCTGAAAAACGACTCATAAATCTCCTCAACCTCCTCACTGGTGGAGATAAATGCCCCACTGCCCCAAAAAGGCGCACTCGCATTGTCCGGATGCTGAGTAGCCATCAGTTTGGGAATTATACGATCTGTTTGCGGATCAAACATACTTAAAGATTACAAAGTCGTGACTTATAAAGCAACTGATTAACCGTGTTTAAATAACCGATAGAAATTTGACAAATCTCTGATTTACAGGCTAAATTGTTGCCTAAAATAAGCCAAAATGTCCTCACCTGACAAATTTAAGACGGAAGCAGAACCAACAATCGCGCCCGGATCAAAACGTGGACATCTTTTTCAGGATTTAAAAGACTTATTTACAGGTCCAGCAGAAAAATTTCTGAGCAAAAGTATCAGCGAAATTGAAGCAGATTTTGTTCTTAAAGAAGATGGATCCCCACTTGAAGAACAAGACGACATTTTGGTGGACTCTAAAGCAATGAAATTAAAACTTGCACAGGAATATTTCCCAACGGCAAGCGAGACCGTGCTTGCACGACCAGAATATGAATTCGAAATCTACCCCCTCCTTCTCCTCCTCCACAAATTCAAAGAACAAATCCCCGGTCTCGCCCACAAAGCTCAAAAAGCTATCCGCGCAGAGCTAACCGGAGAAGACTTCATTGGAATGGAATCTTTTCCAAACGCAGCAGTCATCCGACTAGACGTCAAAGGTTCAAGCAGCTTAAAACAACAAGGGGCATCTTTTGCAATTAAAAAAGTCAGTCGTCTTTTTGAAGCCGGACAAGCTCTACTACCTTCCTACCCAGAAATCATGCTGGTAGAAACCGGCGGTGATGAAATGGTTCTGGCCATGCCTAACCCGCAAAATCTCCCGCTCGAACAGCTAAAACTCATTGCCGACTCGTTCGTACACCAAGTCAAAGAGGCAACTGCAGGACAAATTGAAGTCCACTCTGGAATAGGTCTTGGTGAACTAAGACTGCAAATCCTCCCGCACGGCCAAATGATAGTCACCGGCGAAACCTACCACCTAGCAGGAGAAAGCGAAAAAAACGCAGAAGAAGCTCCCACAAACTTAAACCCAAGAAGAATTTTCAGAGAAAAAACCGGCAGCCCCATTGACCTCTCCTCACTCAACCCAAACCACCCACAATTCCTGGATAGACTTCAAAACGTATCTGCAAACATTTTTTCAACCACCTCACGCCACTTCTTGACCCATCCCAGAAAAGAAAAAGGAAACGGAACCGCAATAATGCTTAATATCACGCCTCCCGGACTACAAAAAACCGCTGAACATGAATCCGCATTTTGGGAAAATTTCTCAAACGCTCTCAACAACTTAGCCAGAAAACATGACATAAACATTAACTACACTTCATCAGGTGGCTACATTCTCCTTTTAGTGGGCGTTGTCGGTTCCAGGCCCATGAACCAACATCGCCGCGCTTTGGAATTTGCCCAGGAACTTAGCTTATCTCTGGAAGATTTTGGCATCCCATCAAGCGGAATTGGCCTTGTTAGCGGAGATCTTTATTTTGGCAAACTCTCATCAACCCTAACTTCCGCCGGCGTTGCGAATGACGAAGCAGCCCGATACGTCCAAGTTACCGCTTCAGAACAACCCCAAATTGCAAACCCGGAAGCTTACCTTACCTGGCGACAAGAGAATAAAAGAGCACCAATCCTGGTTTCAGCGGAAATTATGCGTGAACTTCAAGGATTCAAAGCCCTCAACCCATTAACTCTCACCTCAAACTTAAAAGGCATAGGCGAAAGAGAATTCATTGCCTGTACTGGAATTGAAGCCACAAAAACTGACATTGAAATGGTCGGAAGAGAAGCGGAACTCCAAAAAGCTCTCCAACTTCTCGACACCGCAATCCAAGAAAGAAGTCCAAAACACTTGCGTGTCATGAAAGAACCTGGAATTGGAAAAAGCAGATTAATGAAAGAAGTGCTGCTGGCAGCCAAAATGCGTCATTGCGCATTGCATGAAAAACCCCGCCACATATTCCAAAATTTCGGACTCATTCTGGACGTTTTAAGAGACGCATTTGAAGTCCAAAACGGCAATCTACTTAGCCAAAGCGAACATTTTATTGAATGGCTTCAATCCGGATCTCCACTAGAAGCTGAAGATTATTTAACAACCCTTGCACAACTAGAAAACATCAAAGCAGCCCCAGGCCAAACAGAAGAAACACTAAAAAAACTCCTGATTCGCGTTTCCAAATTAAACCCGCTTTGCATTTCAATTTCAGACGCATCAAGAGTTGATTTGCCTTCTCAAAAAGTATTAAAAAGCCTTTTTTCTGAAAAAGAATCCGCAAGCCTCATGTTAATCACTGAAGTCCGCGCAACAGACGCAAAAAGTGCGCATTGGATTGATGAAATTGATGAAAGTGAAACCATAAACCTCACAGAACTGGACTCAGAGGATATAAAAAAAATGATTGCAGCCATTCTGGAACTGCCTCAAGACACTCCAGCTTCTCCGGAAGTGTCAGATTTTATTCTACGTTCGCTCTCAAGTACATTAGAACCAGCGGAAAGGGCAAACCCATTTTTAGTGCGCGAAATCTGTTTAAGATTAATCTCATCGGGACATATCGCGCTCGGAAATCCAAATTTCACTACAAAACCATCTGCATCCCTTCAGTTGCCCACCTCAATTGACGACTATATTTCAACAAAGCGCTTGGAACTCCCCTCAGAACACAGAAAAGTCCTTGGAGTTGCTGCTTTACTTGGTGAAAACTTGCCCGCAACTCTCCTAACTCCAATCTGTCAAAAACTCGGTATTCGCACAAGCGTAATCAAGAAAGCAATTTCCAGTATAAATGCTTCAAAGCTCGCTCATATTGGTGAAAGCAGCATAAGCTTCCCAAACGGCTTCATCCCGCAAGAAATTGAGAAATATCAAGTTGATCCCTCCAAAAAGGACATTCATGAAGTAATTTCAGACACACTTGCGGCCCCGGAAGTTAACCAAATAATAGACCCAAATTCTCTCCACATTTTAAGGTCTTACCACCTCTGCAAAGCTGGAAAAATCAAAACTGCAATTCGTGAAGCTTTGCATTCCCGCGCAGAACACAGCGACCTAATTGGCACAGAACGAACACTCAAAATTATTCTTGAAAACGCAGACCCGAACGAAAAAGACCCCGTCGCCCTTCAAGGCATTGTAAAAATACACATTTTACTTGCCCAAACTGAAATTGCACTCGGCCATCATCATTCGCAAGTAGATGAAATTCTCCAAAAAGCGGAAGCCCTCCTCTCCGGAAGCCAAAGCCCGGAACTTTCCCAGCAAATCCAAAAAACCCGCTGTGAAAACTATTACTGGCAAGAAAAGTTCGACGAACTACGCGCAGCAATCGCAAGCCTTCCCGTCCCGGAACCACTCTACCTTGCCCGACTCGCTTATCGTGAAGCCGAACAATCAAAGGACAACCAAGAAAAAATCACCGGCTACAAAGCTTCAGTCGCCCAATTTGAAGCAATATTAAGTTCAAAAGCAGACCCCAGCCAAAAAATGGAAGCTCTCCGCTTAAAATGCCAAGCCCAAAGTTACTTAAGCACCACATTGCAAAGAGACAACCAAAAAACCGAAGCAACCGCACAAGCCCTCTCCGCAAAATCCCAAATCACAGAAGCTCTTGCCGTCTTCGCCCTGCCTCAAAACAAACCATTCGCCCCATCTCCTCCAAGAATTTGCCGTTTACTGCGTGTTATAACTCGAGTTGAAGCCGAAGTCCTAAAAGATCTAGACAGCGCTCAAAACCACCTTCTTCAGGCAGTTCAAACAGCCCAAAGCGTACGGAGCAGAAAAGATGAAGTGGAATGCCTTGGCGACTCCGGCTCGCTTTATGAAGAGCAAGCAAAAGCCCTCATTCCAACACTATCACCTGAAAACAAAGAAACTCTGCTCCCCGTTATTGAAAACTTGATTTCAAGAGGTTTAATGCAATTACAACAAGTTATTACACTCTCCGGCTACGTTGAAGTGCCATTTGCAACAGGACTAGCTCACGTAAATTCCGCAGAACTTTATCAACGCCGCGCTGAAATTACCCAAAACCCGGAAACCAAGCGTTACTGCCTTGAAAGAGCCCAAAGACATCTAACAGAAGCAAAAAACTTCCAAATAAGTCCATTTGTTGAAACACATATTGCAAAAACCCACTCCGCAATAGAACAAGTGCTTGCAAAAGCCTAGCGCCTCAGAGCATTTGCATTCAAATTACTCGGCTGAACAACAATTCCAATTTGACCATCCCAAACCGCGCTGCCTCCTTTATCAAAAAAATTTCCACTACAAATTCCATCAGTACCTGATTGATACATCAGAACAAACACTATCGTTATTCCACCCACAATAAAGCCAAGCAAAAAGGCAATCATTACTTTTGTATCCTGGGCTGAAATCTTTTTCTTGAACATATTATAAGGTTATTTTCAAATGCGACTCTCGCATTTTTCAGGAAAACTGTCAAGCAGTCTGTTCTCCCTCAACGCTTGGAGGTGCTGTTGAAGTCACTGGAGGTACTGTAGCCTCATGTGTTAGTGGAGCTGCTGATGATTCTGGTACTGCCGGAGGTGCTAGTGTAGCGTCAGGCGTTTGTGTTGCATCCGTAGTAGCAACTACACCTGGCAAATGCTGACTTACTTTATCAATAATACCATCCAAAGACGTATTTGATTTCACTAAATAATCAACCGCCCCAAGCTCCATTCCCTGTTTGACATCATCACCCTGACCTAAAGCGGAAGTAATAATCACTGGAACATTTTTTGTTTCTTCCTTCTCTTTTAAAACCTTTAAAACCGCAAAGCCATCCTGCCCTGGCAAAATCAGATCCAATATGATCAAATCTGGTCTTTCTGAAACAGCTTTATCAACTGCTTCAATACCATCAACAGCAACAACAATTTCCCATCCAGGTTGTTTCGATAACTTGAAAAGATAAACTTTCCTTAGAAACTGATCATCCTCAACAAGTAATATTTTTGCCATTTACATTTTTGTATTTACAGTGACTAATCCATTCACAAGAGTGAATTCAACGGACCTACCAATTGTACCACCTGTATCTTCACTTTCTAAATTAATTTGAAGCTCAGCCAATTTTTTCTTTGCACTTTCAACATTTTGACTGCCAATACTTGCAGCACCGGTTGCAAAATTTTTAAACATCTCCGCTCCACCTATAATTTTTGCTCTGATATCTGCCTTGTTTGCACCTAATTTTTGTAATTCTTTTAGCATTGTAACAATAGCCTCATCTGCATATTTTGCATTTGGCTCTTCCTCGTCCTTTGCCGTTAGGTAATCAACTCTCTGCGGCAAAATTGCATGAAACAAACCTCCAACTCTATTCACAGGATCATACATAGTAACTACCACACAAGACCCAATACCCGACGAACGAATAATCGCGTCGTTGTGCGAAATGGACATTTCGGTCATTTTAACCTCAATTATTAATTGACTTGTCATGCGATTTTCTTATTTAAAGCCGATAAAATTTTCTCTGTTACACCTGGATCAAAAAGGAAAAACATTTGACCATCAATAGATTCACTTGGAACTTTGAAATTTACATTAATTGCCAAAATTTT
>JAHIVE010000044.1 GCA_018816805.1 Patescibacteria group bacterium | reverse complement strand
TATAATACCCAAGTTTGAGGGCGCGTTTTCAGGAGAAGGTTTTTCAACCAGGTTCTGGATTTCAATTAGGCCGTCTTTTTCATTTTTTGGCTCTACAATACCGTAATTTTGGACTTCTTCATCCGGGACATTCTCAAGACATAGCACGGGCGACTTGGTTTTTTCAAAAACTTCCATGAGTTGGGCAAGTGCGGGTTTTTGGTGGTCTATGATGTCGTCGCCAAAGAGGACTGCGAATGGCTCATTGCCAACAATGTTTTTGGCGCAGAGGATTGCGTGGCCGTCGCCGAGAGGTTTTGGTTGGCGGACGTAAATGAATTCGGCCAGGTCTTCAATTTCTTGCACTTTTTTAAGGAGTTCTTTTTTGTTTTTTCCGGCAAGGTTGTATGCCAGCTCAAAGTTGTGGTCAAAATGGTCTTCAATTGCGCGTTTTCCGCTACCGGTGACCAGTATTATTTGCTCAATGCCGCTTGCGACCGCTTCTTCAACAATGTATTGGATTACGGGTTTGTCAAGGATTGGGAGCATTTCTTTTGGCATGGCTTTTGTGGCCGGCAAAAAACGCGTGCCCAGGCCTCCCACCGGGATTACGGCTTTACGAATTTTATTTGTCATCATTTATGTGAATTATTCTGGTTTTGAAGTCTTCCGTTTTTGGAATTGTAATAATAAGGATGTGGTTTTGAACGCGTGCCGAGATGTTTTTTCTGTCAATGTGGTCCGGAAGGACAATTGAACGGCTGAAAACGCCCCAAAAAAGTTCATTTACAAGTGGAGTTTTATCTTCAAAATCTTTGATACGCTCGCGTTCACCGCGGATTGTGAGGACGTCATCATGGATTGAGACCTTGATTTCAGACTTTTTTACACCGGCAATTGGGCAGGCGACTATCATGCGGTCATCTGTTTGATAGATATCCACGGAAAGTTGACCTTCTTTTGGAGAGGGCTCAGGGTCCGGCTCATGGTTTTTTTTGGAGACTTTAACGGGTTTGTTTTGCAAGCGAATGGAATTTGAAATTCCATTTTTTTTTGCGTATTTGAGTTCGCCGATTCCTACTTCTTGTGTCATAGCGCGATTATAGCAGTATTGTTTTTATTATTCCAATTCAGCAACTTCTGTTTAAAATCTGAATCAGGTCTAATGCTTCAGCTAGCTTTTTTTAGATTCCGGCTTCTTTCCTTCGAAAAGTTCAATAAATTCCTCACGGGAGAGAGTTTCCTTTTTAATAAGTGTTTTTGCAATGTGGTCGAGCTGTTTTTTGTGCTTGGTGAGTAGGTCTTTGGCTAGAACATAAGCGTTTTCTATGATCTTTTGAACTTCTTCGTCAATTTCTGAAGCTCGTTCTTCGGAGTAATTTTTCATGTGGCCGTAGTCACGACCCAAGAAAACTTCATGATTTTTTTCACCAAAAACAATAGGACCCAGTTTTGAGCTCATTCCAAATTCCGTGACCATGCGGCGAGCTATGTTTGAGGCGCGCTCAAGGTCATTTGATGGGCCGGTTGTAACTTGGCCGAAATTCATTTCCTCCGATACATAGCCGCCTAAAAGTGATGCAATTTCATGTTCGAATTTTTGCTTACTGTACATGTGTTTGTCTTGTTCCGGCACAAACCAAGTTGAGCCGAGAGACATTCCGCGGGAAATTATGGTGATTTTGCGGATTGGGTCGCAGTCTTCCAGAAGATGGCCAACGATTGCATGGCCACTTTCATGGTAGGCTGTGATGTTCTTTTCCTCTTCCGAAAGAATATGCGATTTGCGTTCCGGTCCGAGTTGAACTTTTTCAACGGAATCCTCAATGTCTTTTTGAGTGATTTCTTTTTGGTCTTGTTTTGCGGCCAAGATTGCGGCTTCATTAAGAAGATTTTCTATGTCTGCACCTGTAAAGCCCGGAGTTTGTGCCGCAATTGAATTTAGGTCCACGTTCTTTTTTAGCGGTTTGTTGCGGGAATGAACTTTAAGGATTGCCTCACGGTCTTCTTTGTTTGGAGTATCAACAACAACTCGGCGGTCAAAGCGACCAGGTCTTAAAAGGGCGGGGTCAAGGACGTCAGGTCTGTTGGTTGCAGCCATTACAATTACGCTTTCATTTGTTTCAAAACCGTCCATTTCAGTTAAAATTTGGTTTAGGGTTTGTTCACGTTCGTCGTGGCCTCCGCCAAGGCCGGCGCCGCGTTGGCGACCGACGGCGTCGATTTCGTCTATGAAGACTATGCAGGGTGCGTTGCGTTTTGCTTTTTTGAAGAGGTCGCGAACGCGGCTGGCGCCGACGCCCACAAACATTTCCACAAATTCAGAACCGCTGATTGAGAAAAACGGTGCGTTTGCCTCCCCGGCGACAGCGCGAGCAAGCAAAGTTTTACCGGTTCCCGGTGCGCCGACAAGCATGACTCCGCGGGGGATTTTTGCGCCCATGGCGGTGTATTTGGTTGGTTTTTTGAGGAAGTCGACAATTTCAACAAGTTCGTCCTTTGCTTCTCGCGCGCCGGCCACGTCCTTGAATGTGGTTTTTTCTTTTTCGCCGTCATAGAGTTTTGCGTTCGACTTGCCAAAAGACATGGCTTGGTTTGATGAGCTGGCGGCTCCACGCATCATAAAAATGAAAAAACCTATTATTAGAAGGAATGGAACAGTCGCAAAAAGGATGTTCAGCCAAATTTCTTTTCCGGTTGTGTCAACGACTTCAACTTGTAGCTTGCTTACAACTTCAGGATCTACTTTGTCCAAGACTTCGCTTACGGTTTGGCCAGTTTCTTTGTGCGTGTATTTTTTTGTTTCGTCATTAAGAACGTAGTCTATGCGGGAGTCTCTGACTTCAACACTTTCAACTTGGCCGCTTTCAACGTCGTTCACAAAAGTTGAAAGGTTGACGGACTCTGAAAGGGTTTGACCGCTGGGGTTCCAAATGGAGTAAACTCCTGAGATTAAAAGCGCTAAAATTATAATGGAAATAAGCGGACTCGGTCCTTTTCTTTTTACTTTTTTTGCAGTTGCCATGAGAAATAATTAAGTGGATGTATTTTATCCTGTAAGTGATGTAAATTCAAGGTTTCACTTGTTGGAAATTTTTGCGCGCTCTTTGGTCATTTCCAGGAATTTTTTGTCTGCCCATTCAGTTTTTTTACGGCTTGGGAATGAGAGAATTGCGTGGTCCCAGCGTTCAATGGTGGCGGAGTCGGGGACCATTTGGCTTGTGGTTTCACGGAACCAAATTTCCAAGACTGTTGCGCGAATTGGAAAGGGAAGAGAAGAGTAGGCTTTGCGGTCCAAGCCGCTTTTGTCCAGGTTTTCATCCAGGAAGCTTTCTGCATTGGTTTCAAGCATATCTTGGAGTTCAAACCAATATTCTTTTTGTTTTTGCCATCTTTCAGCTAGTCCCGGATAGACGTGGTTTAAAACTGGGATAATTTTGTGGCGAAGAAAGTTTCTTGCATAGCGTTCATCCTGGTTGGAGGGATCTTCAAAATAGGGAATGGCGTTTTTCTCAATGTATTCGTTGATTTCATTGCGAGGAGTGAAAAGCAGAGGACGCATTAAATTTCCTCTTTGGAATGCCATTCCGGAAAGGCCTTTGACGCGGGTTCCGCGGAGGAAGTGGAGCATCATGCTTTCAAAGTCGTCGTCTTGGTGGTGGGCGGTTAATATTGCAAAGGCTTTGTGTTTTTTTAGAAGTTTTTCAAAAAATTCATAGCGCTTATTGCGGCCCCATTCTTCAACGTTGCTTGAAGGCGGTTTGTGGGGTTTTAGAGTTTCTAGTGGGACTTCAAAGCGGGTCATCATCCCTTTTACAAATTCGGCGTCTTTGTCTGAGTCAGCTCGGAGACCGTGATTTACGTGAGCTGCTATTAAATTAAGGTCTTTTCTTTGGGCTAAAAGTGCGTGCACTAAAGCAAGTGAGTCTCTGCCTCCCGAGACACCAACAATTACAGTGCTTTCTTTTGGAATTTCTTTGGCGCGGAGAGAAAGTTTCATAAGGGATTTCTACTAATTTCAGCTGCAAGAATCATATTATCATCCTCCGCCATCTTGTTGCGAATAGTTTTGCGACATTTTTGACATTCGTGCAAGAGAATCCATCCTTTTTTTCCGGACTGAGTTACCGCAATGGGTTTCATCATTCCCTTACAATTTGATGCTCGGTCGCCCGGGTAAACCTGATCAACATGCATTGAATATAGACAATGTGGACAGTGGTTGCGGCAACTGCCTTTTTGTGGCGTAACTTTCGCCTTGCAGTTTCGGCATTGAAAAGATTCGTTAACTACTTTAAAATTCATGCCTGAAGAATAACTAACGCGCCCTTCAAGCGCAACCGCGCCAATATGGACAGTTCATATGAAGCACCTAAAGGACGACTCCTTACGACTATTGTAATTTTTGTATTTGTTGTTGGAGTTTTGTTTTCTTTGTTTTTGGTTTTTGAGCAAATGCAGGCTAAGCGTGAGTTGAAGCGGCTGGATGAGGAAATTGTAAGTGTGCAGGCCGGAATTGATGAGCTTAAAGATCAGAGAGTTGAAGAGTTGATTAAAGCGACTGAGATTGTTGATTCTGTTAAGGCCAGGGCCATTGTTTGGTCTAAAGTTTTGCGGAAGCTTAATGACTTAACGCCCGTGGGAGTGTTTTTTAGAAGTTATGGTGGTTCTGAAACCGGGGATTTGGAAATTTCCGGTTTGGGAGATACTTATGAAAATGTAGCTGATGTTATTAGAATTTTGGATGCATCAGAGGATTTTGGTGATGTGTTTGTTCCGTCCATTGCGGTTGGTACCACAACGGATGGGCAGCAAGTGGTGTCTTTTGGTTTACAAGTTAAATCTTTGATTCAATGAAAGGACAAACTTCTCAGTTATTGGCAATTTTGATTTTAATTCTACTTTTTGTGGGAGGGTTTTTTATTGTTGAACCTCTTAGAAAGGATGTTTCCGCAAAAAAAGCTGAGGTGAGCGAGAGAGCTGAGACTTTGCAGACTTTGCAGTCTGAATATGACGAGCTTCAAGCTTTAGCGGATGAAGCTTCAGTGAGTGAGGCAAAAAAAGATCAACTTTTGAAAGCTGTTCCGGTTGGAAAGGATCAGGATGGACTTATTCTGGAGCTTACCGGGCTTACTCAGGAACTTGGGTTTGGAGTTAATGCAATAAATTTTGCTCTTACAAGTGGAACGGGGCAGAATTCCATTTTAGTGACTGCGGTTTTTACCGGGACTTACGAGGATTTGATTGATTTTTTACAGAAGCTTGAGAATGCAGATAGATTATTCCAGGTTAAATCTATCAGCGTGCAATTGACCTCTACGACTGATGTTGTGTTCAACCTCAATATTGAGGCTTACTATCAATGAAACCAATAAAAATGCAAGATCCTTCTAAAATTGTTGGGAAGCCATCTGAGAAGGTAACTTCGGTTGTTTACGGAGTGTATGATTCTTCAAGTCAGCCCTTCTCCGTAAGGATGAATGATTTTTTTATTGATAGGAAGAAAGTGACTGTGAAGGATAAGTCGTATTTTTATCATTTACTAGGCGTGATGATTGATGCGGGTATTCCCATTATGCGCGCACTTAAGGTGCTGGCAAAAAAAACCGACAATCCCAGGTTTGCAAGGATTGTTAATACGATGGCTTATGATGTTGAGCGTGGTAGCACAATGAGCAAATCAATGACAAAGTTTCCGGATGTTTTTAAGGAATCTGAGATTGGGGTCATGCGCAGCGGTGAGGCAATTGGTAATTTGGCGGAACTTTTGTTTAAGCTTGCTGACCAGACGGGCAGGACTCATGAGCTTTATATGAAAGTTAGGGGTGCTATGATTTATCCTGCGACTGTGCTTGTGGCTTTGATAATTGCAGGAGTGATTGTAATTTCCATGGTGATTCCGCGTTTGAAAGATTTCTTTGAGCAGTCTGATGTGCAGATGCCGTTTTTGACACGCTTGGTGCTTAATTTTGGAAATATTGTGATTTCTTTTGGGTGGCTTGTGCTTATTGTGATTGTGTTCTTGTTTTTGGTGGCATCTTTTTATGCGAATACTGAAGCCGGAAAGCGAAAAATACATATGATGCTTTTAAAAACTCCTTGGGTTAGTGATATTGTGAGGAAGCTTAGTATTGCGCAGTTTGTTTCGCTGCTTAGTATTTTGGTTACTGCCGGAGTGCCAATTAATGATGCAATTCGAATTACCGGTGATGCAATTACAAACAGGTTATATAGGGATTATGCTGTTGTGCTTAGACATAATGTGGAGAGAGGAGAAAAAATTGCGGAGAACTTGGAAAAGGCACCGTTTTTATTCCCCGAGACGGTTACAGCTATGATTTCAGTGGGAGAAAATACGGGTGCCATTGGCCCAATTTCTGAAAAACTTGCCAGTCATTATGAGAGTGAAGTTGAGCATTCGCTGGAGAATTTCACTACACTTTTAGAACCAATTATTATTGGTTTGGTTGGTCTGGCAGTGGCGATTTTGGCGCTAGCGCTACTCGGTCCTATTTTCTCACTATCTGAAGTTGTTGCGTAAACCCGCTTTTACACTTGTCGAACTTATTATTGTCATCACTATTATTGGTTTGTTGGTAGGTTTTTTGGTTGTTGATTACAGGAGTGGTATTAGGAAGCAGGAGCTGACGGTTGCGGCGGATGCAGTGGTTGCAATGATGCAACAAGCCAGGGTGGAAGTTGCGTCCGGTAAAAAGGAAGACGTAGGGGATGAGACTTTTTTGCTGTGTGAAGGCGGATATTTTGAGAATGGGACTGAGGCAATGAGGGCGGTTACTTATTATAATGCATTGGAGAAACGTTGCGAATTTGAACAGCTGCAGGAGACCCATTATGGGGTGAATTCAAATAATGTTTCTGTTGCTGAGATTTTTGTGGGTGGAAGCAGCTCTTTTGAGACAATTTGGGCTTTGTTTGAACCTCCGAATGGTGATGTTGCCTTTTACGATATATACGGGGTTAGACTTTCTAATGATGCACAAATTTATTTGGTGCATGATGGTGATGAAAGGCTCAGAAAATTGTTTGAAATTTCTTCAAATAATAATCAATTTACTTTAATTACCCCTGAAGAAAGTGAGGAAGAATAAAGCTTTTACGCTCATTGAGGTTGTGATTGGTGTGACGCTTTTGTCCATTACCATTGTTGCTGTGGCGGGGCTTATTATTACAACTATGAATGCGGACCGTAGAAATTATCAGAGTGTGCAGGCCTCATATTTGGCTCAGGAGGGATTGGAGATTATGCGATACATAAGAGACTCAAACTGGTTTCAAAATTATTCTTGGGATGAGGGCGAAAGGACTTGGGGGTCAAATTTCAGGCTTAGTGACTATGATGGAATGGAGAAAGAAATGTATTTGAAAGAAAGTACTATTTGTCCGCCTTGTTATTCGTTTTCTGTTGAGCCTGAAAAGATTGAATTTGGGAATATGGAGTATACTCGTTCAATTCTTGTGAAGACCGCATATAATGAAAAGGGTTTTGAAATGGAAAATATTTATGAAATTGTTGCGGTTATTGAATGGAAAGATAGAAGACAGGATAGGCGAATTGAAATTTCTACTTTATTAAGTGATTGGAAATGACAAAAAAAGCTTTTACACTTGTTGAAATGATAATTGCGATAACTATTTTTACAGTTTTCATTGGATTCGCCATGAGTGGTTATTTAGTTTTCCACAGGGCACAACAGGAGGTTGCAATTTCCAGAAGTGTTTTGATGGAATCCGAGGAAATTTTAAGTGTGATAAGCTCAGCAATTAAGGCTGATGCGATTTTTT
>JAHIVE010000043.1 GCA_018816805.1 Patescibacteria group bacterium | reverse complement strand
GTGGGCTGTTTTGGCACCTTCATTCATGATTTCATCTAGGTTTGAGGATGAAAGTGTGGCTCTTTTTTCACGAGCTTCTTGGAAATATTCCAATAGTTTGTTTAATAGAGCTTCTTTTGCTTTACCATAGCCAAATCCGCCGGCAACGTAATTGTCTTTTAATTCCTCCATCTCGGCTGAACTAGAAAATTGTTCATAGAGAGTGAGAATAATATCGTCTTTGGTTGGCATTGGATTTTTTAGGTCGATGCTTGCGGTTTTAATTCCCATTATTTGTTTTTTGATTGTGTCTTCGTCGTCAAAAATTGAGATTGTGTTGTTGTATGATTTGCTCATTTTTTGACCGTCCGTTCCAATAATTGTTGCAACGTCATCTTCAATTAGTTCTTCGGGCAGTTTGAAGGTTTCTCCGTAGTAGTTATTGAAGCTGGTTGCAATATCACGCGCAATTTCAATATGTTGTTTTTGGTCCTTGCCAACAGGGACTTTGTCCGCGTTGTAAATTAAAATATCTGCGGCCATTAATGTCGGATACATAAACAAACCTGCATTAATGTCCCTCTGATGTTTTTCTTTGGCATCTTTCCAGGCGTGTGCTCTTTCAAGAAGGCCAGGGTTGGTTACGGTTGATAAAATCCACTGAAGTTCTGCATGCTCAGGAACGTCACTTTGGTAAAAAAGAGTTACTTTGTTAGGGTCTAGACCAAGAGCTAGGTAGTCCAATACAACACCACGACGATAGTCTTGCAGCAATTTGGGGTCTCTTAAAGTTGTTAGTGCGTGGTAGTCAGCAATAAAATAAAGGCACTGCTCACCTTTGTTTTGTAGGTCTATATGTTTTCTTAGGGCCCCCAGATAATTTCCCAGATGAGGGCGTCCGCTAGGTTTTATTCCTGAAAGAATGCGCATGTTTTTCTTATACAGTCTGGATTGGGTCGACGTCAATGCGCCAGTTTTCAATCAGAGCTTGATCAATATTTTTGATCAAGCTACTTGGATTTGGTCCGTGAATTAGTACGTGCCAATGATATTTATTGTAGAGCTTTGGAGTAAGCGCTGGCGCTGAATAAATTTTGTGATCATTGTCTGCCGCTAAGTTTGAAATGAGAATTTTGGCTTCTTCTTCACATTTATTTCTGTCAGGGTCTACATAAATTAACTTCACGAATTTACCGAACGGCGGTAAAGAATCACGCTTTCTTGCGTCAATTTCTTGTTCATAAAAGGCATTGTAATTGTGAGTTTGACTGAAAATAAGAGAAGGGTGTTCAGGTGAGTAGGTCTGAATGATTACTTCTCCTTGGTCTTTTCTTCTACCTGAGCGACCTGCAACTTGCGTTAACAACTGAAAACTTCTTTCAGAGGCGCGGAAATCTGGTATATGGATACCAATATCTGCCATTATTACTCCAACAAGTGTTACTTTTGGGAGGTCAAAGCCTTTTCCAATCATTTGTGTACCAATGAGCACGTCAATTTCATTGTTGTTGAGTTCTTTATGTAGGCGAGTAAAACTGTCTCTTTTTGTCATTGTGTCTTTGTCGGCTCTTTGAATTTTTGCCAAGGGAAATAGCTTTTCCAATTCAGATTGGACTTTTTGTGTGCCAATACCAAAATGTCTTATACGTACACTTTTGCAGTTTGGGCAGTGTGGAGGCATTTTTGTAATTAATCCACAATAATGACAAATCAGAGTTTCGTGAGAGAATTTTGCAGCGTGATAAGTCAGTTTTATATCACAATTCTTGCAACTTAATGCATTTCCACAGTCACGACATACTGTTGCAGAAGCACTTCCGCGTCTATTAAGAAAAAGTATTGCTTGCTCCTTTTTCTCCAAACAAGAGCTAATTTTTTGTTCAAGAAGAGAGGAGAAAATTGAAAAATTACCTTTTTTCAATTCTTCACGCATATCAATTATTTCTACTTTCGGTAGGGGAGTACCATGAATTCTACTGTCTAACGAATAATATTTGTATTCATTAGTTTTGGCTTTGTACATTGTTTCAATACTGGGAGTAGCTGAACCAAATATTAAATTTGCTCCAGTAATTTCAGAAATTTTTAGAGCTACGTCTCTTGCATGGTAGCGAGGGGAGGAGTCCTGTTTATAACTGTACTCGTGTTCTTCATCCATAATAATCAGTCCTAAGTTTTTAAAAGGACTGAATAATGATGATCTGGATCCAATTACCAGATTGGTTTCTCCTTCAAGGATTTTTTTCCAGATTTTAGCTTTTTTCCCATCACTAATCTTACTGTGAATTACTTCTATTTCCGGCACGCTTCCCTCAAAATATTTTACAAATTGTGGCGTTAGAGATATTTCAGGCACCATTAGAAGAGTTTGGAAGCCTTGACTAACCTTTGATTGAATAAAATTCTTATACAATTCAGTTTTCCCTGCACCGGTTACACCGTGGATAAGAGAGGTTTGTGGGTTCTCTTTTATTAAAGAATCATAAATTTCTTTCTGTTCTTTACTTAATTCATGCCCTTTATGAGCAATAAATTTATTCTTTGATGTATTTGCCTTTCTTTCATTTTTAGGTATTCGCCAAATGTGCTTGGGTAACATCATGCGGATAACCTCAAATTTTGAGCAAAAATAGTGTTCAGTTATCCAGTCAATAAGTAGAAATTGCCAAGGTGAGAGTAAAATATTTGGTGTCAGAGTATTAATTATTGATTTTGTATCAAATTCAGGTCTTTCTTTATGAACGGAAAGAACTACACCAACTTTTTTGTTTTTGCCAAATGGAACTATTACGCCACTTCCTTTTTGGATATTCGCGTTTTCCGGCACAAGATAGGTAAGTTTTTCTTGTTTTTTTGAAAATGAATGATTTAAGAGTATGTCTGCAAACATAGACAAATTTGGGAGTTTTTATGATAGCATAAATTCGCATTATTTGACGCAAAAAAAATGAAATTTTTCAAATCAATATTTATTGCTTCCTTTTTAAGTTTATTTTTAGGAATGAGTGTTAGCGCCGTTAATTTTGAGTCAGAAATTCAAGCTGGATTACTTAAAAAATATGCAATATTAACTGAACATTTTAAGATAGAGTTTTCGAACTTGATTTATAGTCAACCTGATTCTGATGGAGATGGCATTCCAGATGTGGTTGAAAATGTTGCGGAATATGCTGAAAGGAGTTGGGATGTGGAAATTGATAATCTGGATTATGACAGTCCTATAATCTCTGACATTAAGGTGCTAATTGTTTTGGATGATAGAAATACTTATCTTTATCCTGGGTCAGTTGGGGTTACGACGGTTTTGAGTGATGCAATAACTCCATTAATTGCCATAGATCCATGGCAAAATGAAGACGTTATGAAAGTTACACTTGCGCATGAATTTTTTCATGCTGTGCAATTTGGTTATGACAGTAACTTTGCTATCACAAATACAGCAGTGAATTTTGCTGAATCTACTGCAGTTTGGATGGAAGATGTTGTATATGATAGCGTCAATGATTTTTACAATTATTTACAGGACTTTTTTGACTATCCTGATTATTCTGTCTTTGCAGGTAATACGCCCCAGGGTTCTTTGTTTCCGTATGGTTTATCAGCTTGGCCCACTTTTTTGGCGGAATATTATAACGATACAGGTATAATTAAAGATATTTTTGACGAGTTTTTCAGTTCGAATCTTTCAGATTTGAATCAAAACAAAGTGTATGATGCAGTTTCAGAAGTTGTGAATTCACGTGGGGATCAATTGTCGGATGTTTATATGGAGTTTTCATTATGGAATCTTGATACTTCCAATTATTCGGAAGGGTCGCATTTTCCGGACGTTTATACAATGGAGGGAGGTACTTTGGGGCAGTACAACTTGATAGATTCAGATTATGCTCCAGCGCTTTATGGAACAAATTATTTGTTCTTTGAGAATGATGCAAATCAGGATAGATTTTATTTTCATGTGGTGAAACCGGATGAAGTTTCGGCGTTTGTTACTTTGATTTCTGATGATAATGGGAAGGTTGATTTGAATAAGAAAGTGTCTGTTGAGGTGGATAAAAATGAAGAAATGAGTGAAATTTCAATAAGTGGTTTAACTGGGAAAGATGGGGTTTATGCATTGGTTTCCGTTTTTGATGATTCAATAAATCCATCTACTGCGGGCTCTGATGTGTTCGACTATGGTTATGTTTATTATTACGCGGCTGATTTTGGAGAAAGTGTACAGAATGGAGCAAGTTTGCCTGATGCAACTGTCTCTGAAAAAGAGGGCGAAGAAATTACAGTTGATGAGATAAGGACTTCAGATTCTTTGGTTTTAAGTGTTACTAGTTTTGATGAAGAAAGTGTTACTTTAAGATGGAACAGACTTACTGATTCGAGAATAAAGGGATATGAAATTCACTATAGTACTGAAAATGGCGCTTCACAGGTAGAGGAGGTGCCAAATGCATATACAACTTCACGTACTATTCATAACCTTACGGAAAATGAAACTTATTATTTTCAGGTTGTAGCGGTTGATAGTAATGGTAATGAGGTTGGTGATCCAAGTGGCGAATTGGTAGTGATTCCAATGGAATGGATTTTTACGGATGTGTCATATTTGGATCAACATTATGAAGCAATTGATAGTTTGGTTGAGTTGGGAATTTTTGAAGGATATCCTGATGGAAGTTTTAAACCGAACAATGATATTAATAGAGCGGAACTTTTAAAGATTTTAATTGAGGGAAGAGATACAACTCCAAGTGTAAATGATTACAATAATTGTTTCCCGGATGTTGGTCGTGAATGGTTTGCTCCCTATGTTTGTTTTGCAAAGGTACATGGAATGATAAAGGGGTATCCAGATGGTACTTTTAGGCCCGGGGAGACAGTCAATAAGGTTGAGGCTTTGAAGATGTTGTTTGCTGTTATGGGGAACGGTTATGAGAATTTGGTTGAAGGAGTGACTGTTTCAAGTTTGGTTTATCCAGATTTGGATAAAACCGCCTGGTATGCAATATATGTTTGGAGAGCATCTGCGCTTGGAATTTTAGAGGAAACTCCTGGAGAAGAGTTTAATCCGGATGCTGGAAGAACTCGTGCTGAAATGTCTGAGGAATTATATAGATACCTTCAGGCTCTTGCTTATGAAGTATTAAGCTACAAGTTGTAAGAAAAAATTTGTGGTGCACCCGACAGGATTCGAACCTATAACCCCTGGTTCCGAAGACCAGTGCTCTATCCAATTGAGCTACGGGTGCGATGCGCAGCAAATCTTATCATTCTTGCGTGATAAATCAAATTAGTTTGATTTTGTCGCTTTGTTATTCCACCAAACCAACAGTGGGCTGGCAACGAATATGGATGAGTAAGTTCCAACAATAATTCCAATTGTGAGAGCTAGAACAAACATTCTTATGCTATCTGCACCCAGAACTAGAAGGGCAACGATTGTAATGAGAGTTGAAATGGATGTGTTCATTGAGCGAGCCATTGTTTGGTTTAGAGCTCTGTTTGTGGTTTCAGAAAGTGTTTCACCATGTTTCCTGAAGTTTAGGTTTTCACGTACTCTGTCAAAAACAACAATTGTGTCATGAACAGAGAATCCCATGATTGTCAGTAGTGCTGTAATGAAGAGAGCGTCAATTTCTACACCCATGTATTTACCTAGAATTACAAAGACCCCAAGAACTATCAAAATGTCATGTACAAGGGCGGTAATTGCGCAAATACCAAAACGCCAAGGAGATACTTCTTTTGGAATTTTTCTGAAGGCGAATGCAATGTAGAACACAATCATGAATAACGTGATTACAAGTGCTGTTATTGCTTTATTTTTAAGGGTTTTTCCAATTACGGGCCCTACTGTTGTGAATCTGACTTCTTCAACTGATGGGTAAATTTCTTTGAATTTTGACATGATTGCATCATGTTCAGTTTCAGAAATATGTTTTAGTCTGAAAATATATGTGCCTTGATCTGTTTTTACTACCTGTGGGATGCCAAATTCAGCAGCTTGTTCTTCTTCAACCAGTAAAATTGTGTCTGCAAGGCTTTCAGCACTTATAGGGTCTGTTGAATTAATATTTAGTTCAAGCATTGTTCCACCGGTAAAGTCCAAGCCAAGATTCAGTCCAAAAACCAAACTAGCAATAATTGATGCTGTGACTAGTGTCCCGGAAAGAGCTGCCCAAATTCTGGAAGTTTTGATAATTTGAAATTTTTCTTTAAATGCCTTTTTGGGCTTGTTGAACAGCCATAAGTTTTTCTCTGCTGAAGTTTCTGAGGAGAATAAAAGCAAAGTTTTGCTTATTGTGATTGCAGAGAACATTGAGATCAGAATACCAAGCGCCAAGTTAAGAGCGAATCCTCTGATAATTGAAGTGCCAAAATAGAATAAGATGGCACAGGTTATGAGAGAAGAGAAATTTGAGTCACGTATTGAGTCCCATGCGCGGTCAAAACCTTCTTGAATTGATTCTCTTAATGACTTTCCGCTAGCCAATTCTTCTTTCATTCTTTCAAAAATAAGTACGTTTGCGTCTACAGCCATACCAATAGAAAGAATAACACCCGCCACACCTGCTAATGTGAGAGTGATTTTATTTGAAAGTACAAATGTCAGGAAGAAAAGAACAATACATGCCAAAATAAATGATATGAATTTTTCACCTCCACTATCACGGTTTTGAATAATTGCATGCACAATATAAGCGAATGCAGCCAGTCCAATTATAACCGCTGCAGCAGTTGGGATTGCAGATTTAATAAAGAAAAGTAGCAGAACAGAATATATCGCAAGTGCAATGTCTGCAAGCAGACCTGGAAGTCTGTAATACAACAATAGATATATGGCAAGAATGATTAAACCTACTATTCCTGCGTAAACACTTTCTTTAAGAGCATCTGCACCTAAAGTCGAACTGATTGTGTATTGACCTGCCAAAGTTATTGGAGCTGGAATTGCACCGGTATTTAATTCTCTTGCTAGATCACTGGCTTCATCCAGTGTGAAATCACCAGTAATTTGTGCAAATCCACCTGCAATTTGAGTCTGGACGGTAGGGGAGGAAACCATGTCTCCACCTACAAATATTGCAATTTGATTACCAACATTTCTGCCAGTTAAGTCTTCAAATATTTTTGCTCCTTCGTCATTAAAGGCAATTGCAACATAAGGTTGGTAGGTTGTTTCATCAAAAGCAACATCAGCATGTTTGAAGTGTTTTCCGGTTAGTATCGCTTCAGCCCAAGGATCTGGGGTGGTTAGGAAAATCATCTTGTTTAGCTGAACTTTCGTAATTGTTTGCATTTCAGGTACGCCGCCAGTTTTGTTGTAAACTTGAATTAGATGGAATCCGTAATCTGTTTCCACAACTTCTGAAATTTGGTCTGGTTCAAGTGCAAATGCAGCTTCTTCAAAAGGGGCTACCATTGCACCTTTACCAAATTCTCCCAAATCTCCTCCTTTTTCAGAGGTGCCGTCCTCAGAGTATTCTTTTGCTAAATCTTCAAAATTTCCTCCTGTATCAAGTTTTGATTTCACCTCTTGAATAAGTGCAAGTGCTTCATCTTTTGTTCTGGTTTGTGAGCTGGATTGAGCGCCTTCGTATGATACCAAGATGTGTCTAGCACTAACTTTTAAATCAGGTGTGACTTCTTCCTGGGAAGTGGTTTTATCCACAATTTGAACAACAGCGACTCCGTCTAGGGGCATAAGTTGACCTGATTTTGCCAAAGTTACTCCGTCGCTGATCTTGAAAGGAGCAAGAACGGTGCCAATTGCTTTACCTTCAATGGCTACTTGCATTTCGTCAGAATAGTTGCGGATGTCTTGTAAAGGTTGATTTACCCAGAAAATTGCATCAGCGTATTGTTTTTCTTCTTCTTCAGAGAGAGATATAAAGTCTCCACCTTGAGATAGTTTATTGTAGTATGCTTGTGCGCTTTCGTTTGCCCAGTCAATTTTCTCTTGTGATGTTTCTGTGCTTTGTTCTCTAAATTCAAGTTGAATAGTTTTGCCAACAACTGCTTTTGCTTCTTCAATGTCACTAATTCCGGCTAATTCCACAATCACGTGGTATTCATCTGCAATGTTTGAAGTATAAATTTGAGGTTCAGAAACTCCCAAACTGTCCACGCGGCGACGAATTACTTCTTTAACACCTTCCACAATTTGGTCCTGGTCAGCTTCATCAACTTTGCTCAGGTCTATTTGATAATCAAGTTGAGTTCCGCCTTGGAGATCAAGCCCAAGTTTTAGGTCAGTTTGAGTGTCTACGTAGCCTAAAATGGCTGCAAAAGCTAGTATAAGCAGGACTTTCCCCGCAAGGATTTCTTTAAGTTTGGCCATTTTTGATTGTGAAGAGTAAAAGCGTGAGAATTATAAGGCTAAATTCAGCGAAAACAAGCCATCTCCTGAGTGTTTGCTAGGCAGGGGAGTGGAAATGTGCTCTGATATGTTTTTAATCAGTGGATAGTTTTTTGTCCAATTCAAAATTATTTCCTTTGCCACTACGGCCATAGTCATCTTCAATTTTTACCACGTCGTTTAAGTCATTGGTTGAAACCTCAACAATTTCGGAGTCTTCAAGAGCCTCGGCTCTATGAATTACTCCTGGATAAACGTCCAGTTTGTCGCCGGGAGAGAGTATAATTTCTTCTTTGTCCAGAGTGAATTTGATTTTTCCTTTTAATAAATACTGTGTTTCAAGTTTTTTTTCATGATATTGGAGTGAATAGCGGTGTCCTTTTTTGATATGAAGTATTTTGCCCGCGTACTCAGGTTGATTTGCAAACCAAATTTCTTTGCCCCAAGGTTTGGGTATTATTTCAGTTTTCGTTTGCTTCATTTAGTTTATTTATTATTTTTTTGAGGTCACTTGAGCGTTCTTTTGGGCAAACTAAAGTGAATCCAACCACATTCACAACTATCATATCTTCAATTCCCAAGGTTGCAACCAGATTTTTACCTTCATTGTATATTACGCTTCCCGTGCTTTCCAAAGCCAAAACTTTGCCTTTTGTCAGGTTGGCGTCAGGATTTTTTGCAAGTTCTTCATGTAGTGATTTCCAGGTTCCAATGTCATTCCAGCCCAGGTCTGCGGGAATAATTCTAACTTCATTTGGATTAACTTTTTCCATTATTCCGTAATCTATTGAGATTTTGTCGCATTTTGGGTAGTGATTTTCAATTAGGCCACCGCGGTGAATTGCTTCAAGCTGTTCATATGTTTTTGGCAGGTGTTTTTTGAATTCAGCTAGAATTTTATCTACTCGCCATACAAAATATCCTGTATTCCAGAGATAGCTAAAGGATGAAAGGAATTTTTTGGCCGTTTTGTAGTCCGGTTTTTCAATGAATTTTTTGAGTTCGTAAATTTCAATGTCATCTATTGTTGTAAGCATTTGGCCAATTTTTACATAGCCCATGTTCACGTTTGGGTATTTTGCTTTTACTTCAATTATGTTTAGGGTGTTTTCCTCTTTCGCCAGTTTTTCCGCAATTCGTAATTTTTCTTCCCATTCTTCAATGTCTTGAACAAGGTGATCTGCATATACAACTGCCATAACAGCCTCAGGATGATCTTTTGCAATTATAGTTGCAGCTAAACCAATACAGGGGCCGGTATCTTGCATGCTTGGTTCCAGAATAAAGTTTGCGTTTGGGATTTCAGGGATTTCTTTTTTTGCTAGATCCCCGTATTCGGCATTTGTGCAAATATAAATATCTTTTGGATCAACAAAAGGCAGTCTTTCAAATGTTTCTCTTAGCATTGTTTTTTCTGAGACTAAACATTGGAATTGTTTGGGCTTTTCTTTTGTACTCATGGGCCAGAGCCTGGTTCCGGCTCCACCGGCCAAAATCACAATTTTCATATTGTTATAACAGAAGTAAATTGAGATACCATTCAATCAGTTTGTGACCATAAAAGAAAGAGATTGTGGTGCCAATTACTAGGAATGGGCCCAGTGGAACGGCACTGTTTCGATTAACTTTCTTGGTGGTAAGTAGAAATATTCCAACTATGCTGCCAATAATGTAGGCAGATACAATTGCTAGAATTGTTTGTTCCCATCCAAGCATAAGCCCCAGGAAGGCGCCAATTCGTAAGTCTCCACTTCCAATCCATTTTCCGCGTGAAACAACGTATTGTAAGCCAAAAAATCCTACTGCAATTCCAGCTCCAATTAAACTTGAAATGACATCTCCAAAAATGAGTGAATAAATGAGAGCGAATAGAATTGCTGGAAGCATCACGGCGTCGTGAATTTCTTGGTATTTAATGTCGTAGAAGAAGATGAATAGTAGGACAGTAAAGAGGATTGCTTGAAAAGCCCAGGTTATGGGATCTAAAGAATAGAGATACAGCACGCCAAATGTGATTCCGGTTGAAAGTTCCAGCATTGGATACCAGGGACTGATTTCTTTTTTGCAGTAGCGGCATTTCCCCTTAGTTGCTAAGTAGCTGACCAGGGGAATGAGGTCATTGGCTTTGAGTGTTTTTTTGCATTTTGGACAGTGGCTGCGACCAACTAGGATACCCTTTTCGCCACTGTGGAGGCGGGATATTAAAACGCTTAAGAAACTACCTATTATTAGTCCTAATATGAAACATACTAACAGGTTAAAAAGTATCATTGCGTTAGGATTATGGAATTGAATTTATCAGCAGCTAATGCGCTGATTGAGTCACCGGATTTTGCAAGTTCATAAGCGCGTTTAAATTCCCATTTTGCACCTTCAAGATGCCCTTGTTTTTCTCTAAGTAAACCTGCGTGATAGTGGGCGGATGCCAGATTAGGATTTAACATGAAGGTTTTATTAATTTCTGCCTCTGCTTCTTCAAGTTTGTCCATTTCTATGTAAGTCCATGAGAGGAGGTCATGTGCAATGGCCTCTGTTGGAAATTTTTCTACAGCCATTTTTGCTAATGCATATGCTCGACTGGAATCATGGAGGTGGTTTAATGCAATTGTTACTGGTCTAACAAAAATATCAACGCTTGAAGAATCAATTTTTGCCAGGTGTTCATATGAAGCAATTGCGTCATTATATTCTCCTAAGAAAAATTGGCTTTCTGCAATTTTTGTATAGACCTCTCTTTCCGGGTTGAATCCGTAAAGAAGTGCGAGTTCGTATTCTGTAATTGCCTCTTTATATTCTGCTTGGAAGTAGTGGCTGGTGCCCAGGAAGTAATGAACTTCGTTTTTCACTGCGTCGAGTTTTTTTGCTTCTGTGAATGCGTCTTCCGCTCCTTGATAATCTTTGGTTTTCAAAAGCGCGTAGCCTAAAATCATCCATGCATCTCTATAGTCAGATTTTACGTCTAAAGCTTCTTGGCTGAGAACTTCAGCAAGTTGATATTCGCCCAAATCAAGCATTGTTTTTGCCAAAACGGTTTGCAAATATACTTCTTGGCCCTCTTTTTGGTCTTTAAACATTTCAAAGTCCTTTAAAATTAGCTCAAAAGTTTCACGCGGGATGCCACCTGATAATTTTTCAGCTTCAAGTAGCATTTTTTCCGATTCTTCAAAATTTCCGGCATACGCTTCTAAAAGAGCGTCATAATACTTTGCTTCTTGAACGGTTTCCATTGGTGAGAATACGGCTTTTGCTTCATCAAATTGTTTATTTAAAAGGAGTGTTTTGCCATAGTAGGTTCTTGCCTCTGTGTTTTGTGGATTTTTATCAAGTATTAGCTTGTATTCCACAGCTGCACTTTCATAATCTTCCAGCTTTAAATATGTTTTTGCCAAGAGAAGGTGTGCCTGTGGGTTGTCCTCTTGGATTTGTGACGCAAGAGAATATTCAGTGATTGCTTGTGAGTAATAGCCCGAGTCAAAAAGGGCATTACCTTTTGAGATTCTGGTTTCGTAATTTAAAGGAACTGTAACTTGTTCAATTTTTTCACTTACTTGGGAGTTCATTACGCTAATCTCGGAAAAATCTGCGGCCTCTTTAACGAACAAGAAGCTTGCGCCAATTATGACGAATGCAGACAAACTTATTAGTCCAAATTGTATTAAGGGCTTTTTTTTCACGTAGGGAGCTTATTTTCTATCTGATGATATCTTAATTCAGAGCAAAGGGCGAGTGCAAGACTTAGCGCGTCAGCTGCGTCGTCCGGTTTGGGTATTTCTTGTAGTTTTAATTCAAGCATTACCATTTTTTGTATCATTTGTTTGTCAGCGTTGCCGTTACCAGTTAGGGATCTTTTTAAGGACGAAGGTGAGAATTCTTGTAAGGGTACATTAGCTTCATTTAGAGCAAGAAGTATCACTCCGCGTGATTCTGACACTTGGATTCCCGTAGTCACATTCTTTGAGAAAAAAATTTGTTCAATGGCGCAGATGTCTGGCTTGTATTCGCCAAGAATTGCAGAAATGTCATTATGAATTTCCTTTAATCGATGAGTTTTTGGAGTCTTTGCTGATGTTGTAATAACTCCGTATTCTATTAGATTCTTTTCTTCTTCAAAATAATCCAGGATTGCGAATCCAACAGTTGCCAAGCCGGGGTCTATTCCTAAAATTCGCATGAATTGATCATATCATTTCGATTCGGACTTGTCTGTATAAGTTTGGAGAAGTATAATTTTTGGGATGCAGTATTCCACAAGAGCTTCAATTTTTACTCGGATTGGTTGGCAATTAACCATTCCTTATTTTGTAGTTTCTGTTTTTATATTTTTTATAATTACAGGCTTGATTTTTTTGAATTTTAATACTCGCTTGAATGCAATTATTGGGGTTCAGGATGAGATTGGAAATACTATAAGCAATGAGATTACAGCATATTTTCAGAATATATTAGATGATTTGAATTTGTTTGGCACAGTATTAAATACTGCGCATGGATTTGAAGAGGAGACGAGTCAAAAAAGTTTAGAAGTTTTTCTTGCACATAATCCAAGCATTGTATCGTTAACGCTGCTTGATCTTAATGGTGATGAACTTTTACATGGAGGTTTAGACTCAATTGATTCATCTGTTTTTCTTGAGTATGACGTATTGGATCAGATTGAAGATAAAGGTTTTTTTAATGGAGAAGTTGAATTTCCAGGGGATCAGTTGCCTCATATGATTGTAGCTGTTCCAGTAAATGATGAAAATAATTCCATTATTGGAGTCTTATTTACTGAAGTGGATTTAAAAGTATTATTGGATTTGATTTTAAATTTCAAAGTAGAAGAAACTGGATATGTATATATTGTTGATAAATCTAGTAATTTGATTGCTTATAGAGATTTAAATTTGTTAAAACAAGGGGTCAATTTGGAGTATATTAGTGTGGTAAAGGATTTTATAAGTAGAAAACAAGTAAAAGGGGATTATGTTTCCTTTTCTGGAGAAAAGGTTGTTGGTGTTTGGAAATCCATAAACCTTTTAGATTGGGGGGTTATTGTTGAGCTTCCAAAGAGTGAAGTTAATAGTAGGTTGAATGATTTAATATTGATTTCTTCAATTGCTATTTTTGTTTTCATCTCGTTTATACTTGTTTTTCTATTTCTTTTTTATAAGCAAATTCTTAATCCTATAAAGGATTTAAAAAATGATGTTTTGCGCGCTTTGTCTGTCAATGATGCAACAACTATCCGGGTTTCAAGGAAGGATGAAATTGGTGACTTGGCTGCTGCTTTTCGTGAGGTTGTTAATGATCTCAACAAAGCGAGAAAGGAGGTGAAAAACTATAGTCGTGAATTAGAGGCAAAAATTGAGTCCAGAACAAGTGAATTGCAAATGAGGAACGAAGATTTGGAGAGATTTAATAGTTTGATTGTTGGACGTGAGTTAAAAATGGTTGAATTAAAAAATAAAATTAAGGAATTGGAAGAGAAGCTTAAAGTGAAAGAGATTGATGAAAATTAAAGGATTTATAATGGTTATTAGTCATTTGTATAGTTTTTTTGAAAGTAAATATTTGGTTTTTTTTGTGATATGAGTAATGTGTTAACTGGAAATTAACCCAATAAATTATATGGCAGGAAAAATAAAGCTTTTAATAGATGAAATAATAAACACACGTGCTCAAGGCAATAAAACTGTAGAGAATTGTGTGCGCACAAAGTTGATATTAAAGGGCATTGATCCGGATTTGTTTGATAATAGTTCCGATGATGATCCTAATATTATTGAAAAATTACAGAAGGTTGCAGAGGAATATAATGTTGGCAAGTAAAAATATCTATTATTTTATTTAACCTTAATTTACATATGGCAGTTGCAAATACGTATTCTACTAAAAAAGATGTTAAGGAGGCTGTAAAAGAACTTAAAAATTCTTTTTCTAGTGCGGAGAACAAATTTGTTTTATATTTTGCTTCTTCAATTTTTTTGCCTGATGAATTAGCGGCTGAGATGCAAAGCGCTTTCCCTGATTCAAAATTGCTGGGTTGTTCAACAGCCGGTGAAATAACTTCAGGTAAGGTTTTGAAAAATTCTCTTGTTGCTATGAGTTTTGGAAGTAGTGAGCTTGAGGATGTTGAAGTGACAGTAATTGAGCGAGTTAAGGAGGAAGATAATGTTAAAAAAGCTTTTGAAAAATTTGAAAAACATTTTGGAGAGGAAGTGAAGCAGATGGATGTAGAGAAATATGTTGGAATTATTTTGTTTGATGGAATGGTGGGTGCTGAAGAGAAAATTATGGATATTGTTGGAGATTCAACAAATCTCACAATAATTGGTGGCTCTGCTGGGGATGATGTTAAGTTTAAAGAGACACATGTATTTGTTGATGGGAAATCTTATATGGATGCGGCTGTTGTTGCTTTGCTTAAAACAAAGCAAGGATTTGATATTATTAAGACTCAAAGTTTTGAGGAGACCGGAAAGAAATTGAAAGCTACCAAGGTTGATGAGTCTAGCCGAAAAATTGTTGAATTTGATGGTAGACCGGCTACGGAAGTTTATGCTGAGGTGCTTGGTGCTTCTCCCGAGCAAGCGGCAGATCATTTCATGGAAAATCCGGTAGGTTTGATAATAGATAATGAGCCTTTTGTCAGGAGTCCTCAGAGAGTTGATGGCAAGTCCATATGTTTTTACTGTCAGGTTAAAGAGGGAACTGAGCTCAGTTTGCTAAAATCAACTGACATTGTTGTTGATACCAAGAAGGCGGTTGAAGACAAGCTTGATGAATTAGGTCATATTTCTGCCATTATTAATTTCCACTGTATATTAAGAACGCTTGAGCTTGAGAATAAAGGACAAACTGAAGCTTACGGGGAAATATTCACTGATATTCCGACAATTGGTTTCAGCACATATGGAGAGCAGTACATTGGACATGTAAACCAGACCTCTACAATGCTTGTTTTGAAATAATTTTTACTCCACGCAAGCTTAAGGCTAGAAGTGCGATAATAATTATTTTGATGAAATAGTGTCCTGAAGGGTCAAGAAAATCAGCCGTAAGGGGCGTTTTAATACCTGCAATGATGTGGGCTAATATGCTTAATGGAACTGTAAGAAATATCCAATTTATTACCGGAACTTTGATTCTGAATTTTTGAAAGAGTTTAGATAGCAGTGGTGCCAAAATAGCTACTGCAAGCAATGATATTGCAAAGTCGAATATTGCAAAATCAAACAGCCGGTATTGTCTTAAAAATTCTATAGTGGTCATGTGTTTAAATTACATTAAAAAGAACCTTTAACAAAAGATTCTTTTTAACATTTTCAATATGTTCTCTTTATATTGTGAAATTTGTTCACAATTATTTCTTTTTCTTTGTTGCTTTTTTTACTGTTTTTTTAACTGGTGCTTTCTTTGCAGGAGCCTTTTTTACTGGCTTCTTTGTAGCCTTTTTTTTGGTGGCCATGTTGTGGAGGTGTTAATAAATAAACCGATACAATTATTGTCTTTTTAATTAAAATTGCAATAGCAAAGAAATGGCTGAGACAAGCCGAAAAATATATCTCAGAATTTTTTTGTTCGGGAGTGACAGTATGGAATTTCCCCGTTTTTTTTATAATAATCCTGATGATGCTCATCTGCTTCCCAAAAATCGCCGGCTTGACTAATTTTTGTCACGACTTCGTAACCTTTGATTTTTAGCTTATTTATAAGTTTTTCAGCGGTTTTTTTCTGAGCTTCGTTTGTGTAGATAATTTCTGACCTGTATTGGTCACCAATATCAGGTCCTTGTCTATTCAATTGTGTCGGATCGTGAATTTCAAAGAATAGTTTTGCCAGTTCTTCAAAGCTGATTGTGTCGGGATTGAATTTTATTTCAACTGTTTCAGCGTGTCCTGTTGTACCAGTACATACTTCTTCATAGCTTGGATTTTTGGTTTCGCCACCCATATATCCAACTTTGCATGAGACAACTCCTTCTTGCTTTTGCATATAATATTCAACTCCCCAAAAACAACCCCCGGCAAAATACGCTGTTTCAGTCTTCATCTTTGATAAATTTAAGTGATAGAGAATTTACGCAGTGACGAACGTTTTTTTCTGTCATCTGTTCACCTTCAAATACGTGTCCAAGGTGAGCACCACATTTTTTACAAGTGATTTCTGTCCGAACACCATCTGAATCTACGGATCTTTTAACCGTGCCGGGAATTTCATCATCAAAGCTTGGCCAGCCGCAATTGGAATCAAACTTGTCGTCAGATTTATACAGAGGAGTGCCGCATTGTTTGCAGGTGTAGGCACCTTTTCCTCGGAAGGAAACATATTCGCCGGAAAATGGAGCTTCAGTGCCTTTGTGGAGAATTATTCGTTCTTCTTCCGGGGTGAGTTTATTCATGAGGAAATGGATTAAATTTTTCTGCTGTCATAAGCCCAATGTAGTAGGGCTTGTCTTTGTTTTGGACGACAACTTAAATCGAATGGATGACAATTTTTTAGAATAGCCATTTTATGTCTTTTAATGGCTTTCCATCTTTTTATTTGTCGTTTATCTTCTTCTGGCAGTCTTCGCCCGTAATAATATCTGCAATACCATTGAAACCAACCTCTTGGGTCAGCGGGGTTAATCCACCCCTTTTTTTGCCATTCTTTAAGTGGAAGTGATGCGTCAACTTTGAAATAATTAAGTTTTGGATTTTTTTTAGTCGATGAAAATTTTGCTTTTTTAAACCAAGAGGCTGGGAATTCTTTTTTGCAATCTGTCATATATTTCCCCCCAAAAATGCCAAGTGCGAGCATCTCTTGCGGGGTCAATTCAGGTTTGAATTCAGGATCAAAATTTTTGCCAGTAGGCTTTGTTAGAAAATAATACCCCTTTTGCATTTTGTCGTTTATCTGAATTTTTCTGTGCAATTCAATTGGTTTAAATTGTTTCTCTGGAATAACGACCTGGTGAGGCGTGACTTCCTTCTTCAAATTCATAATCAACAAAATCTATGCTTTCAATTTCAGTTAAAGTGTAGGTTGCTACTTTCATATATTGTGAGGCACCTGCGGAACCCATCATTTCTGTAAGTGTGTTTGCGTTTATTACTCTTACAAAAATTGTATTACCTTCAGTTTTTATAAATGCAAGCTGGGGGAGAATGCCATTATAACTTGGGTTGTTTGCCCATGATTCATTAACCCATTCGTTAATGAGTGAAACCAGTATATCCGGTGATTTTTCAACTGTGTCAAGGTATGGACTTCGCATCATTTGTTCTTGCAGATCATCTGTGTACCAAATTTTTTCTGAAGCAATTGTGCAGTCGAACAGCATTTCTTTGTCGAATCCGTAGTCTGAGAGGTTACATGGAATTTCTCCGTTTCCGTCGAAGAGGATCGTCCAGATACTGTTAACTTTTACTGCAAAAAAGATACCGCCGGGAACTCCTTCTTCAAAAATCACTTCACCTCTAACGTGGTCAGCGCTTTCTTTTGTTATGTTTATGCTTAATGAGTCTTGATACTTTGGATATTTTTCTTTGAAAAGTTGGAGCACAATTTCATTGGTATTTTCTATAATTAGACCAGTGCATCTGTAATTTATCTCTGCAGAAAGAGTTTCTTCAGATACAACGCAAGCTGGATTGCACCCTTCAGTTACTTGATTTAGATTTGCATCAAACCACCATGTTTTACTGTTTTCGTTGTAGTAACCGTCTGATATTGATTCGCCGCCTTTGATACAACTTTTTTCCGCAATTGCTTTTGCATCTTGTTCACTTAAGGAACTCTGGGGAGGTGTTGTGCAACTTGCAAATGCAAAAAGAGTTAATAATAAAAGAGAAATGTAGGTGGTTTTCATAATGATTTTTTTAAAAAATTAATTTCTTTTTTCAGCTCTTCAATTCGAGCTTCTTTTGCTTCAATGGATTGATTTTTTATTTGAAGTCCTTGATAAGAAGTTTGTAATTCAAGATTTTTTTCATTAAGCAATTTTTTTTGGTTTTTCTCTACTCTGCTGATTGTGGAAATTGCAAATCCAATTCCAATGAACATTAAACTTCTAAAAAAATCATTTATGAAGCTGGAGTCTGTCTGAAATATTGAGTGAACTAGTATTAAAGTAAATCCAAGCAGCACAGGAATAATCATGCCTTTTTCTGGCCACCAAATACATGAAAATGTTATTGGCAGGTAATAGAGGTGTGTATAAACTTCGGATATTCCGGAAGCTTGAAAAAATATTGTTGTTGAAAAGCAAATTATCAGTAAAACCGTAATGATAATTACTTTATTTCGTGGTTCTTCGCTCTGAAGAAAAAATGTTTTTTTCTTCATATTTTTTCGTTATTTTATTGAATTATACTCTCGTTTTATTTACTTGAAATCTCTTTTTTTTAAACCAGCCAATTAAAAAAAGTGTCCCAATAAAAAAGGCTGGACCTGCAATAATTATTGACCAAGATAGTGCTAAAAATGCCTCTGGGGCGCCTAATATAGTGAAAATAACATATAGGATTCCGGCAAGAATGTATCCAATCCCTCCAACAATTTCATATTTCAATGAAATAAGTAAAAAAATTAGAAGTACTAGGGAAGGAATATTATGCATGAAAAGTGCCAGCAGTGTTTCAAAAAAACTTGAAGTTCCGTCAAAAACATCTAGGGAGAACAAAGAAAGGAAGAGTATGAATACAATGGAAAGAATTCTGGGTGTCCAAAAAATAAATTTATTTGTTTTTTTCATATTTTGGCGTGAGATGCGTTGGAATTTTATTCCTATTGGTTTGGAAGTCAAATTTTACGCAGCTGCAGTTTGTTTTTGTGTTTTTCTACGGTTCTGTTTGCTTCTGGGGATTCTTTTGTCAGCTTGAGAAAAGAATTTTTGTTCTAATCCACTGATTTTATTTTTATCTCTTAGTAGTGGTTTTTGAATGTGAATGACTCCCATAAGTTCACCGTAGTGATATTTTTTGGTGAATTCAGATTGGTTAAATCTTGCAACGGTATAGTGGATTGATGAGTCTGGGATGCCAAGTGCTCTCAAAGTTTCAAGTACGCGTTTTGGTAAGTATCTGGAATCCGGATAGAATGTTAAAATTCCTCCTGGCTCTAGTGCATCAAGTGCGAGTGCTAAAACTTCTCTACTTGAGGCATCGCGGTTTATTTCATCTGCTGTGTTTGGGAATGGATCTATAGATATTGCTGTGTATGATTCCCCGCTTTCAATTGCTGCTTTCAAGATTGATTTAAAATCTCCTTGGCGAATTTCCATTTTTCCATAATCTTCCTCTGTCGCTTCAAGAAAAATATCACTATCTTCATCATCAGGTATTTCATGAAATTTCACCTTTCTCATAATTTTGTAGAGTTCATCTTCATCACAAATATCTATCATTTCTGATTGGACCCTTGGTCCAATTTTTTTAATAACATTTTTGTTTAATTCAGCCACAACTTGCTGAGAAGGAAGAATCCCTCTTTTTGCCAATTCTTTGTTTAGCAATCCAAGACCGAGTCCTGCAATAAAAACTTTTGATTCAGTTTTTCCGTGCATTACACAGGAAATAATATCTGCACTTCTTTCAATCCAATCCATTTCTTCGGTTGTCATTACTGGATGTTCCACAATTTCACCGGCCTGATTTGGGACTAAAATTACCAATCTTTCAATATCATTCTCCGTTTCAATTCTTATGTCAGCTTCTTCAAATGCTGAAATAGCCACTTCCGGAGCTGGGAATTGATTCATACGTTCTTTTCTTTTTCTTCTTGCTGGATTTGTTTCAACGTTGATGTAGGTCATTTTGTTTGCGTCCGTTTCAATTTGGTCAAAAATTTGTTGCCTGAAAATTTCCCGCATTACTTCAAGTGGTCCAGGAGTTCGCCCTAAAGATTCAATTAACTCTCTTATTATCAGAATTGTATTTGGATCTCTGAAATAATCAGCACCGTTGTAGTCTTCCGGAAGTTCAGTGCATCCGGGTGGACAAGAAAGCCAAAAACCGCGTTCGTCCCACATCATTTTTGGTCTGCCGTATTGCCTTTCCCACTCTAGAGCCAACGGTACGTGTCCAATGAAAAAATCTAAAATTTTGTGAGAATCTTGATCTTCAAAAGCTTCATTAGTTTCTGATGAATTTGTCCAATCATATTCCGGTTGAGTACTCATGATTGTATGAATTAGAACTTATACTAGCATAATTTAAAAAAAAAGCCAGCTTTTTTAGGTGAGAGTAAGGAGAACATTCAATTTGGTCTATTTGTTTAATTTTGTTCGTTTTCAAGAAGGGGATTATACATCATAAGGGCGTGATTTTCGGTTATAAATTCTTCGTGAAGTTCTTTATTTGAATTTTTATCAATCACCTTGCGAAAAATCTTGTTGTTTCTTGAGTAAGTGCCTAGCCATTCATTTTTTATTTCGTGATCTTTTTCAAAAATTTTGTATTTTAAATTTATTGGCTTCTCAGATACCCATTTGCCAATTAAATATTCGTCAGTTACTTCAAGGATTAATTGAAATTTTTGGGAAGTTTTATTTTGTATTTGAAGATCAATGTTTGGGTAGGAGCAGGTTGCTCCACTTCCAAAAGGTTGATTGCGTTTAACGTCAGGAAAAACGTCATAGCCGTGTCGCCAGCGTTCAGTGACATTTAATGGTGTGTGGAGCGTAATCCAGAAGAGTAAATTTGATAGTTGGCACAGTCCGCCACCAATTCCTGCAGTTACCTTGCCACTTTGAAGTACCATACCTTCAAGATACCCCTTTTTTTTAGAAGGCCTGCCAATTTGTCGCCAATAAGAAAAAGTTTGTCCGGGGTTTAGGACCAGGCCATCAAGTTTTTTTATGGCGATTTTTAAATTTGTGATTTTATTTTCTTGCATCCACATGTCTACATTTTTTAATTTTCTTCTTAAAATGGTTTTGTGAGAAAAAATTTCAACTGGCAAATGTTTTTCAATTTTTTTTGCAAAATCGACTCTTGAAAGGTGCCAATAAATGAATTTTTTGATTGAAAAAAATATTTTACCGGCAAACAATCTAAGTTTGGATCTATGTATTGGTTTTTTCATAGTGAATCTCAATCTTTGCTTTTTACAACTTTTGCCGGATTTCCTGCAACTACCACATTTGCACCATAACTTTTTGTCACCACGGCTCTGAAACCTACCACGGATTTGTCGCCAATTTCAGATCCCTTCAAAAGTGCGGATTGTCCGCCAAGCCAAACCTGATTTCCAATATTAATGGATTTGGATTTTGAATTGCCAAAAAGAATGTGCTCAGGATCATCAAATGTATGAAAATCCGTGTCCATGATTGTAGAGCTGCCAATTAGACAGTCGTTACCAATCTCAATTGAGTCGGCGCAATGGCATTTAAGTCCGTTCAGACGGCAATTTTTGCCTATTTTTATTTGTGCGTTTTTTTTGTAAAAATGGAATGCATTTGGTTCTTCATGAGCCCAAAGTATGCAATTGTCTGAAATTAAAAGTTTGCCGCGCCCTTTAATTTTAAATTTATGGTTTATTATTACGTTTTTGCCAAACTTTACTCGCTTTCCGTAGCGGATTTTATAGTACACAATCAGAAATTTACTCAGTATTTGCGCCAGGGATTTTTTCATGTTTGTTCAAGTGAAGAAAATCACATCGTTAGCATTGCAAATTAATTGCTTAGCTTTAAAGATTCAAAAATTTTGTTAACTTTGTTAGACTTGTCTGAATGTGAGTAGCTAAAGGTTTAAATTAATTTTCAATTATATCCCTGTTTTATTCATTAAGTTTGATTAAACAGTGAATAAATATTACGTTACGTGCTCGAATATTAACAGTCCAATTTCGCTTAACGTTTCGGTATATCTGATGTTTGCCGTAGCGTAGCGGAAGCAAATATGGGTGGAGGCTTTTGTATAAAAGCCGTAACCAGATTTGCTGTGTTAGCTGATGTATTCCTTTTCTTTTGTTTTCTGATAAGAAAACTTGTTTTGAAAAATTTTCAAATTTCTTTTTCCGTTTTGGGGGGCGGGCAGAGGGGAATTAAAGGGGTGAATGCCCAAAATCCAAAACACATTATTTGGTCAAAACTAAAAACACAATATAACCTACATATGTAGTAACCATAAATACTCCTTGCCACCTTTCAATAACTCTTTTTTTGCCTATAAACATTACTAAAAACAACACAATACTTGCGAATATTGTCATTGCTATATCACCGTTGGAACTAATATTAAATGGCAGTGGACGTATAATGGCGCTCGCGCCAAGAATCCAAAAAATGTTAAAAATATTTGATCCGACTACATTACCAATCGCTATGTCTGATTGTTTTTTGTAAGCAGCTATCGCTGAAGTTGCTAATTCTGGCAATGATGTGCCAATAGCGACAATTGTTAAACCAATCAACGATTGACTAATATTGAAGAATTCTGCGATTTTAACCGCACCATCAACAATCCATTTTCCGCCGATAACTAAACCTGCAAGTCCAAGAATAATAAATATTACTGACTTAAAATGACTAAATACTTTAATTTCTTCTTCAACAATGTCTTTATCTGACTTTGTAATTCCAAAAGTGTAGTAAAGAAAAATAATAAAAAAAGACAGAAGAATAAAACCGTCTATTCTTGTGATGCCAGAAAAGCCCGCTCCATCAATAATCATATCGTTAGCCATAAGACCCAATACAGCGGCGGCCAAAAGGCTCAATGGAATTTCTTTTAATACAGTATTTTTCTTTGCAGTTATTGGATAAATGATGGCTGATATCCCGAGAATTAATAATATATTTGCGATATTGCTTCCCAAGATGTTTCCAATTGCAATTTCAGTGTTGCCTTGCATGCTCGCAAAAATGTTAACAATAAATTCTGGGGAGGAAGTGCCAAATGCCACTATGGTTAAGCCAATGACAATATTTGAAATTTTGAGTTTTTTTGCGATTGAAGCTGAACCATCAACTAAAAAATCGGCTCCTTTTATGAGAAGAAAGAATCCGAAGATAAATAGTATGTATGTAATCATATGATTTAACTCATTAGTGAATATTGTATCCGTTTCTCCCTTATAAACAAATCGTTTTCGGAGCGAAGCGGAGAAAACACCTTATTTCCCCCCTCTTTAATTAATGAAAAAGAAATTTGAAAATTTTTTAAAACAATTGGGCGATAGCCCAAAAAAGAAAAGTAATATTTCGTACAACGTCCCGGCCAATGGCGAAGTGCCCGAAGGGCATTTGCCGCAGGGCCAAGGGCGGTATTCCGCCCGCAGTGCCCATTGGCCTGTTGTGTGCTGTATTGCAGCAAATCTCATCGTCCTGCGTGCCGTCTAAAGCACTGGCACAGGACGTGACAGTGCTTTCTTCCATTCTTTTTTATCCATTAATTTCTTGAAACTCTAAACCCTTCATTTTCTCTTTCTTCAATCTCTCTCTCGTTTCTTTTCCAATAATTATTAATGGCGATTTTTCATTTCCGCTTGCAAACATTAAATCTGATCTATAAAATCCGTCCGCTAATTCTTTGGTTATATTCTGAATGTATGCAGGATATGGTTTTGTCACTGATTCGAAGTTCCGGCAAGTGTCACAAAATTTGTCAAATCTCGGATGGCTTCTTGTTAAATCATATTCAAGAATTTCTGTAGGTCTTATAATGTAGAATTTGTTAGTAGTATCAAATTCATCAAATTCTAAATTACGATACTTTTGACGCACACAAAATTCTTTAAACCTCAGCGAACAAATAGGGTAACCATCATAAGTAAAAGAAAAATCATAAACTCTTCTTTTCATCTTAAATTGCTTGTTTACATACTGGAAATCAGTTCTATATCCGCAATTTGGACAGGCTTTTAAACCTTCCATTCCTTCGTGAATATTCTCACAATCTGAACACATGTAACTATCATTGTCCGGGCCATATAATGAATATCCAATTATCATTTTACTTACTTTACATTTTTATCTTCACATGGATGGGAAGATTCGTCCTTTCGGTACGACTATAATAATCTTACAACATTATTGAGATTTGCTGCAATATTTCATACAACGTCCGCAGTATAACCGAAGTTTTGGCGTGGTTAAATGGCCAAAGGCCAACCACGGCAAAATTTGGGGGAGTGGTTGGTTGGCGAAAAGTATCAATAAAAACCATTAAATTCATGATTTCCGATTGTTCATGAAACTAACGAGCCGGTTAAACTGCTGTTGTATGTTGAAAAATTACTTTTTCAACTTAAACATTGAAAGAGTGAAATAGCTCACCAAAAAAGAAGGTAATATCACTGATGCGATTTCACTAACAAGCGTTCTTACTGTATATCCGCAACAATTAGGTTTTATCCATAGAGATATGATTTTTTCCTGTGGCATACAATCAACAAGGTGGCATTGTAGGTCATTAACTTCATGAAAGAATCGAAAGTACAAAACGTACAATGTAAATACTAAAATTGAAATAATTATGGATATGAGTACCTTCTTTTTTGTCGGCTTGAACATATATAGATTGTTAATGTTAGTAATTTTTTTCGTACAACGTCCGCGCGTTGGCGAAGTTGGACAGTGGTAAAATACACGAAGTGTAACCGCTGGCCAACTTGGGGCGAAGGTTTTAAGTGCGTGCGAAGCCGCACAAGAAAAACCTGAGACCGCTAACGCGCTGTTGTGTGCTGTTTTGCCCTTTTTATAATTTGATTGCAGTCAAACAATAATGATCACAATCATCTTGTTCTATACTCAAAATTTTGAAATTTAAGAAAAAATTTTCCAATTCTGTTTCTGTAAAATAGTGATGTGGAAGTCCTTTTTCTGGGCCATCTAGCGGTGTGTAAGTATTTGGTTCTATCTTTTTGTATTTTTTTGCTTGGTTTTTCAGTTTTGGTACTGTGACAAATAAAAATCCGTCCTTTTTAAGAACTCTTTCAATTTCTGAGATGATCTTTTTGATTGTAGCGATGTCAGCATGGTGAATAACTTGGACGGATATTACTGCATCAAAAAAATTATTATTCCAAGGGAATTTCTCAGTCATTTCTTGTTGCCTTAATTCAGCGGATAATTTCTCTTCAAAAAGCCATTCTCTTGTCATATCTAGACCTGTTGATGAATTGTCGAGTCCAAAAACTGAAAAACCTTTTTTTACAAGAAAAATTGTATGTCTTCCACTACCACATCCTAAATCTAATATATTTTTTGCTCCCTTTTTCTTAAGGACTTCCACGATTTTTCCCATATATTTGTGTGGTTCAATAAAAACCTTTCCATCTTTTTGGAAAATTTTTTCCCATGCTTTATTATTATTCATTTATAGATTTATTACTCGATTTATTTATCGGAGGGCAAAATGGCACACAACGTCCGAGACTAGGCGATGTTTTGCGGTGGTATAATAGCGCGCAGCGCCCACTACCGCAAAAATATGGGTGAATGAGCGCAACGAAGTGAAGCGAGTGAACCGCCTAGTCTCTGTTAGGCGATGCGGCGAAAAAAGTTCTAAAAAGTTACTGATCTAATTTTGGCTGACCAGTAATAATTCCACCGTACTTTCTGCCATTTTCGTCATATACGTCATCAAAAATAACTCCATCTTCTGTTGTTTTTCCTGGATTGCCATAAAAAACACGATTTGGGTTATACGGCTCAGTATCTCCAACAAGACGTTGCCAATTTTCTTGTGTGAAAGTTAATGGAGTAAGCTGTCGTGCTTCTTCTGGAGTAATATCGTGATTACCTGGGTTTTCCATAATTATAGGTGTTATTTG
>JAHIVE010000042.1 GCA_018816805.1 Patescibacteria group bacterium | reverse complement strand
GATTGTGGATACAGATGTGACTGATACCGGGGATACTGACGTTATTAAGCCGCATGGTGGTCCCGGCAACAATGGAGACGGTGATTCAAGCGGTTGTACAACTGTGCCTTTCGGCCCGGGTGTGCCTGCAAGTTTGATTGTTCCGTTCGCTTTGGCCGGAATGAGGAGAAGAGAGGATTAAGGGGTTCTTCTTATGAGTGCTTTTAAAAAAGTGTTTTTTCTGGTATAATTAGGAGATTAAAAATACTTTTTGGTCGTGAAAAAAATAAAAAAATTGGCGGTCGGGATTGGGATTTTGGTCGGAGTTACTGTTTTGAGTTTGATTTTGAGGACTACTCCCCTGTTCGATCAGTTTGAAAAAAAGCTGACGCACGGGTTTTATATAGAAAGAGAAGCAACGGATGTGGTGATTGTGGGGATTGATGATCGATCGTTTTTGGATCCGGTTGACGGTGGGCTTGGTGCTTTTTATAGTTGGCCAAAAAAATATTATGCTTCTGTTGTAAATAATCTGCGAGAAGCAGATGCTCATTCAATATTTATTGACGTTGTTTTCCCGAATGTGAGTCAAACAATTTCGTTAAGTGAAATTGCAGAAATTGTGAAGTCTTCTGAAAATTTTTCAGATGTTGGTGAAAAAACAACAGCTTTTTTAGATGAAAGTCCTTCAGATAAGGCCTTTGAAAATAGCATGGGGAAAGACATTTTCTTTTATTCGTATCCCAGCTCTACTCCTGAACTATTAGAAAATAAACTTGAGATACAGAGTGTCTACGGTACGCTCGATCAATTTACTCAAAAGGCTAATGAGGTTATTGGAAATGTTTTCCCGGATGGCAACGAGCAGGCGGTTTACGGCTTGCCGGTGGGGTATGTGCTTGATGGGGAGTTTGTGGAGGGATTGGACCTTAAAATTGCGAGGGATTTTTTGTATAGGGGTAAGGAAACGAGCGGGCATTTTAGTGAGGATGGTAAGAATTATATATTTGACGAGAAGAGGGTGATTCCGGTGGAGGATGGTCAGTTTTTAGTGAATTATGCCTCAAAGTCGAGGGGATTTCCGGAGATTTCGTTTGCTTCCGTTTATGCGGGGGATTTTGATCCAGCGGACGTTGAAGGGAAAATTGTGATGATTGGGGCGACAGCGACGATTTTGCAGGATTTGGTGACGGCGCCGATTGACGAAGATGTGGCGATGCCGGGAGTGGAGCTGAGAGCGAACGGGATAGAGACAATTTTGGATGGCGCGTTTTTGAGGCATCAGAGTGGGATTGAGTTTTTGATGATGGTTTTGGTGATGGTGGGTGCTGCGGTCGGGGTTTCGCTTTTTCTGCCGGTTTATTTTGGGGCTGGAGTTTTGGTTTTGGAGGTGATTTTGTATCCGTTTTTTGGTCGGTTCATATTCACTCGCGGGGTGATTGTGGACATTATTTGGCCGCTTTTGGCGGTTTTGGCGGCGTATTTTGCCGTATTGTTTTATAGGAATTTTGCGGAGTTTAGGGAGAAGAGGCAGATTAAAAACGCGTTTTCACACTATGTTTCAGCAGACTTGGTAAAACAGATTGCGGCGAATCCCGAGATGCTTCAATTGGGAGGCGAAAGGAAGGAGATTACGGCGATGTTTTTGGATTTGGAAAATTTTACGTCGCTTTCCGAGAGTTTGGAACCGCAGAAAGTGGTTGAGATCATTAACACCTATTTTGATGCTTTTGCGGAGGTGATTATGGCGCACGGTGGAACTGTGGATAAATTTGAGGGAGATGCAATTATGGCGCTTTTTGGGGCTCCGGTTGCGCAGGAAAAACATGCACTGAATGCGTGTTTGGCTGCTTTGGCGCTTCGCGGGAAGATTAAAGAGCTGAACCAAGCTACCGGGCAGAATTTGAACCTAAGAATTGGAATTGCGAGCGGGCCTGCGGTGGTTGGAAATATGGGGTCTAAGGAGCGGTTTGATTATACGGCGATGGGAGACACGGTTAATACAGCGTCAAGATTGGAAAGCGGGAATAAGTTTTACGGGACGCGGATTTTGGTGAATCCGGAAGCGATGGCTGCGGCACAAGAAAAAATTGCTTTTAGGCGGATTGATACGGTTCGCTTAAAGGGAAAAGAAAATGCGATTGGAATTTTTGAAATTTTGGGGGCGCGGGAGACTTTAAGTGAAGCGGGGCGAAAGGTTGTGGAGGAATGGCATCAGGCGCTGGAATATTACAGAAATCAGGAGTGGGATGAAGTGGAGGTGAGAATGAAGAGAGTTTTGGAGTCAATTCCTGAAGACGGACCCTCAAAAGTGTATTTGCAGAGAGTTGCCGGCTTTAGAGTAAATCCGCCCGCGGGATGGGACGGGACGTGGAGGTTTGAGGAGAAATGAATTTCATTATCATCAAGCTTATCTCTTTTTATAAAGTTTATTTTATCAAGTTATGACAGCGAAGGAGCGGGGCCAGTTCTTCGGCTTTTTGGGTTTGGTCGGACCAGAGGTAGGACTGATAAAGGTGAAGCAGTGAGTTGTTGAAATCCGGGACGTTTTTGTAGAAAATGCGGTATTTTTTTTGTTCGTAGGCGGAGTGGGATTGGAGGTCCGGGCACCAGGTGTAAAAGTCGGGGACGGTGGTGAGGAATTGTTCGTATTTTTCGGCTGACTGGGTGAAATTGTGATCTAAATAAAGAGCGTCGGCGTAGGATCGAACCAGGTGCGGGTAAGCCGGATTTAAGGCGATTGCTTGTTCGAAAAGCGGATAAGCGGCTTTTGGATCCGTTCTGGCGGTCTCTACGGCCGTCCAGCCGAGGACGTCAAGCGATTCGCCTTCAATTTGGCGGAGGGAAGGGAGCTCTGTGGCTGTGTGATTTGGAAACCACATGAGGAGGTCGTAACGGTATTTGGATTCAAGGGGCATGTAAAAAATTGCATTTTTTAGGTTTTGTTCCGTGTCGTCGGTTGAAAGAGCGAGAGTGTACCAAAGTTCCGCGGTTAGAGGTTTTTTTACTGTTTCATTGTAAAGAAAAAATAGGAAAAAAATGAGAATTGGGACACCGAGGAAACGGAAAAATTTGCTTGGAGTTATTGCAACTGGTTTTGATGGCAGTTTTTCTATTATCAGGCCTGCAAGTAGGAAGTAAAACAGTACAAAATGAACGGTTGAGGAAAAGGTGAATTGGTTTTGGATAAGGTAAACGGTTAGTGCGATGGCAAGACCGGTTTTGAGGGTTTTTGGGTCGCGTGGCGGAATAAGCTCACGCAGGATCCAGAGGCCGAGCAGTATGTAGAGGGCGATTAAGGGAAGCCCGCCGGTTGTGCCCATTTCAAGGATTTCATTGTGGCTGCGGTCTGCGGAGAGATTTAGGTTTTCTTCAAGATAGTAGAAGTCTTTGTTTAAGTATTCCGGGAAACGAATGCCGAATGTGTCCGGACCGGTTCCTAAAATGGGGTGGTCGGCGATTAGAGAGCCGGCGGCTTTCCAAATTAAAAGACGTGAGTGCACGGAGCGGAAATTTTCATCAGTTAGTTGGAATCGACTTATAAGTGGTGAGTTAAATTGGATTAAAAGGATGAAAATGAGGCCGAGCGCAGCGAGGCCGGCAAGAAGTCTTTTTTTGTTCTTTGTGATTAGCAGAAGAAAAATCAGGGTGCCCAGTGCGAGACCAAGGAAGGAGGCGCGGCTTTCTGTTTGAATTAGGGCTATGAGGGAAATTGTGGAGGGTATTATGAGCAGTGGTTTTTTTTGGGACCAGGCCAGAAAAATGCCCAGGGCTATTACCGGTGCCAAGAATTGAGCCAAAAAGTCCGGATTGCCGATGGTCGAAAAGATTCGGCCTTCAAGAAAGTCTGTGTTGTAGCCTTTGAAAATTGGGTCGAAGCCCTGGCTTTGGAGGATGCCGTAGAGGGCGACTAACATTGCGGTAAAAATCAATATTGTTATGCCCTTCCCCAGAGATTTCTTGTCTAAAAACAAAAGTAGAAGCAAAAAATAAATACCAAATGTGAGCCATTGTATGAGCCCGATTCCTCTTTCGTAACTGCCCCAGATGGTGCTTAGCATTTGCGGAGAAAGGATTGTTGAGAGAAAAATCACAAAAAGCATTGCGTATATGAACAGTGCCGGAGTTGAAGTGAAACGGTTTAGATTCAGTTTTTGTTTTTTTTCAAAAAGGAATTTTAAGAGGGCCAAAAAAAGAACAAAAAGGATGCCCAATCTTAGGATCAGGGTTTTTGCAAATTCGAAAGAGCGGACAAAGTCCGTGCAAACAATAAGAGCAATTATTGAAGGCATTAAAACGAGTATGCCAATTATGACATACTCGTTAATTTTTTTCAGTTTATCAACCATTACTGTTGAACGTATTTAACCCACCAGTCGGTTGGTTTCTTCTTTTTCTTGCTTGGCACACATTGTGGAACATGTGATGTAACTTGTGATGTCACAAGAGATGTTACATTTGATGGCACTTGTGATGTAACTTCTGTAGGTCCACCTGATGTGGTTACAATGGAAGTTACGTCCGAAGTAACTTGAGATGTTACCTCAGTGGATATTTCAGAAGTTACGTCTGATATAACGACAGAAACAAAGTCTCCAGGACATCTTAGATTTTTAAGCATTTCTCGCAGTTGTTCTTCATTAAATTTTGTTGGTACCATCATGCGACCTTGCAGAAGTTTTCCTGAAGAGTAAGCCCAAGCTACACCGCCAAGCACAACTACCAAAGCGATGGTTGCGACTATGTAGCTTAAGTTATTGGTTTTTTTCTTTGTCATAAGGTGTGGGGTGAAGATGG
>JAHIVE010000041.1 GCA_018816805.1 Patescibacteria group bacterium | reverse complement strand
TTTCAAAACGCTATCCACATAAATTGAGGCATTAGCCTCAGTCGTGCCACTTACGGTCTCTGAGGAATTCTCACTGGTAGACGAATAAGACAAGGACAAAGTAGGAGACAAAGTGTCTACTCTAAAATTTGAACTTGAAGCGGTAGACCCTACGGAAGTCCCATCATAAGGAGTAATCCTGAACTGGTAATCTGTGTCTTCAACGCCGGGAGCATCCGTATTGATGTTCCAATAAAAAGTAACGGTATTTGCGCCCGAAATAGTTTCAACATTACTTATTTGGTATAGATTGGAATTATTAACGGCCGGAGTCCCGTTTGTAGCATAAACGGTTGAACTTAAAGTTGGATCATACCAGCTAACTCCTCCATCATCTGAATATTCCACCTTAAATGAAGAAACGTCATCATCAGCATCATCAATAATCACAGTTCCAGTCACAACCTTTGTTCCATTAGTTGATTGGACACCCGTAACGGAAGCCGCAGTAGGTGCGGAATTGCTCATAATCAGATTATAAGTACCAATAGATCCGGGATAAGAAGATGAACCGCCAGCAACGGAGCCAGAGCCAGTCCATGACAAAGTTCCATAAAAAATATAGATTCTTCCACCACCACCACCACCATTATTTCCAGTGGCATCGCCCCCTGTAGCAGTAACATCCTCGGTACCACCAAAATCCCCTGTAACAGTAAACCAAATTGAACCTCCCGCACCTCCACCTGAATTCCATGCTCCACCAACCATACCGTTCGCACTAACCGCACCACCCAAAGTAAGATCACCACCAACGGTCAGTTTCACAGCTCCTGCCCCATCTCCAGCAGCATTACCGGCTGACCCACCTCCTGAACCAATCTCATCCGGCTCAGTTTCCTCATCATAAGTTATTCCACCACCACCGTTCCCATCCGCTGTAGCTCCACCTTCTCCACCATGACCACCACCGGAACCATAAGCTCCCCTATCCGAACCTGCACCTGTTCCATAACCATAACGGAATCCCAAATCATCCACATCAATGCTTCCACCAGCACCAATTGTGAAATTTCCCGAAGTTGTAAGATCCACTCGATACAATTCGGTATCAAAATTCTTTCTATGCCTTAAAAGACCATCCAGATTCACTGAGGTTAAAGATCTTGCGGTATTCGCAATCCAAACTGCATCAGAAGGAACATCAACAATGCCACTTGTTACAGTTGGTAAAGATCCACCATTGTCCTCAATCATACCATGCCAATTTATAGTAGTGGCAGACAAAGCCGTGTCACTATTAATATTCAAATGTCCGTCATTTTGCACGGTTAATGTATCAACACTAAGAGTCAGAGACATACCGGAAGCAGTTAAAGGAGTACTTCCGTGAAGATATGAATAACGGATATAGTCAGAATTAAAAAGATTATTATTGTCAATAATCAGTTCATCCGTGTTTGCAGTTGTATCCTTAAAATAAACAGTTCCCGCTCCTCCATATCTGTTAGCGTCATAAGCAGCTCCATATGCATGCACAGTTCTCGAATCTGTCTGAGTTGCATAATAAATTGCAATTCTTCCACCACTACCACCTGCCTTCCCATCAGCGGAAATCGTTCCGGTTCCAGATATTTGCCCAGTAGTTGTAAGATAAACAGAGCCCCCCGATCCTCCTCCATAGTTACCATCAGTTTTCGCATCAGCGGAAATTGTTCCATTTATTATCATATTTGCCGCTGTCAACTGAATCTTTCCACCACCTGATCTATACTGCGAACCACTTCCCAAATCAACCGGAGCAGTAATGGATCCATAAACGTCATGAGTATCAGAAGTTGCATTTTTTGCCCCAAGACCTCCATAACTGGCACCAGCATAAAGACTTGTGGGTACTCCAGATCCATAAGTTGCCGCAAATCCCATAGCTTCAACATCAATCAAACCACCAACAGCTACTGTTAAATCACCCGAAATAGTATAATTAACCCCATAAACATCAGTACTGTAATTTGCAGAATGTGTTAAAGTTCCTGAAACAGTTAATGATGGAAAACTTTTTGTTGTATTTCCATAGAGAGTCGCACCGGATGGGATTGTAACAGCATAACCATCTTCAAAAGGACCATCACTTGCATCTCCTCCGGTAGAACCATCGTATAAATTCCCCCCATTATCAGCAATAAAACCGTCATCGGTCCAACCAAGACCATCTGCATCCTCAAATGTTAAAGTGGTATCACTATTCAAATCCAAATATCCATTATTGCGAACTGTAATTTGGTTCACACTCAAAGAAAGAGGCGTTCCAGAAGGAGTTAAAGGTGTCTTTCCATTCAAATAATCTTGAGGAGTATCACCAGTTAAATCATTGTTATCAATAATCAGCTCATCCGTGTTCGCAGTTGTATCTTTTAGATAAACCGTTCCTGCACCTCCAAACTTATTAGAATATGTAGACCCATACGCATGCACAGTTCTCGAATCTGTCTGAGTTGCATAATAAATTGCAATTCTTCCACCACTACCACCTACCTTCCCATCAGCGGAAATAGTTCCGGTTCCAGATATTTGACCAGTTGTTGTTAGATAAACAGAGCCCCCCGATCCTCCTCCATAGTTACCAGCAGTATTCGCATCAGCGGAAATTGTTCCATTTATTATCATATTTGCCGCGGTTAATCGTATCGCACCACCACCTGATCTTGTCTGCGAACCACTTCCCAAATCAACCGGAGCAGTAATGGATCCATAAACTTCATGAGTATCAGTATACGATCTTTTTTCTCCAGTACCTCCATAACTGGCACCACCATAAATACTTGTGGGTACTCCCGGCCCACCAGAAGATGAATAGCCAAGTCCATTTACATTTATATCCCCAGTAATCGTTGCGTCGCCAGTCTGCACATCAATAGAAATCGTCCCAACCACAGCATCAGTCCCCGCAGTATGCGTAATAGTCGCACCGGAGTTTACAACCAAATCCCCATCATCAATAATCAAGCCCGAACCACCCACCGCATCATAATCAAAATTCAAAGTTGTAGCATCTGAAATTGTTAAAGAATTAATAGTAGTAGTTGCATTGATATCAACTACTGTGCCACTCCCAAGGTCAATAGTCACATCATCTGCATCTGTAGGAACACTATCACCGGACCAGTTAGTACCGGTTTCCCAAAGGCTGTCTCCGCCACCTCCGTCCCAAGAAATCGAAGCAGCTTCAGCACTAACATTTGCAAAAAAACACAATACACCGCTCACACCAATTAAAAGCAAAGACCTGAAAACCCATAAATTCCTCATGCGAAAATCTTAGCAAGTAATCAAGAAATAACCAAAAAATAAATTCGAACTACACTGTAAACTGCATTTCCAGCAAATGATTTATTTACAACCCCGCCTTCTCCCGCATTTCCTCTATTTCATCACGCAAAACAGCCGCCTTCTCAAATTCCATATTTTGCGCCGCCATATCCATCTCCGCTTCCAAACTTTCAATAAGCCTTCCAATCTCCTCCTTTGGCACTTTTCTGACATCATACCTCCTAACCTGCTTCTTCTCAGACTCCTTCCTGTGCATTTCAATATCTTTAATAGCTTTTTTAATAGTTTGCGGCGTAATTCCATGCTTCACATTAAAAGCGTGTTGAATCTCACGACGTCTGTTTGTCTCCCCAATCGCACCTTTCATCCCATCTGTCATTACATCCGCATACATAATTACATGTCCTTCCGCATTTCTGGCCGCTCGCCCAATGGTCTGAATCAAAGCCGGCGTACTCCTTAAAAATCCTTGTTTATCCGCATCTAAAATGGCCACAAGAGAAACTTCCGGCAAATCCAGTCCCTCCCTCAAAAGATTAATCCCCACCAAAACATCAAACTTTCCAAGTCTCAAATCTCTCAAAATTTCAATCCTTTCAAGAGTGTCCACATCCGAATGCAAATATCTGACTTTCACATCCGCATCCGTCAAATATTCCGTTAAGTCTTCCGCACTTCGCTTGGTCAAAGTCGTCACCAAAACTCTATCTCCTTTCTTAGTTGTCTTCCTTATTTCTTCCATCAAATCATCAATTTGCCCTTCTTTTTTACGAACGAAAATTTCCGGATCAAGAAGCCCGGTTGGCCTAATAATTTGTTGAACCAATCCATCCTTTCTGGCCATTTCATATTTTCCCGGAGTCGCCGAAACATAAATTGTATTTTTCATAAACTCTTCAAATTCTTCAAACTTGAGCGGCCTATTGTCGAACGAAGACGGCAATCTGAATCCATGCTCCACAAGCGACTGCTTTCTGGACAAATTCCCGTTAAACATAGCCCCAATTTGCGGCACTGAAATATGAGACTCATCAATAACCAAAAGAAAGTCGTCTGGAAAGTAGTCAATTAGACATGGTGTCTTCCCTCCAGGTTCAATGTTGTTGAAATACCTGGTGTAATTTTCAATTCCACTCACATATCCGGTCTCAAGCAAAATTTCAATATCATACTCCGTCCGCGTTTTAAGCCTCTCAGCCTCAATATTTTTTCCAAGTTCTTTTAATTGCGCAACCCTCTCCTCCAATTCATTCCGAATCCCCTCAACGGAATTCTTAATTTTTTCCTCCGTCGTAACCGAATGCTTAGCCGGATATACAATAATCTCAGGCAATTCACCCAAAATTTCACCCGTAAAAGGGTCCACTTCCGTAATTTTATCAATATCATCTCCCCAAAACTCCAACCTAAATGCCGTATCGCCACCCGGCGGAAAAATCTCGACCGTATCACCCAAAACATGAAACATTCCTTGCCTGAACTCCAATTGCGACCTCACATACTGCAAATCCGTTAACTGCCTGAGTAGCTCATCTCGCTTAACAATCTGCCCTTCCTTAAGCTCCAAACGCATATTCAAATATTCCTCCGGTGATCCCAATCCATAAATACAAGAAACTGACGCCACAATAATTACATCCCTTCTGGAAAGTAGACTGGCTGTTGCAGCATGTCTATATTTGTCTATTTCTTCGTTAATTTGTGCATCTTTTTCAATATAAGTATCGCTGTGCGCAATATACGCTTCAGGTTGATAGTAGTCATAGTATGACACAAAATAGTGAACGGAATTTTCAGGAAAAAGATCCTTAAGCTCACTGCAAAGCTGCGCCGCTAAAGTCTTATTGTGCGCAATCACCAAAGTCGGCTTCTGAACTTCCTCAACCACATTCGCAATGGTGAAAGTGTTATGCACATACATTCCACCATGTCCCGCTAAAAATGTCTCATTATCTTCAACCGAAAAATCATAAACGTAACGAACATCCGACTCATATTTCCCAACAGATTCTACCGATGCCCATCGTGACGACGCCAAAATTAATAAAGTTCTATACTCCTCATCTTGTCGATCATATGGCCAGCACTCTAAAAAAACTTTCAGATGTTTCCGTGAAATTGATCTAAGACCCTGTTCAATCAAACCAATTGCAGAACGAGAAAGTCCTGCAAGCCCGGCCACATCAATTTGCCTAAGATTATACTTTCCCCTGAGCTTCTTAATAAACTCCCCTGCACCGGGCGCCAAATCAACATTCGTATTCCCGCTAGCCGTTAACAAATGCTGTAAAGCCAAATTTTTTCTGGATAAATAAAAGCCTATTCTTTCAGAAAACCTATGCAAATTTTCTTGGCCGGAAATCGAGATCTGGTAATACCAAGCCCCCTCATGTGAAGTGTCGGATGCTCTCATAAATCTCTTTTTACTGCGAGCCCAAATCCCAAAACGCTTTAAAGCGTACATTAGCTGTGAAGCAAGTTGCGAGCTGGCTGTCGCACACATAACCGCATTTCGATCTACCCAACCATCACCGGTAAAATACATCGCTAGTATTTCGGACAATTGATCTAGAGAAAGTCGCGGCCAAAAATCAGGTAATTTTTTATTATAAGATCCTTTCCCACACAATCGTTCAATCAATTTTGTCGACACTTTATCGGAAACCTGAAAATCTCCATCATTTCGACGTGTCGGAGAATAGCCCAAATTTTTCAACATATCTGAAACCTGTAATTGAAGTTCTTCCTCCCGCACTGAAAGCAAAAAGAATCGATCAGTAACGCACCCTTCAGCAATATACAAACCCAATAACTTTAAAAAGTCATCCTGCACTTTATAATCTATCGGTAAACGCCTCATACTGTTCCTTGGGCCAATCACCGCACCCGGAGACTTACAAAACTTGTTTGAATAAGACAAAGCGGAAACACAAGACCGACCTCCGCTTGCCACCATCTCCAAGTCTTTAACTATCAAATTTTCACAATCCAAATAATTCAGCAAATCGATTCCTTCTAAATCACGCTGCAAAGCCAAACCTTCAACATCAACAGAAAGAGGGATGCAATCATCTTCACAAATATCATTCGTTCGCACTAACTGAACCTTTCCTTTTCGTAAAACAAAGAAATTATGATCACCGGTAACTTTCACCTCTCTACCGCACTTCGTACTTACTTTATATAAATCGGAAGGAGAATCATGCCTCTGATAAGCCGTAATTCTCTTCAATTCAGCTTCTCCGGTTTTTGGATTAAAACTATTCACATAAAGCTGCTCCGGACAATAGCGCGAAAAAACGATTTCCACACCGCAACTATCTCTTACAACATGAGCTACTTGACAAATCATATGATCAACCAGGTCGCCAATATTGATTTCAAAAGGTTCATAAACATTATCCTTTCGCCTATAAATCATAACCGGTTCATCCCCTGTCAGACTCTTCCCTGTTCCCGTTGCACCCAAAAGAACCTGGTGATGCTTTTTTTCCTTCAGGCCCTTCACCAAAGCCTTGATAGCCTCCGGCTGGTCACCTTTAGGTTGAAAGTCGCTTTTTATTTTAAAAGGTTTTCCTTGCATGCCGGAAATTATACAGAAAATTCTATCTCCTTGCTAGGAAATAATTCGTTTCGTCAGGTTTTGCTACCACTTCTTTACAAACAAAAACCAAACCTTCTTTTGTCATCTTCAAATGCCCAAAACGAACCGTCATAAACGCTCCAGCAGGCTGAATTACCGAAATTGCCGGAATCATTCTATGAAGTTTTTTTGGCAATTTATCCGCTGCTCCTTCATCCGCCAAAGTCATTAACCCCAGTCTCTCAGTCGCAAGACGAAGATGAGATCCATATTCTTTAGGAACCATCACTTCTCCACAATCTCTCCAAACCTGTGGATTTATTAATTTTTCAAGAAAAATCGTTCTATCACATAAATCCCTGTTCTCCGCAACTTTTTCAGCTCTTATATTAACCTGTGAATCATCCATAGTCGGCTGGGTCATAAGCGTAACGCGCCTTTGAACATGAAAAACCGGCCCCTGCCCGCCTTCACTTCCGAAATCAACAACAACATGTCCCGCCTCATCTCTTCCTTCCGCAATTTTTGATAATGGTTTCATATTTTATAGTTACGAATACTTCTGTGTTTACGTTCAGCAGACAAAATATGGCTCATTGCTTTTCGAGAAAGCTCGGAAAGCTCAGATCCGGAAATTTCCTCCAGAATAAGGCCGTAAAGTGCTTGTAGAAAAATCATAAAAATCCAATAAAGGTGTTCATTCTATCATCATTCCCATATTTGTCAAGGTTTTCGCGAACAAAAAACCAAGGTATGCTTAATTTATGCCAACCCACCTACTTCAAATCGCAAAAAAACTGGCCCACGACGCCGGCCTTTTCGCCTTAAAAACGCAAGAAAAAGGCTTCAAAATTGAAAAAAAGGACGTATATCACAATCTGGTCACGGAAGTAGACAAAGAGTGTGAAAAAATGATCATTCAAACCATAAAAAATAACTTTCCTGACCACAGCATTTTGAGTGAAGAATCGTCCCCGCAAGAAGGTACCGGAGACTACAAATGGATAATAGACCCAATTGACGGAACCACTAATTTCGCCCACGGACTCCCGTTTTTTGCAATTTCAATCGCGGTTGTATACAAAGGGAAACCAATAATCGGCGTTGTTGAAATACCGGCAATGAAAGAAACTTTTTGGGCCCAAGAAGGCAAAGGCGCCTACGTAAACAGTGAAAAAATCAGCGTTTCTCATGTCACTTCTCTCAAAGATGCACTTTTGGCAACCGGCTTCCCGTATGATCGCTCCGGCCCACGCTACAAAAAAAACATGGAACTTTGGGACCATTTTTACGGCCTTAGCCACGGTGTTCGCAGAATCGGCACAGCGGCATTGGATCTTTGCTACACCGCTTGCGGTCGTTTTGACGGATACTGGGAATACAACTTAAAACCTTGGGACATCGCAGCCGGAAAAATTATTTTGGAAGAAGCTGGCGGCACAGTTACTAACATGGATGGCAGCAAACTCAATCCTTCCCTCTCAAATTTTTTGGCCAGCAACTCGCGAATCCATTCCGAAATGCTCACCGAACTTAAAAAAAGGGGTGCGGATAAGCTGTAAAATGAACTTGAAGAAAAGTAATTTTTAACCTACTCTCTTTCTGCTTTGACCACGTAGCTCAGCTGGATAGAGCATCGGCTTGCGGAGCCGGAGGTCACAGGTTCAAATCCTGTCGTGGTCACCACAGACACAGCGTAGCTGTGTCGCCGAGCGCATAACAAAAGCGCGAGTCTAAGGCGCGAGCGAACGCGAGCGCAACCACAAACATGTACAAAAAACTCGTCGTAAAAATCGGCTCAAACGTAATTACAAATGAAGACGGTCTGTTAAACGAAGAAGTTTTTTCTTCTTTAGTCGACCAAATTGCCACCCTCCGGAAAAAAGGTGTTGAAATCATTTTGGTTACAAGCGGCGCAACAGCTGCCGGACGTTCAATCATTAAAATCCCCCAAAAAACTCCTTCAATAGTAGAAAGACAAGTTTTGGCATCATTCGGCCAAGTCAAATTGATGAAAATGTACCAAAAGCTTTTCGCACCATATGAAATTCTTTGTTCACAAGTGCTCGCAACCAAAGAAGACTTCCGTGACCGCCTTCACTACCTCAACATGAAAAATTGTTTCGAGGGCCTAATAGAACACGGCGCAATCCCAATTGTAAACGAAAACGACGTAATTTCCGTTACCGAACTAATGTTCACAGACAACGACGAACTCGCCGGCCTCATTGCATCCATGATGAAAACAAACGCATTAATTTTACTAACAAGCGTAGACGGAATTTATAACGGAGACCCCAAGAAAAAAACAAGCCGCGTTATTCAATATGTGACCAAAGACACAGACTTATCCGGCTTCATTACAAAGGACAGATCCTCATTCGGACGCGGCGGAATGCACACAAAAATCCGAATCGCCAAAAAACTTTCCTCACTTGGCATCACAACCCACATTGCAAACGGCAAACAAAAAGATATCTTGCTTAACATTGAAAATAACGGCACCTCTTTTGTCCCCGACCAATGTGTTATTGCTTCAAACGTAAAACGCTGGATCGCCCACGCGGAAGGTTACGAAAAAGGTGAAATCATTGTGGATGAAGGCGCAGAAAAAGCTCTCAAAGAAAAAACCGCCAGTCTTCTCCCGGTCGGAATCAAAAAAATTCTTGGCGAATTTGAACGCGGTGACATAATCAAAATCTTAAACGTAAAAGATCACGTCCTAGGTTACGGCCAAGCGCAATATGGCTCCAAAACCGCCAAAAAATATCGCGGCAAAAAAGACAAACGTGCCCTAATTCATCAAGATTATATATTTATTCACCATGACTAAAATAGGCATTATCGGTGCTGGCAACATGGGTTCTGCCATCTACCGCGCCCTCTCAGAAAAATTCACCGTCTCACTCTGTGACTCCTCATCCGAAAAAGTCACAGCCCTTGATACCCAAAACGCTTGCGACAAAATGGACGAAATGGACGTCATAATTCTGGCCGTAAAACCACAAACATTTGAAAGTCTCAGCCTAAATTTTGAAGGCAAATTAGTAATTTCAATTATGGCCGGCATTTCCCTATCGCGCCTACCGGCGCGCGCCGTCCGCTCCATGCCCAATCTTCCAATCCAAGTAAAAAAAGGCGTCGTAGGCTGGACGGCCTCCGCAGTCACCTCCCTAGAAGATAAAAAACTCGCAGCTGAAATTTTTTCATCTTTCGGTACCTCTATTGAAGTTCAAGACGAATCCCTTTTGGATGCAATAACAGCCCTTTCCGGCTCCGGCCCCGCCTATTTTTTCTATTTCACGGAACTCCTAGCCCAAAAAGCCCAACAAATGGGCTTCTCTGCTGAAGAATCTCGCCTTATAGCCGAGCAAACTTTCACAGGCAGCGCCGCCCTCTTGGAAGCGAACTCACTCACAGCTGAAAACTGGCGCCAAGCAGTAACTTCCAAAGGGGGAACAACGGAAGCAGCCCTAAAAGAACTTTCGCAAACACTACCCCCAGCCTTCAACTCCGCCATAGACGCGGCTTTTAATCGCTCAAAAGAATTAAATTCATGATTAATCTCCTCCAACAAGTTCGCGCAGCTTCCCGCTCCCTCGCCCTCCTTTCAGACAAACAAAAAAACGCACTCCTACTCTCTCTTGCAGAAGAACTTTTGGCATCCCAGAACACCCTCCTCACAGCAAACCAAAAAGATTTGGACAAAATGGACTCCGCGGATCCCAAATACGACCGGCTTTGCCTAACGCCCGAGCGAATTGAAGCCATAGCCGCAGACATTAAAAACGTAGTCACTCTCCCTTCAGCACTTGGCGAAACAATTGAACAACGAACCCTTGAAAACGGCTTAGAACTAAAAAAAATCCGCGTCCCACTCGGCGTTATTGGTGTAATTTATGAAGCCCGCCCAAATGTAACTTTTGACGTTTTTTCACTCTGTTTCAAATCAGGCAATGCCTCCGTTTTAAAAGGCGGCTCAGACGCAGCCGACTCAAACAAAGCAGCAATGCAAATCATAAAGTCCACCCTAAAAAAACACAATCTGGACACAAATTTCACCCTTTTACTCCCCCCGGACAGAGAAGCCGTAAAAACCCTCCTTGAAGCCGACAAATTTGTAGACGTAATAATTCCTCGCGGTGGCCAAAACCTAATCAATTTTGTGAAAAAAAACTCCCGCGTACCAATAATTGAAACCGGCGCCGGAATCTGCCACACCTACGTGGACAAGCACGCGGATCTCCAAAAAGCCCGCGCAATAATAACGAACGCCAAAACCCGCCGCGTCTCCGTTTGCAACGCCCTGGACACCCTTGTCATTCATAAAGAACGCCTCCCGGACCTCCCCGTCCTCACCGAAGAACTCGCACAAAAAGGTACTGAAATTTTCGCGGACGAACCCAGTTGCGCCGCCCTTCCCGCCTACCCAAACCTGAAAAAAGCACTCCCCGAACACTTTGGCACTGAATTTTTGTCCAATCGCATGTCCATCAAAACCGTTTCCTCCCTTGAAGAAGCCATCGACCACATTACGCGCTTCTCCTCCATGCACTCGGAAGCCATAGTAACAGAAGATCAAAATTCCGCTCAAGAATTCCTCACCAAAGTAGACGCCGCGGTTGTCTATGTAAACGCTTCCACCGCCTTCACCGACGGCGCCCAGTTCGGCATGGGTGCGGAAATCGGCATCTCAACCCAAAAACTTCACGCTCGCGGTCCCATGGCCCTTAAAGAACTCACAAGCTACAAATGGATCGTGCGTGGAGACGGACAAGTCAGGCAATAAAAATTGGGCACGTGACCAACTTTACTCAGCAAGCTCATTGACATGCTCAATGTTTAACAGTATAATCGCAACATGACTCAAAACACTAACAATTCAAACTATTACGCTATCTCTCAAAGCTGAGGTGCGTTAATTTGAACATAAAATTCAGCCGCCCTTCAGCAGGGCGGTTTTTTTATCATGAAAAATCTAATCAAAACCATCACCAATCGAAATCGTTATCGCAGCCACCAAAGCAAAAATTTTAATAAACTATTTTACTTATGGAAACAACAAAAATAATCATTGACGACTTCAATTGCGACCCGGGATTCGCAATGCCAATCAAAGCTGCAATTTCAAATTGTCAATTTTGCACAAAACTTAGATTCTTTGATGTTTTTGATCTAAATGCGGTATCACCATGTCAAAATTGCCCACAAAATCCCAAAAAAATTGATCCAAAAAAGGATTAAAAAAGGCGGGCCGTCTCCGGCCCGCCTTCCTCTTTTCAAATACTACCCAACCAACTCACTTACTGACTTATATTTATCTTCCATCCCCAAATCCTTCGCAACACTTTCGTATGTGATGTGTCCTTTGTACGCATTAAGTCCACGTGCAAAGCGTCCATCTCCACTTAAAGAAGATTTTAAAAGTGCCTCAGCTCCATCTTTTGCAATCATTTTAAGGTAAGGAATTGTCGCATTCGTTAGCGCCATTGTTGACTGACGACTAACCTGCCCTGGCATATTAGGAACACAGCAGAAAATCTTTCCGTAAATTTCGTAAGTTGGTTCTGAATGAGAAGTACATTTTGATCCCCAAATACATCCACCTTGATCAATTGACACATCCACAATCACAGAGCCTTCTTTCATAGACTTAACTTGTTCTTCACTAACAACAACCGGAGCCTTAGCTCCCGCAACCAAAACAGCGCCAACTAGCAAATTACATTCGGAAAGCGCCTCATCAAAATTTGTACCATCCGGAACAATAGCCTCAAAATTCTTACCCAAGTTTGGTCCTAAAAATTCTTGCATCTCTGTGTTTAACGCGGCAACCCTAGCAGGATTAATATCAAAAAGTTTTACGCGAGCGCCCATTCCAGCTGCAGTTCGCGCAGCGGTCGCACCAACGTGTCCGCCTCCAACAACTACAACACGAGCAGACCCGGTTCCTGTAATTGTTCCCAAAGTCACACCTCTTCCGCCATACTTTTTCTGCAAATATTCCGCTCCGTATTGAACGGCCAAAACTCCCGCAACTTCACTCATGGGCGCCAAAAGCGGCAACTGTCCTTTCTCATCTTGAACCGTTTCGTAAGCAATTGCAGTAATATTGTTGTTTACCAAAACTTTTGTAAGCCTCTTGTCGACTCCGGACAAGTGCAAGTAAGTAAATAAAGTCTTTCCTGCAAATTGCTCAAGCAAATTATACTCGGAAGGAAGCGGCTCTTTCACTTTAACCAAAATATCTGCAGCCTTAACAATATCTTCCGGATTGCGCATCATTTTTGCACCAGCAGCGGTGTATTCGCTGTCAGAAAATCCACTACCAATTCCTGCAGTTTCCTGCACAATTACCTCGTGGCCCTCGTCCACAAGTTCCTTAACACCGTAAGGTGTAAGACCAACGCGGTTTTCGTTGTCTTTAATTTCTTTTAAAGTTGCGATTATCATTGTTTAAGGGGGGTTAAATTATAAGGCCCTCCGCAAAAGGGCCGAAGTTTAATAAAAATAGGATATTTTACTCAGTCGCAAGGCAATGCGACGAAGTAGTACCAGACCAGAGGTATTTTGAGGAGCATTAACGATGCGAGTGAGTAAAATATTCATTTTGATTTATTGAGTGCCCATTTGTGGAGGGCCTTACTAACCACGCAGGTTTTTAATCGCATCTGCGCGGTTTTTTGAACTAAATATATAAGAGCCGGAAACGAGTATATTCGCTCCTGCTTCAATAATTTTTGCTGCAGTTTTTTCATTCACACCACCATCTACTTCAATAGATAAATCTGGACTCATCTCCCGCAAAAGCGCAACTTTCTCAAGTGCCTCCGGGATAAATTCTTGTCCACCAAATCCGGGATTCACGCTCATAACAAGCACAAAATCCAACTCGTCCACAATGTCCTCAAGGGTCCAAACCGGCGTAGCGGGATTAATTGCCACACCCGCCTTCATCCTAAGTGATTTAATGCGTTCAACAAGCCTATTCATATGCGGCGCCACTTCTTGATGAAACGAAATCCCACCAGCTCCCGCAGCAGCAAAATCATCTATCAAATCCTCAGGATTTTCCACCATCAAATGACAAATCATTGGCAATTTAGTTTTTATGCACTTAACAACTGGTGCCCCAAACGTCAAATTCGGAACAAAGTGCCCGTCCATCACATCCACATGTAGTAAATCAACCTTATCCTCAACTGATTTAATATCTTTGTTAAGCTCACCGAAATCTGCAGAGAGAATTGATGCCGCAATCTGAACTTTGTGTTTATGCATTTTCAATATCAGTAATTTTTTGAACGCGACCTTCGTGTCGTCCACCCTCAAATTCTGTCATCATAAATACATCCAAAATTTCCTTTGCAACCAAAACTCCGGTCATTCGCTCACCCAAACAAAGAACATTTGCATCATTATGCAGCCGTGAATATTTGGCAACCGTTACATCATAAGCTTGAGCCGCACGAATTCCCTTTACTTTATTTGCCGCCATACTCATTCCCACACCGCTTCCACAAATCAAAACTCCCCGGCTCCCTTCATTCGAAGCAACTTTTTCAGCCACCGCTTTGGCAATGTCCGGATAGTCAGCCTTTTCCTGATTAAAAACCCCCAAATCTTCAACCTCCAGTCCAAACTTTTTCAAATGTGGTTTCAGCTCTTCTTTTAAATTACATCCTGCATGGTCACTACCAATAAAAACTTGCATAAAAATAGATTAATGAGCTTCTGTTACTGACTTATTTTCATGAATAGCCCTAATAACACGCGCAATCAATGGTGCAACACTTAAAACTTGCAGCCCCTTAAAGCGCTTTCTTCCAGAAACAGGAATAGTATCCGCTACTATTACCTCTTCAAACCCAGTCGCAGTAAGCCTATCAACTGCCGGTTCAGAAAATACAGGATGTGTAGCAACCAAATAAATTTCAGCATTTGCTCCATTTTCCACCAAAGCCTTGTGCGCTGCACAAACCGAGCCCGCCGTATCAATCATGTCGTCATAAACAATACAGGTTTTTCCTTCAACATCTCCAACCACAGAAGTAATCTCTGCCACATTAAACCTTGGCCTTTCCTTGGTCAAAACCGCCATTGGTGCATCCAAAGCTCTTGCCAATCTGCCAGCATCTTTTGCCGCTCCCGCGTCTGTAGCAACAACAACAGGATCATTTATCTTTTTACTCTTCAAATAATCAATAAACATCTTCCTGGGGCTCAAATTATCCACAGGGAATGGGAAAAAACCTTGGGTTTGATCACTGTGAAGATGCATTGTAATTACATGATCAGCACCAGCCGCAGCAATCAAATTTGCAACAACTTTTGCACTAATCGGCTCCCTAGGCGAAGCGACTCTATCCTGCCTTGCATATCCAAAATGCGGCATAACTACATGCACTGAGCCCGCAAAAGACCTCTTCATTGCATCTATCATAATAAAAAGTTCCATCAAATCCTCATTAACTCTCTCCGTTGCCGTCTGAACAATATAAACGTCCTGCCCTCTCACAGAGGGAACAGGCTTTGCATAAATCTCTCCACACGCAAAACGTGATATATGCATTTCTGAAAGCGGAACAGCAAGTTCCGAACAAATAGCCCCCGCCAACGCAGGATGCGATGTGCCTGAGAAGACTTGAATGTTCCTTAGCTTGGACATTTATTGAATGGGGTTGCGTCCACTTTACTTCAATCCTCGCTCGGAATCAACAAAACAGATGCCCCAAATTCTTTTAGATCTCTCTCCAGATTATCCCAATGTGCACTTTTATCCCGTTTGACCACCTTCACATTCAAAGTACTGTCAGACAAATTCACTTCCCCATTGTCAACACCAAAAACTAAAACAATCTTCCCTTGGCTTGCAATTCCACCCGCAATTTTCACCGCACTTGTTTTTCTATGCAGCAAATGCACATACCTTTGCTCATACGCACTTTTAAATGCAGGGAACTTCATTTCTGGAAACGACAAATCCACCACAACCAAGTTTTTCATTTTCAATCCTATCTGCGTCAATTTTTCATCAAGTTTCATAGTTCAAAAAAAGGAAAGCTTTATGAAAAACATTATTTTCAGAACCATTAAACCTTATGGATAAATTATTGGAGATCATGCATCTCCAATAATTTATACCCATGGTTCTGAAAATAATGTTTTTCATAGTAAGATTTTTCTTATTTCCACCATCTCCTCCTCACTATACACAACGTCATCATACTCAGGCTTATGTTCAGCAAAAGGTACTCCCTTGGACTTCACCGTTGGCGCCCAAATGCAAGTTGGCTTGCGCTGAGTAATCCTAGCTCTTAAAAATCCATAAACAATCTCATCATGGTCATGCGCATCCCTTAATTTTATAACTTTCCACCCAAAAGCTTCAAATTTCTCCTGAATTCGCTCCTCATTCACGCTGTTTTCATCCACCACAACGCAAAGCCTATCCAAATTCCTCTCAGACGCAATTGAAATCGCCTCCCAAGCTGGTCCATTATCCAACTCATAATCACCCACCAAACAAAAAACATGCTGATTCCGCCTGTCCATTTTTATAGCCTCAGCAATTCCTACAGCATGTAAAAGCCCTTCCGCATCTTCGCTAACGGAAGCCTCAATCCCCGGCACTTTCCTATCTGGCTCATCCGGCAAAACCTCCGGCAACTTATACCCTCGCATATTTAAGACAGAATAAAGTGCCGGCAATGCCGTAAGTTTTGAAAGAACAAAAATATCCCGCTCCGGCATCTGCGGCATGCTAGCATCAGACTTGAAAATCTGCCGCCCATTCTCCTCCCCAAAATAAAGCCCTTCCAAAATATCCACAGACGACAAAATTCGCCCGCTATGCCCTCGACCCTTCCAAAAAATATACTCAAGGACATTAAGTCTCAGTTCTTTTTGTCTTTTATTCATGACCCCATTATACGTGAACTAATAAATTCCTCATCCAAATCTTTCATCCCCTCCAAAATAAAATCCCGTTCAAGCGCCCCCGGATGCGGAATTGTAAGCTCCGCCGTACGAATCTCCTTATCCCCATAAAACAAAATATCCACATCAATCACCCTGCTCTCCCATTTTTCCTCCCCAAATTTCACATTCCCAACCCTCGCCCCCGGCCGCCCCATCTCCGCCTCAACCTCCTTACATACCTGTAAAAGCTCCATAGGCCCCAAACTGGAACGAACTTCCACCACCTGATTTAAATAATCTGGTTGATTTTTTTGACCAAGCGGCTTGGTCTCCCGTACATCAGACTGTCCCACCACCAAAACATCCTTCTTCATCAAAAGATCTTTCGCCGTTATCAAATTCGCCTCTCTATCCCCCAAATTTGATCCCAGAGCCAAAAAAATCCTCATTTCCCAATGAGCCCTCCACAAAAGGGCCGAAGTTTAATAAAAATAAAAGATTTTGTGCTCTCGCAAGGCAATGCGACGAAGGCGTACCAGAAGGTACGTTGATAAGCTTTAACGAAGCGAGAGTACAAAAGATGCATTTTGATTTATTGAGGACCCTTTTGTGGAGGGCTCCCGTGATAAGTTACAAACGAATTAGGCGTCTCCCAAAGCCGAATCTCCCACAATTTAACACTTCCCGGCAACCCGCCGGAAAGCTCCTCCCAAAATTTAACCGCCATATTCTCCGCGGACGGATTTTCAAAAAAATCATTTAAATTCTGATGGTCATATTTTTCCAAAATTCGTTCCTTCACAAGCCCTTTCAAATCCACAAAATCCATCACCAGCCCGTTCGAACCAATTTCACCCTCAACAGTCACCCTAAGCTTATATGTGTGTCCATGCAACCTCTCGCACTTCCCTTTATAGTCGGTCAAAAAATGTGCCGAGTCGAACGTGAATTCCTTTGAAACAAGCATAAAAGTGATTAAGGACTAAAAATCTAGCATATTACCGTCCCATTCGAAAGCACATCATGCACCCGCAAATAATCCACCTTCCCCCTCAAAACAGCTGAAGTCACCAAAGTCCCACCTTCCCTATCTTCCCCCAAAAAACTCTTCCGGCTCGTCCCCACCAAAATCGGACAGCCAAGCTCCTCAAATTCTGATATCCGCTCAATAATCTCCCACGAATATTCAGGCTTACCGCTCACAAACAGCCCCATCCCCGGATCCACAATAATCTCCTTAACTCCATAAGACCGCGCCAGCCGGATTCGCTCCCGCAAAAACTCCTTCACCGTTCTCACAACATCCTCGTAATCTCGCTCCTCCCGCGTCGTCCTGGGCGAATTATCCTTTGAATACATCAAAACGACCGGCACATTCATTCGCGCCGCAACTTCAAAAATCCGCTCGTCCCTCCGACCCGCCGTCACGTCGTTAATCATCCCGGCCCCGGCTTCCAAAGCGGCCAAAGCAACCTCACTTTTCCACGTGTCAACGGAAATCATCACCCCCGGCAAAGCATCCCGAACCGCCAAAAACGCCGGCACAACTCGCAAAATCTCCTCCTCCGCGGAAACGTCACTTGACCCCGGCCCCGTCGACTCCCCACCAATATCCAAAACCTCCGCCCCATCCTCGTACATCTCCCTCGCAACCGAAACCAGATCCTCACGCTCAAACCTTCCCCCATCAGAAAAACTATCCGGTGTAATGTTCAAAATCCCCATTATTTTAGTATCTCGCTGCATCAATCCGTTGGTTAATGTAGGAAGAACACCACTCCGCAACCCGCAGCATCAACGGATGAACCTCATCCGTCGCAACCATTCCGCGAATCGAATTCGTCAAAAAAACCGCATCAAAATCACTCAATTCAGTTTCAAAAATATCCCGCTCCTCAACTTCAATCCCAAGCGCCTCACACGCTTTCAAAACAAGCCCCCGTGAAATCCCAGGCAAAATATCCCTCCCGGGTGTCACCAAATGATCCCCCGCAACAAACCAAACATTCGTAATCCCACCCTCGGTTATCCTGCCATCCACGGACACCAACAAAACCTCCCCGTATCCATCCCTCCGCGCCTCCTTCCTTGCCGCAGTCTGCGCTTCCGTATCCGTACTTTTCAGCTCCGGATCTTTTCTTTCCACATGCACCGGCTTCACCCGCCAAACCTCCGGGTACAAAAACGACCCACTCCACGCAGGCAAATGTTCAGAACGAACCTCCACTTCACCCAAAACATTAACACTCACCCGCAAACGAACATCCTTTTCCCTAAACCGCTCCGCTATCTCTTTTAAATCCGGTGCCTCCAAACCCATCGCCGAACAAGACGACTTTAGCCGCGCCTCATGCTCCGGTAAAAAAACAAAAATCCCGGAAAAACTTCGGAGCGTCTCATACACGCCGGAATGGACAGACAAATTTTTCATTTAAAAAAATCTAAACCCTGCCCAATTTGCGACTTCAACTCTGTAAAACGAACAACTACCGCCCTAATATCATCACCCATAATCCTTTCCAAAAAAGGCGACCCCTCCAAAATTTCATTGAAAAGCGCACATAGGGAATCAAGCGCATCTTGCGCCCTCTTAAAAGCCGATGAGTTATCAATGGAACCTTTTGTGGCTTCAATCGCCCCCTGATTTTCCAAAATCAAAGACTCCACCTTTCCAACAATCGCTTCAAGATGCTCAACATCAAAATCCGCCTGCAAATCTCTATCCCCCTCCACTTTTTCAAAACTTTCAACCAACTCTTCAAAACTACCGCAAGCCGCAAAATCCGGCATACTAGGTTCATTGGTTTCTTCTTCAATCATAAAATAATAAGATTAATTCCGGCTGGATCCTAAACCATTTTAAGCATTTTGACAACGCCCACCTTCTTAATTGTCTCCTCATATTCATCCTCCGCCCTGCTGTCTATCAAAATCCCCCCGCCCGCCGGAAAAACCAAGCGCCCATCCGCGACAGTCGCCGTCCGAATCATAATATTAAAATCCGCGCACCCATTTACAGATACAAACCCACTGCTCCCACAATACGCCCCCCGGCTAAAACTCTCCAACTCATCAATAATTTCACAAGTCCGTTTCTTTGGACACCCCGTCACCGACCCACCCGGTATAAGCGCCTTCAAAATATCGCTAGCGCCCAAACCATTCTTTAGCTCCGCCTCTATAGCACTGTAAGTATGCCGAACATTTTTTAAATCCATCACCGCCGCATGCTTAGGCACTCGAACACTTCCTGTCCGCGCAACCCGCCCCAGATCATTCCGCAGTAAATCTACAATCATTGAAAGCTCCGCCTGACTTTTCTCATCCTTAAGCAAAAACCCCGCATCTTCCTCCGCTCCAACCGTCCCCTTTATTGGCTCCGCCCGGACAACACCATCCCGCAAAGAAAAAAGCCGTTCCGGCGAATTACTGCAAACCGCCCACCCGTCATCCTCCGCATAAAAACACATCGCTGACGGATTTGCCGCAAAAAGTGCGCAATACAAAAAAAACGGATCTCCCTCAAATTCACCCCTAAACTCCTGTGCAAAATTAACTTGATACGAATCTCCGTTTCGCTCAAACTCATGAATCTTCTCAATTTTCTCCGCATATTCCTCCGGTAAAAGCGAAGGCCCAAAATCCCTCAGCAAAAACTCCCCCTCAAGCGAATCCTCCTGAGTCACCAAAAACGCAAAAACCTGGTCACAAAACCGCCACCACATCCGTGGCAATTTAGCCTTATGTCGTGACCGAACACCAAGCAGCGAAAGCCCAAAATCATAAGTCAAAAAACCGACCCATCCGCCTTCAAAAGCCGGCCCATTACCCACCTCACCTCCTCCCACATCCAAAAACCCCAAATCCTCCCCATACTCCGGCTGAACCTCCGCCGGCACACAAACATAACTCCACCTACCATGACCATCAAAAAGCACAGGCCGCTTCCCTGCCTCCCTAAGCTCTAAAAATCGACGCCAAACTTGAGACCTCCTAGCGTTCGTCTTCTGCGTACACGTGCACGTATTCGCTCTTGAAGTATTCATGAATTTCATCAGGGTTGAAAAATCTTGGCACTTCTTTCTCCGCTGACTCGCGTGAATCAGATGCATGCACAACATTGCATGAAACACTCATGGCAAAGTCACCTCTAATAGTACCACCATCAGCTTCCCGTGCTTTTGTAATCCCCGTCACCAACCTAACCGCATCAACAGCCTCAAGCCCCTCTAAACAAAGTGCAATAACCGGCGAACTCTTCATAAAATTAGACAAGCCTTCAAAAAAAGGTTTATCCGCCAAATGCGCATAATGCTCCCTCAAAACCGCCTCATCAAGCGTCATCATCTTGAGTCCCACCAACTTCAGCCCTTTCTTCTCAAACCTGGAAATAATCTCCCCCACAAGCCCCCGTTGCACGGCATCCGGTTTAATAAGTACAAGTGTTCTTTCCATAATGTATCGTTTAAATTCGCCCACAGCTTGCCTGAAAATCAAAAAAAAACCAATAGAAATCTCAAAGAAAATTTGACTACCCAATAGTGCACTAGTATTATCCGCCTCCAATAATTCAAAATATGACTGAAATTAAATCACAAACCACAGAATCACAACTCACGCATGAAGAAATGGAAAGAATGACTGCTCAAGAAATAATCAAGCTTGGTATTTTGCATTGTGGGAAAAGTTATAAAATAATGGCTTCAGAAATGAGTAAACTTAGACCTGATTATAATCAAGGAACCGGGCCGGCGGTTAGCTCAAGACAACTTTGGCAAATGGCAAAAGGGGTTTTTACAGACAAGAAGCGCGGAGGAGTAGGAGTAGCGGATATTCAACCAAGATATATAGCTGTAGCAAGATATTTCTTCCCAAATGACGAAGAGGCACAAACAATATTATTAAAAAAAATTAAAGAAAGCATTAGAGAGGGTTACAGAAGCCCGCATGACAAACCAACATCATCCGCCCAACTAACAGTCCGCCTGTCGATTCAAAGCATTCTGGAAAAAATGGTCACACTCGACCCTAACGTATCAATAAATATTGAACCTGAAGGTGAAACAAATACTTTAATACTCTCGGGGACCAGAGAAGAAATCAGAAAAGCAGTCTCTAAAATTATGGAGAGTGCTCCTAAAAACGCTCTGGTCGGATTTACTGAGAACTAAAACTTAAGCCCCTTCAAAAACCTCTCCTCATCTTCATACGGCCCAATCACCGCCAAATATAACGCGTCGTCTTGAAGCAAATCTTTCGCAACTCTGTGCACATCTTCCGCCGTTACTTCATCAATCTCCTTGGCAATTTCTGCGTAAGTCCTTACACCATCATGCAAAAGTTCGTCCCGCGCATACATTTGCGCCAAATTCTCCGAATCCTCAAGCCTCAAAGTCAACTTCCCCTTCAAAAACTCCCTTCCCTTCTTCACCTCCGTCGCCGGCACACCCAGCCTCCTAACCTTATCATACTCCTCAACAATTGCCTTAACAGCATCATCAACCCGGTTCACATCCACCCCTGCCCGAGTATACAAAGCGCCTGTATCCAAATAATCCTCGGTTCCCGTTGAAATATAGTAAGCAAGCCCTTTAGCCTCACGAACCGCCAAAAACATCCTGGAACTCATGCTGCCTCCCAAAACTGAAGCCAAAACCTTCAAAACATAGTGATCCTTGTGATCCTCCGGCAAGCCAGGCACACCGCAAACCAAATGCGTCTGCTCGGTCTTTTTGGTCTGCAAACTAACGCGCTCAACACTATCCAATCCGGAAACAAACGACTTCATTTCCCGAGTAGTTTTAACTGCCTCCATATGAAAATATTTGTCGGCCAATTTTTCAGCTTCATCATGATTCACATCCCCAGCCATAACCAAAACCATATTCTCAGTTGTATAAAGCGACTCTTTATACTTCACAAAGTCCTCCCTTTTAAGCCCTCTAATCACATCTTTTAACCCAATTTCATCCCAACCAAGCGGCTGGTCCCCAAACATAGCGCGCTCAAAATTCCACGCCACCTGATACATTGGCGTATCCTGATACATATTGAATTCCTCCAAAATCACCCCGCGCTCCTTTTCAATTTCCTCCTCCGCGAACCTTGCATGCTGCATCATGTCAGACAGCACGTCCAAAGCAAGTTTGGTATGCGCAGACGCCACTTTCACATAATAACCGGCATACTCCTTCCCCGTAAAAGCATTAAAATCACCACCAACACTATCTATCGCCTCAGAAACCGCTTTTGCATTTTCATATTTTTTCGCGCCTTTGAAAAACATATGCTCCAAAAAGTGCGAAATCCCGCTGATATTCTTTGTCTCCCACCTAGATCCGGCTTTCACTAAAACCATACAAGTGACTGCATTCGTGCCGGACATTTTGTTTGTAATAACACGCAAACCGTTCGTAAGGGTGGATTTTCTATACATAAGATCTCTTAAGGGCCTCCAAAATACTCTCAACTTCTAACATTTACAAGATTCCGTACAAAAGATATGGTTTGAGAGTAAAAATGAAACAACCGCTCCAAATCACTCGCATTCATATCCTGTTTGCAGTAGTCATTCTAATTAGCTCTGCAATTGTATTGCGCTTATTTTTCTTACAAGTCATCCATCACGGCTACTACAAAGCAATCGCCCAACGTGAACAACAAGGCTACACCACATTGCCTTCCCGCCGGGGAGAGATTTTAATTGACGACTACCACTCTGGAGACGTCTACAAACTGGCCACCAACACCACGCTGGACATGATCTACGCGGACCCCACCCTAATTGACGACCCGGACCTTTTGGCTTCGACCCTTGCTCCTCTCCTTTTTGATCTGGAAATTGAAAGAGAACTGGACGACAAACGCCTGGAAGAGGAAGAAAAAACAATCTCTGAAATAGAAAATGAAGAACTCCGCAAAGAAGCAGAGGACAAACTCAAACCCAAAACAGATGAAGAATTGGCAGCAGACTTTGAAGCCAATCTTCGTGACATACTTGCCAGAAAAACCCGTGATGTAATTTTAATTGCAGAAGACCTGGATGAACTGACACTCCAGGAACTTAAAGATCTCAAATTGGAAGGACTGGAAGTTTCAGACGGAGGCAACCTCTACGCTTTCCCCTCCAAAATCTCCAATAAAAGCGCCACTGCAAAGCGCTTAGCGGAAGTTTTTGGAACGGACGCAGACGGACTTGAAAGCACCCTGCTTGGCAAAAATCGCTACGTAATTTTAAAGCACAAACTGGAACCTGAAATTTCCAAACAAATTGAAACCATTTTGGAAGAAGACCGCCAACTTGAAGAACCAAAATTCTTGGGAATTCGCTTAAAAGAAGAATATTTCCGCTTTTACCCGGAAGGCGAACTTGCTGCGCAAGTTCTTGGCTACGTAAACTCCGCCGGCGACGGCCAATACGGAATGGAGGGCACCTTTAACGACATACTCAAAGGCAAAGATGGAATTTTCACATCCCAACTCGACGCATACGGCAAACAAATCACGGTAGGAACCTCAATAATTGAAGAAGCCCAGGACGGTGCAGATATAACACTAACAATTGATCGAGCCATACAGCTTCAAGTTGAACGCTACTTGGCTCAAGGAGTCGAAGAATATCAAGCAGACAGCGGACAAGTAATTGTAATGAACCCAAAAACCGGCGCCATCCTGGCCATGGCCCAATACCCAACCTTCAACCCAAACACATACGGTGACGTATTCGAAAAAGAAGAAATCACCCTCTCTGAAGAAGACAAAGAAAAAAACTTTTTTATCCGCGGCACTGAAGAAGAACCGATTTATTGGCTTTATCTTCACAAAGACCCGGACGTCAGAATTCAACTCTTCCCGGACGCAAACGCCCCGGAAAAATATTTTGGTTACATAAATAAAGTAGGTCCTGAAGTCTACAAAAACAAAATGGTTCAAGAAGTTTACGAGCCAGGATCAGTCTTCAAGCCACTCGTAATGGGAGCAGCAGTAGACTCAGACGAAGTAACGGCAAACACAACTTTTGTAGACAGTGGCCCCCTACAAGTTGACGAATACGAAATCCACACTTTTGATGATACATACCACGGCATTGAAACAATGACTCAAGTTTTGCAGCACTCTTGCAACACTGGAATGGCTTGGGTCGCAATGAAAATGGGTCGAAATCTCATGTACAGCTACCTCAAAAATTACGGGTTCACAGAGCGCACAGGCATCACCATTAATGACGAAGTCACAGGCACACTTGAATATTATGACTACTGGGCAGACTCGGAACTTGTAACAAAAGCATTCGGACAAGGTATATCCGTCACCCCTTTGCAGCTAATCCAAGCTTATACCACTCTTGCAAACGGGGGGATTATGATGCAGCCACAAATTATAAAGCAAATAGAATACCCTGATGGCAGCGTAGAAACTTTTGAACCTCAAATTGTCCGTCAAGTGCTGGAAAAAGAAAGTGCGGAAACAATTACTGCAATGATGGTCGCAACCGCAGAAAGTTATCTCTCACTCGCCCTGGACAACCACTATTTTGCTGGAAAATCAGGAACGGCACAAACATACAAATGGGGGAAAGCCCTGAAAGGCCGTGGTACAACAATTGGTTCTTTTGTTGGATTCGGTCCAATTGACGACCCTATATTCATTGTTCTAGTCAAACTGGACCGCCCACGAACCGTTGAATGGGGTGCATCAACCGCAGGTTTCATTTACAAAAACATCGCCACTTATCTTTTTGACTATTACAACATCCCGCCTGACAAAGAATAGCCAAAAGCCAATTTCCATGCTTCAATGTTCCCTTCTAACTTCATTGCATGGTCAAACTAAACCCCGTACCTGACCTAAGCCCTGAATTCAATCGCATTGGCGAGCTAGCAAAACCCTGGGCACCCGTTTGGGACGAGAAAAAAAACAGGTACCGCGCACATCCCTACGTTGAAAAACTTCTCCAAGACGTTTATGAGTCATGTCTAAAAACAACAAACCCATCTCAACCAGACAGATCACACAATAGAATCGTCAAACAACTTGAGGCGCTTCATTTGGTATTTCAATCCTTCCTTGAGCAACTGGAAAACAATCCGTTTTTAGATCGAATGAAAGGAGACGAAAATTTCAATAAAGGTGGACGAACCGCAAGTAAAACCGCTCAAGAATGTTTATGCCCTGGCCCATTTCGAATCCGCCCACGCCACGGTCACGAACAAGAAGAGCTCAAAGCCGCAGTAATTGCACCGCTTTGGCTAGAATCAACAGACCTTGACAATCTAGGCCTTGAAGATCATAAAGCCCCACCCCGAGCAAAAATAATTGAAAGAACCAAAGCAAAAATATCCGCAATTCCCGCCGTTCGTGAAGTACTTCTAGACCTTGAACCGGTCTTTCACCAAGGAAAAGAATTAAGATTCCGCAAAGGAGCTCCAGGTAGAATGCTCAAAGTTTCAGACGGACCAAAAAAAGGAATGGTTTTTATAGCACAACGTGACAATGATCTCAAAAAATCATTCACAGTAACAGACATACACGCCGCAGAAAGACGCCTTGTCCACATTGATAAAAGTTATACTGACGAAGTCCGTCTCCTCCAAGCACTCCAAAACAAAATTGAGGACATCCACATTTGCCTGGACGACTGGCGAACCTTAACTCCTGCAGATGAAGAAGGAATCAAAACGGAATTAAAAGAAATAATCGACCAATTAAAAAACGTTGAAGACATAGAGAAAGTTGCAATTCTCGACCAAGTCATGAGCACCCTGCCTTTAAAAGATCGTAAAGGCAGAAACAACCCTCGCGCACTGCAAGCTCGCCTTGTGGCCACAAACCGTAGATTCTCTCGCAGAAGAGATAAAATTGGCAGAATCTCAGGTCACCTTGGCACAGACGCTGCAATTCTAACTCAACTCCTTGCCTCTCAAGATTTACCACTTGAAAAATTTATGGAATTAATTGAGTCATTTGAAGAAGACACACGACAACTCAACCTCTTCAGAGGCACAAAACTGGACGAAAAAACCAAAGAGAAAATTAAAAAAAATCTAGCCCGTCGTAAAACTGAAATGCAGGAAATTCAATTCCAGCCACATCTAAGTTATGCTCAAACTTTTATTGCGCAAGCCGACCAAGTAATCCGTGATCTGGACCTAGATCAAGATGGCAGTACAAATTTTCTAGCTATGTATTTAACGGCAAAACTAAAACAAACTCACAGCGACATTCTAGACATCTACAGAAGAATCTCAATCTGTCCAGACCTCGTACACACAGACAAACTAAAAGCTGAAATTGAAGCACTATTTGAAGAATTCAAGGCCCGTCGCGTCCAATCCCAAAGAACATTTGCCAGAGGATCCAATATGAATAAAGTTTTCGGGGTTTACTATCATATATTCAACGGCCTTCTCAAAGAATTACGTGAAAATCCAGACAACAAGAATACAGCCTTTGAAAACATGAAAACTCGCATTAATAACTGCAATTTCATTGATTTAATTCAAAGCCTTGCAATATCTGAACCATCTGAAGACTAATCTCCTTCAATTACTTTAATAGGAACACCTCTGTCAAAATACCAATTTCCAAGCACCTCTTGGAAAGAATGGCCATCAATTTCGACTGAATTGAATCTCAATCCCGCAACCGCGGTATGCCCGCCTACACGTGGACAAAAAACTGCATCCAAACCTTCTGCAGCTTCCCTCACATTCGCAGCAAATTCATCAATAACCGCTAATTGCTCAGGATCATTAGGGTCGGAAATTCCTAAATCTTTTGTAAGATGATTCTGGTCATTCTGATCCACATAGACAAAGAACGGCGTTTCAACGTACTTGGTCAAAGTGTCTACCCCACACCCAACAAGATTAAAATCCTCAGATTCTCTACAGGTTTCATCAATAAACAAATTAAAAGCCAAAAACTCCTCCTCTGTTAAAGCCGTCTTTCTGGCATTTTCTTCAACCTCGGCATAAGGCTCCATAACAAAGGGGAACCACGAACTGTCAACAACCCCCTTCACTTGAACATTTGGAAACCAATCAGCAACTCTATCCAAATTACGTACAACTCCAGCGCCACCGGCACTGCTTCCCGTCAACAAGATTTCGGAAGCTTCTTCAAAAGGCAAATCTTCAAAAATTGCCTCGACAACGTTTGCACCCCTCATTTGCATTGTCTTGTCTCCATAAGTAATTTCAGCATCACCGCTGTGCACATCTGAAGTGCAATAAGGGACATAAACATGGTTAAAAGCATAAAAATCAGGGTTCACACTTGAATCCGCCGACATTATTCCCGCACCTTTCATATAATTATTATAATTCTTCGAAGACATTAAACTTCGCTGAGTCTTCCAACGCTCAGTACATGACTGTTCATCAAAACAAGAGCCACCACCTTTCAAATGGACAACCCATTTATCTTCATAGCCTTCCATTCCGGGCCTGTAATAATAAACCGCCGGCGAACCATCATTACAAACAGCCTGCCTTTCCTCAGCATCCACAATCTCATATTTTTTTAAAAAAGCACGCTCGTCTGCATTCAAATCCAAACTGTCAAAATATTCGGAGTCATCCACATTTTCATCCTGGATCTTTGAATCAAATTGAGAATCAACAACATTTTCCTTATCCTTATCCTTTTTACAGGCAGAAAAAAGCAAAACCGGAATCAAAATAATCAATAATATTTTTTTCATATACTAAATAAGTAACAAACACTCATTAAGCTACTCTTCGTTCTGAGAAATTGGAAGTGAAACCCAAAAACTACTTCCCTCCCCTTCTTTACTGGTAAAGCCAATCTTCCCACCATGCGCTTCAATAATATTCTTTGCCAAATACAAACCTAAACCAGCGGTTTCCCCATATTCCAGTAAAACATTCGAACCGCGGAAAAATATTTCAAAAACATGTTTTTGCTCAAGCTCAGGTATGCCAATTCCATTATCAATAACACGCACCTCAATATTCTCATCCTTCTGGAAAACGCTAACCACAATTTCAGCATTTTTTGAGTACATATTTGAATTTGAAATCAAAGCTAAAAGAACCATCTTCATTTTCTCAACATCCATTTCAATGTTTGGCAACATTTCATCTGCAGGCACATTCAAATTCAATGTATTCCCTCTCAACTTACAATCTGATTTCACATACTCTACAACTTGAGTCACAACACTCACTAAAGACCCTTGTACTCTTTCATAAACAACAGTTCCTTTTTCAATTTCCAAAGCCAAATTCACATTTAATAGCATCTGCTCAACAGTTTCCTCATCACCAAGAATCTTTTGTAAAAATTGACTTTCTTTTTCGTCCTTTTCGCCAAAATCCCCGGCAAGCAAAGTATTTATCCCCCACTTAATTTCATTTAACGGTTTACGTGCAACATGTGAGAAAGAAGAAATGAATCTTGACTTCAGTTGATCCAATTCATGAATTCTATCAACGTTTTTCTTTGTACCGGAAATATCTCTTACCATAGCCAACACTCTTACCTCACCACCCAAATTGACCTTTTTTAAACTAACTTCAGCCCAAAAAATTTCACCATTTACTTTTTTGCACTCCCATTCAAAAACCTGCGGCCCTTCCACGGCTGCTTTAAGCACTTTTTCTTTTGCACCATCATCATCATAAGGTTTTCGCCCTGAAGAAATCCTTCCAACATAAGCACCAACAACCTCATCCTTTGAGGAAAAACCATACATTTCAAGCATTTTCTGATTCACATCCAGAACTTTACCATCACTAATATCATGAATAAAAAAAGCATCATTTGCAGAATCAAAAACCGCTCTATAATTTTCTTCGCTCTTAATCAATGCCTCTTGCGCCCTATGCACCTCCGTATTATTCACATCAATACCTCTATAACCTATTAAATTTCCATCCTTATCTAAATTTGGTACTGCACTAGTTAAAAGCCAAACCTCATTACCATCTCTATCTACATTCCTATTTAAGAAATTTTTAATGGGTTCTTTGCTCTTAAAAGCTAAAAAGGCATCCCTCTTTAATTGATCTCTGTCATCAGGATGGAAAAAGTCATAAAAATATTTTTTACCAACAATTTCCCTTACCTTATAACCAAGTATCTTTTCAGACACTATTCCAGAGTACATATATAACCCCTCAGGATCTACCTCCCAAAGCCACAGTTCAGCATTCTCAGAAACCTGATTATACATTGTTTCCAGGTCTTTTAAGGCTTTCACTGCTTCTTTTTGAGAAGTAATATCTCTAGCCAAAACTTGCACAAACTTCTCACCACCAATCTCAACAAAATTCATATTTATTTCAGTAAAAAACTCGCTGCCATCCACCCTCCTATTTAACCACTCAAGAGATAACGGTTCACCTCCCAATACTTTTTCTACATTCTCTTTAAAAATTTCTTTAGCTGTTCTTCCATCTTCTTGAATTTCTGCTGATATATCAAAAAAGTTCTTACCTAAAAACTCACTTTCATTTTTACATCCAAAGATTTCAAGACCTTTATGATTTACATCAACAAACTTGAATTCACCTGACTTTCCATCCAACTTAACAATATAAATAGCATTAGCTGCAGACTCAAACAAAGTTCTATATTTAACTTCCCTAATCTTCAACTCTTCTTCATTCTTAATCCTCTCTGAAATATCACGAGTGATTCCCAAAATACCAACCGGAATGCCATCCTCATTTCTAATAAATGAGGTTTTGATTTCCACAGGCAAAAAGCTGCCATCCTTCTTTTTCATATTTAAATCCAAAGTAACAACATGATCCAAGTCACGCTTCCCCTTTTTCTCTAAAACCATTTCTTCCTGAAAAGCCTTTCTAGTTATATTAAAAGAATTCTCATCCATTGAATCAACAAGTTTCCCTTTTAAAATCTCTTCTGGAGTGAAACCACGCTGTTTAAAAACCGACGGACTGATGTACGTATAATTTAATTCCAGATCAAGAGTCCAAATTACATCAGACACATTCCTTGCAATCATTTGATATCGCTCCTGAACCTCTTTTCTTTCTGTAATATCTTCAATAACCAATATCACTCTATCCACAGCACTATTTTTCATCTTTCTCAGAGGCAGTCCATGAATCTTAAATATCAATCTTTTTTTATTCGAAGTAAAAAAACTATGTTCAGAAATCCAAAAAGACTGTCCCTCAAGAGACCTGTGAAACAAATTCATAAAACCAACTTTTTCCAAATCAAAAAGCTTCATTACATCCTTCCCCACAATCGAGGCAGCTTTTTTTTCACCCAAAATTTCAATTATGCGAGAATTTACAGAAACAATGCTCCCCTCTTTGCTAATTACACAAACCCCAAAAGATGCCGCACTCATGATGGCATCATATTGCTGTTTTTCAGCATATACATTTGAAGAGACCATTGAAGTAAATACATGAACAATGGCCGTAAAAAGAACCATGGAAATAACAAGAACCCCAAAAAGCATAGGCAAAAACCCAATCACTCCACTAAAAGTATTATGAAAAACAAATAATTCAACACTCAAAACAATAAGCACCAAAATCATGGCCAAGACAAAAACCATTTTCATCTCACAGGTTTGATTTTTATTCATATTAAACGTTTAGCGTGAACTTCAAAATTCTATCACATTAAAGAAAACAATTTCATTTTTTTTCTACTTAATTTCCTTAAACAAACAATAGTAACAGTTCATAGGTCGTGAAATCATAGAGAACTAAAGCTTCGTTAACTGGTAATGGCCTTCCCAAAAACACCATTAACTAACCGAGCAACATAAGTCGAAACAAAAGTCATTACAATCATCAAAACAGAAAAGATTACTGCAGCCATAAGATCCTGACCATCACCTGCAATCAACCCAAAAATCGGGATAAACAAATAACCCAAAATCGCAATCCAAAAAATATACCTGCCAACTTTTTGCAAAACCAACTTTTTCCCTGCAGCCAAATAATAAACAAAAGAAGCCACATCCAAAACAAAGGCAATAATTGAATTGGCAGCCAAAATAATCGGAACCGCTGAGCCCTGATAACCATAACTCCCCTCAAATCCCAATAATCCCAAACCCCAACCTAAAATTTCCATTGCCAAATCCCCCGGCCCATAAACCATAAAAAGGCTCACAATCATAACAAGTAAAAACATCACTCCACCCCCAATCATCAAAATTGACGGTGTCACAAAAAAATACCTAAAAAAACCAAAGAATAAGTACCAGATATAATGAGAGAAGTTTTTTTGAATCAATTTATCCATAAAATACACTCAATTCAACACAAACATACCATATGGCAGGGCCAGCAGGAATCGAACCCGCACAGAGGGTTTTGGAGACCCTAGTACTACCATTATACGATGGCCCTACGACAACTTAAAAAGCTAGCGAATTCTAACCAAAGCAACCCTTTTGCGCAAGAAATCTAATCACATGGACGCCGACGGACACTTTTTTGGCAATCTCTTCCCCAGATATTTCAAGTAGTAATGTACAGCATCCTTCACATGCAGCCGTAACGTTCGTTTCTTAAAAAAATCCACAACTCCTCCCGCAGACAGCCTTTCATCATTATGCAAAGCCTGCGCATCTCCCACAAAATGCACCTCGTACCCCTTTTTCCATGCCTTCCTACAAACATCCACATCAGACATAAACAAAAAGAACCTCTCGTCTTTTGGCCCAATATTATCCCAACATTTTCGCGAATAAATCTGAAAAGCCCCGGTCAGCCAATCCACCGCCTCCGTTTCATACGGATCCTTATCCCACATCAAATAATGTCGCATTCTTTTTGCAAAAATTTTCCTCAAAAGGCCCGTTCGTTTCACAATTAAATCAAAACCCCGCGGAAAATTCCGGTAATTATCCTGAACCTGTCCGTCCGGATAATAAAGCCGCGGCCCTACAATTCCCACACGCTTATGATTATTCAAGTAATCAAGCAAGACCTTGAAGGTATTTTTTTCAACCTGGATATCCGGATTCAAAATACAAAGCGCCTTCCCCCTGGCCATCTTCATTGCATAGTTGTTTCCCTGTGGATAGCCCTTATTCGGAATTTCATAAAACTTCAAATCAAACTTTAAATTCCGCTCAAACGGAATCTTTGCATTCGCACCGGCTCGCCCGTTATTCACAACAAAAACCTCTGTCTTTTCAGGCAAAATCACATGCCTAAGTGCCTCCAAATTTGCCGTAACTTCCTTAGGGCTGCCGTGATGCAAAATAACTATTGAAAGATCCATCATTTAAAAAAACTTAATATTTCATGAGCAGAAACCAGCCTTTTACTACGCCTTCCCCTCACAAAAAGCAAGGTCCTCATACCTCCAAAAAACACGGAGGGATGTCTAAAAAGCATATATATTCCCTTCGCCGACTCGAACAAAAAAGTTCGCAAGATAACTTCCGGGCCATTCCGCCAGCTAAAATTATTTTTCAAAAGCAAAATATGATTTTTATACGAATTCCTACGCGTATAATCCGCTTTCCCTTTTTGTGCACGAACCAAATTTCCCGCTCCCTGCCCCTCCATATTTGAAGCAGTTCGAGCATGCCATCCCCAAACTTCCGGCATCAAATAAAGCTTCTCCCCAAGCCATCTCAGTCTATATGACAAGTCCACATCCTCTTTGTACATCCACATTCTTTCATCAAAAAGTCGCCAATCCTCTCCGTGCAAATCAGGAATTACAGATGTGCGAATCAAAAAACTCGCCCCACTAATCCCAAAAAAATCCTGCAAACTTTCATCATACTGCCCATGATCTTCCTCACCCGCCCCTCTCTCATAAAAATGGTGGTTGCGCTCTGCTTGAACACCTAATGTATCAATAATCCGCGTTCTCAAACCCTTTTCTCTATCCCAGTGATAAAGTTTTCCACTGCACATAGCAATTGTTTTGTCGTGCTCCATCATTTTCACAGCCTTTTGGGAGGTCGAAACGTCCAAAAGCACATCATTCGTTGTAACCAAATAATATTTATGCCCGGGATTTTTTTTTAAAATTGCAGAAAGCCCGCGTCCATACCCAACATTCCCGTCCTTATGCCTAAAATACAAAATCTCCGGGAACTTTTTTTTAAAGAAATCACGAACATCATTGCTGTGCGCACTATCCAGCACGGCAACATCCGCCGGCAACGTCACTCTCAGCTGCTCCAAAATTGGGACAACATCCTTCAAGTACTCAAGATCATTGTAAGAAACAAGACCTATTAAAACCTTGTGCATTATTCTTTAATCGTAAGGAATCCCTTGAATTGGATTTCATAATCATTTGTATCTCCCATGGCCACACCTGGACCAAAATTTTCAAACATATCGGAAAGTTCCTGGCTGGAACCTGTTGTTTCCAAACCAAGTTGCTCTCGCAGTGCCTCCAAAGACTCATAATAAGATACAAGTTTATTAAGATCCAAATAGAACATTCCCTCGTCAACACCTTCAAGATTCGCCTTTAAATCTTTGAATTCACTATTCTCCGCCAAGGTGTCGCCACCATCTTCCCAAATATTCGCAGTTGTAACAAGTAGTCTATCTTCAACAATTCCATAAATAAGCTTCATTGGCTCACCTGTCAAAGCAGTAGGTAAAGGCGCCGGACCTGTTCTAGGCACAGCATTTAAGTCGACAACAATTGCTGTCAACTCTTGTCCATTCACTTCAGCAGTGCCTTTTGAAACAGCACCAGGCAGAGACATCTCAAGCAAAGTCATCAAACCGGTAAACTGTCCGTCCAATTTGTCTACAAACTTTTCTGCGTTATCCTTATCCCCGCTAACATCAAAATAAATACTCAAACCTGGCAAAACACCTTCAGAATTTTTGTGAATTGATAGTGCATAACCCTTATCCATAAAGGTCAAAACCTCATCTTCAAAATCCATTGCAGTGTAATTCCTCACCATTCTCTCCAATCCATCATAAATTACATTTTCCGGATTCACTTTTTTTCCATTTTCAAGAGTTTGCTTGAGACCATATGATTCTCCATACACAATCAAATCTTCAGCAGGAACTTCTTTATACAAATAAGCCTGTTCTTTTGGAACATTTGCAAAAGATGCATCTAAATCATCCGCTTTTTCTTTGTCCATTGACGCATATCCATCAAACGCTATCCCATTCTCAGCAGCCCTGAGAACCAATACTTGGCTATTCATTGCGCCGGAATCACCACCCATTGTCAAAGAATCCAAAGGCAACTCTTCCGATCCTTCTAATTTCATTGGATAAAAAGCAACATATGCAACCTGATCATTACCAATTTTATCAATATCCTTCTTGTACACATCATCCGCCCACAAACTTTGCTTGGCATTTTGCTCAAACATCTCAACCAAACCGTCAGGCTTGTTTGAAAATAAAAGTAAATCTTTCACAATCGCCATATAAAAATCCTCACTCTTATTCACATAAGCATCCTTTTGACTAAGTTTCTTCTCCTTGAGTTCATCATTCTCAACCAACGTATCAATCACGCTTTGCATTTTAGCAGTATCCGCAAGCGTAGCGACTCCATAAAGTATGGCATCATTTTCATCCAAACTCTTCAACCCAAAAACCATTCTATATTGCTCACCAAACGCAGGGACTAAATCTTTCTCAAAATCCAAGTTTAAGTCTCTAAAAGAGCTATTGAAACTCTCTGCAAAAGTCATTGGAAATGAATTTTCACTATCCATTTTATCCTGCAAAATCCGCGCTTTTTCAAACTGATCATCATCCAAAAGCGAAACCGAAACCAAAATCCCCGTATCTCCTGGCATATACTCCTCCGGAATATTCCCGCCCAAACTGGCATGTTCAAAATCAGTCTTCTTCCCACAAGCGGACAAAAGCACGCTAAAAGCCAGGAGCGATACCAAAAGAATTCTAGTAATTTTTTTCATAATGAATTGATAATGTTGCGCCATTCAGCCTATCACGAAAGCCACTTCACGCAAAGCAACAAAATGGAATATAAAACCGGTTGATGCACCAAATAAATCAAAAGCGAATGCCTTCCAACGAATGTTAGGCCCGGCACTTTTGCAAAAATTTCTAAAAAAGTCGGGTTTTTCTTTTTATACAACAATTGCCCTGTAGCCAATCCCGCCAAAGGCACAGCAAGCCACGGGAAAATTGGGAAAAAATCCAACGAATAAAATCCACCCGCAACAAGCCCGAAAGGAAATAAATACGGATTTTCGGGCGTCAAAGTCAAAAAATATCTCCCCAGTAATATGGACACAACGGAAGCCACAATGGCGGCCTTCGGCCGCCTCTTAAACAACACCACAACCGGCACTGCAACCCCAATTAAATGTAAAATCCCAAATTTTACATACCCATCGCCAACAAAAACCCAAGTAACAAACGAAACTAGCATACCCGCCATAAAAATTTTAAATCCCCTCTCCAGCTGTCCCTTAAAACCACGCTTGGACAAATAAACGGAAACTCCGCAAATCCCCAAAAATAAAAACTGCACTATTCTAACCCAAACAAACCAAAATCCATTGTCAACATCAGCATGAATCACCTCCAAATAATTTAAATCAAAAGCAAGGTGGTAAATAATCATCATCACAATAGCAAGTCCCCTAAGTGCATCAACTTCTAAAAGTCTCCTCATCAACCAATTGGTAATGAAAACCAAAAAGAACTACCCTTGCCCTCCTCACTTTCAAAACCAACCCTACCCCCGTGCATTTTCACTATTGCTCTCACAATATACAAGCTGAGTCCGGCCCCTCCCGTATAAACTGAAAAAGCATTTGAAGCTCTAAAGAACCTCTGGAAAATATTTGATTGTTCAGCCGCTGGAATACCAATTCCCTCATCCTTTACCATAACTGTTATTTCGTTTTCAGTTTGCAAAAAAGAAACCGTCACAGTATCTCCATCCTCTGAATACCTCAGCGCATTATTTAAAAGCGACTCAAACAAAACACGAATTTTCTCCGCATCAACATTAACAATAACCTCCTGCAAATCCGTATTTTGCAAAACACAGTGAATGCCTTTTAACTTGCACTCATGCGTATGCCTTTGAACAACTGAATTTACCAAACTAACAATTGAAATTGGAGCCTTTTCCAAAACAGCTGTATTTCGCTCAAAATCCAAAATTAAATTCATATTGGTAATAAGCTGCAAAATACTCTCCTCATTCTCCAAAATCCTCCTTAAAAACGACTCCTCCTGTTTAGACATTTCACCAAAATCCCCGGACAATAACGTCTCAAGACCCCATCTAATTTCACTCAAAGGTGTTCTAGTCACGTGAGTTAATACGGAAATAAACCTTGATTTCAACTTATCCAAATTCTCCAACTGGACGGCATTTTTTCTTATTTCAGTAACATCTCTAGAAACTACAAGAACATTAACAACCTTATCTCCATTATAAATTGGTGCAAAAGTAATCTTGGTCCACTCTCTATTTAAACAATATTCAGCCTTTACAGTGCACACTCTCTTTACATCTAAAGTTTCAATTTCCCCACTCATTGCCTTATCCATAGCAACACGAACCTGAGGTAGATATTCATGATCAATAGTCTTATAAAAATCAAAATCTATTAATTCTTCCATATTCTTAAACCCATATTCGCGCATACCAGTTTGATTCATAAATATAACATGACCAGCTAAATCAAAAAGTTTAATTGTGTCTGGAGTAGAGTTAAGAAGAGTTCTATTTCTTTCCTCAAGTAACTTCAAATCTTCAATCATTTTATTGCGATCCGTAACATCTTCACCCGACGAAACCGCTGAAATATTTTTTCCACTTTCATCCCTAATCACAGAGTTGTGCCAATGAATCATTCTCTGTTCCCCTGATTTTGTTATTATTGGGTTATCGTACTGTTCAACAGCTTCAACCTCACCCCTCATCATACTTCCAAAAACTTCCCTTATTTCATTATAAATCGCCTTAGGCAAAAAATTAGAGAACCAATCTTTCCCAATAATTTCATCAACAGTATAACCCAAAATCTCAGCTCCCCGTTGATTAATAAGTGCAACCGTTCCATCAACATTGAGAACAACAATCATAACTCCCACAATATTCAAGTAACTCTGCGCAATTTCTTTTTCTCTCTTTAAATTAAATTCTGCCATTTTCCTCTCAGTTACATCACTCAAAACACTATCTACAGTATCAAAAACACCCTCTTTAAAAATTGGCGACCATGAATGTTCAACCCATTTAATTTCTTTATCCTTTGTAATTATTCTATACTCAACATTTTGACCCGCTTCGCCTATCGCCGCTTTTTCAAAAATCTCTTTCAACTTCCCCGCATCACTAGGATACACCAATGCATAAACTCTCCCCTCAAGATCCTCTTTGCTCCAACCAAAAACCTTCTTACATGAAGGACTAATAAATGAAATTTTCCCATCCAATTTTGTAAGAACAATCACTTCTCTCGTATTCTCAACAATACTTCTATACCTCTCCTCATTTTCAACAATTTCCATCTCTGCCGCCTTTCTATCTGTAATGTCATAAGAAATATTCTGAACCGCATATCTAATTCCATTTTCATCAAATATTGGCTGACTAACACTCCAAAACCATCTGTCACCTTTCGGCAGATGCACAAGTCTTTCTTGCTCAATAATCTCTCCATTGTCAACCACTTTCCTATAATCATCCCTGAGAGATTCATCCAAAACCGGTAAAAGTTGAAAAATTGTTTTCCCAATACATTCATCTACAGAATGTCCCAAATCTTCAGCACTCTTTGAGTTGATATCTAAAACGACACCATCTCTGTCCAAAATAGTAATTGGATTCTGCGAGCCCTCAAACAAATTCCTATATTTTTCTTCTGATTCCTTGAGATCCCCAATCTGCTCTTTCACTCTTGCATCCAAATTTCTAACAGTTTCCTCAAGTTTTTTTCTCAAATTAACTCTCTCGGTAACATCCTCAACAACCAACAAAAGACTATCAAGAGTTTTCCCATCCTCTTTAAATAATGGTACCCCCCTATAATGACGATACGTTTTCTTTTTCTCCAAAAAAGACACATATTCTGCTTCAGGAACTTCAAAATATTCACCTTTCAGACCCCTCTGAAAATAGGGAACCAAACCAGCCTTAACATAAGAGGGCAAAGATAATGCGCTTAAACCAATAACATCACTTGCTTTCTCATCTCCACTTAGCTCTAACATTTTCGGATTAAAAGTTTCTATCACTCCATTCGAATCTAAAGTATAAATACCAATTGGAGCATCTCGAAAAATTGCTTGAAATTTTCTTCTATCTCCTTCAATTTTCAGAAATAATGCGCCAAAAACAAACTTAAACACTCCAAAGAAAATTCCGGCCACAAGAATAACTAAAATTATTACTGTACCTTGAACCCGACGAACAGCAGACAAAACATCCGAATGATCAAGAAATATTTGAACAACTGCTAAAACATGTTCATTTTCATCAAAAACCGGTACATAAACTGCATTCATCATTTTGGAATCAATAATGCGCCCCAAGTACTGAAACATTGCATCAGAAGACTGGGCAACTCTATGGTGCATATTCATTACCTCGCCATTTTTTACTACTTCAATACTCTCATTCTGAAATACTTCACCAATCCCTTCAAAATAAAAATCAGACCAAATTAAGACCCCTGAAGTATTATATAAGTTGATTCCCTTAACGTACCCAAAAGAGCGGAAATAATCAGTAAGACCAACAAATAAATCTTGAACACTTTTAGTATCATAACTTGCTATCTGATATTCCGTAATTGGATTGCTCAAAAAAAACGCATCAACAATAGGTTCCACAGTTTCAATCTCAACTGAAACATTCTTCTCCATATAGAACTTTGAAACTGAAAACGCCAAACTCACAATAAAAGTAACAAGCAAAAAAAGCATCAGCGCAAAAAATACAAATGCTTGAAGTTTTTCCTGGTTGGCTTTCATGGGCGTATACACGAAAGAAATAAAACCAGAACAGATTATACACTACCCCTCCACTCTCACCAACCTTCCACTCTCAAAATAATAAACTCTATCAAACATAGGTAAAAGCGAAAGCCTATGCACTGTTGCAATAACTGTTTTATCTGAAAATTCTCTGAAAATCCCCTCAAAAATCGCTCTCTCATTATGCATATCCACGCTACTTGTTGGCTCATCCATGAGTAAAATATCACTGGTTTCGCTAGCCAAAAGCCCTCGCGCAAGCGCAAGCCTCTGTTTTTCACCACCACTCAAATTTACTCCCTTTTCAGCAATGTTTGTCTCCAATCCGGCAGGCAATTTTGCCAAAACTTTATAAAATCTGGCCAGTTTCAAATATTTCTCAATTTTTGCACTCGAAACCGACAAGCCCATGGCCACATTATAACGAATGGTATTCTCAAAAATTTCCGGTTCCTGCGGCATCAAAGTTGAAATTTCCGCCAAATGATAAAGTCCCTTTGGCATCAAAGCTCCGTCCACAATCACTTTCCCGCGACTCGCCTTAAAAATACCTCTAAGAAGCCCCAAAACCGTACTCTTCCCGCAACCGCTTTCTCCAACAAAGGCAATTTTCTCACCTCGCGCAATTGTCAAATTAATATCTTTTATTTGATGCTTAACCTTTTTTTCATCCTCATACGTAAAATGCATACCTTCAACCTTTATTTCCCGCCACTTTTTTGGTGCCGCCGCAATCTCTTTTCTGCCCAACCTGTCATAATCCTTGAAAATATTCTCCGCGGAAGCAAGCGCCGCATCAAACCGAACAATATCACTATACCTCCAAGCAAACTGATAAAATTCATGCCCAATTCTATCCATATACGCATAAATCGTATAAAGCGTGCCCACCAAAATCACCTCTCCGGTCTGCACCGCAGAAATTATTTCATACGCAACAACCCCAAGCGTCATCACTGTAATCAAAAAAGTCACACTTGCCCACTTGCATTCATTCAAAATCCGGTTTTTCTTAAACAAGGCGAACAGCTCATAAAATCGTCTTAAATATTCTTTTGTCGCACTCCCCTCAAAACGCATCGTCAAAACCGTAAACACGTTGGAAAGATAGTCAAAAGCCACCGCAGCGATCTTATTATAATAAGTATTTAATTTTTTATATTGTTTTGTAAGAACAACATCAAAAAGAATCACCACCGTAAAAGCCACCACGGCAACCAAAGCCGCCACAATCCCAATATAAAATTTCACAAAAAACAACATCACAAATGCCCCAATCAGCATAACCACAATCTGCACAAGCATAAAACTATCTGAAGAAAATTCATAAAGCGACCGCCCCGCTCTCTGGAATTTATCAATATTTTTCCCCGAATGATGCGACCTGTGCCATTCCACCGGCAATCCAAAAAGCGCCTCCATTGCCGACTTATCATAATTTCCCTGAATCCTAAACGCCGTCATCTGCTCCAAAACCCTCGAAACTCCAAGAAACATCCAATAACCTCCGGGCAAAGCCGCCAAAATAATCAGATATACAACAACCTGGTGCAGCAAATTCTCGCCCCCCTCTTGAATCACACTCAAAATCCTTCCAAAAACATACGGCTCAAACAAAATCACCACATTCCCCGCCACCGACAGCAAAAAATACAAAATCAACATACCTCTATGCCCTTTGGCATATTTCCAGGTGTTCCCAATCATGGATGTAACAGGATTTCTCATAGTAAAAGAAACTGTACCACACCACAAATAAAAGTAAAGTGCAAGCTTTCCGGCGCTTTCCCCTGCGAATTGCAGATAGAAAAAGGCAAAGACAAAGACAAACGGGCCCCTCTTGCGAGGGGCCCGTCCTAAATCTATTCTCTAATTTCTCTTGATTATCTGTTAGATCTTCTTGTTTCTCTTCTGTCCTGCATTGTTTGTCTAACATCTGCAATGTTGTCCAACTGTTGTTGCCTAATAGTTATTCTCATTTGCTGAGCCTCAACACGAGTAATTTCTCCATTCATAAGTTGCTCAACAATTCTGTTTCTTTCAGCAAGCATCTGAGCACGTCTTCCGGTTACAATATCAAAACGTGCTTGTAGCTCAGCTGCCTTTTCAGGATCAATAGCTTCAAGATTGTGAAGTCTTTCTTGAGCTTTAACCATTCGATCATCAAAGTGTGATTGAATGTCAGCGCGTGCCTCATCAAGAAGCCCGTACCAAGTATCCAAAGCTTCTTCTTTGGTAAGTTCGCCAGCATCAACCTGAGCTTTTAATTCTTCATGCTTTGTTTGCATATCTGAAATAAGATCTTGTGCAAACGTGTCTGCAAAAGCAATTGCAGGAACTGCAATAGCTAGCATTGAGGTTACAATGAACCCTAGAATCATCTTTTTCATAAAAAATGGATTTAGGAAATAAATTAAAATGAGAGCTCTTCAAGTTCATCAAGAGACGAATTGGTTTCAACCTCATCAATCTCAATCTGATCAAGCTCATCAGTCAAGGCATCAGCCTCGTCAGTAGCATTTGTACTAACTGTCGACCCATTGTCTGAAACATCAGTTGATGTTTGGTCCAAGGAATCTTTTGCTGTACAACCAACGCCCATAAACGCCACAAGTACTAAGATTCCCGCAAGTGTCTTTTTCATAATGTTATGAATTAAAGGATACCTCAGACACTCTAGCACATATAAAAAAAATGTCATTTTTTACAAAGTTTTTTTAGAATCCCTTAAGAGCCCCTCAAGGCCCTTTCAATATTTACATTTTGGAGCCACCTCCGGGAATTGAACCCGGGACCCCTCCCTTACCATGGGAGTGCTCTACCCCTGAGCTAAGGTGGCCTTTTTGCTGCCCTAACATACCGCCAAGCCGTCGCCCCCGCAACCCAAGTTCAGGTTCAACATTTTACAGGTCCAAAATGGCTTTCTTAAAACAAAAATCAGCCCCTAATTTCTACCCGGGCAAAGTTTATTCGTTCCTAATTAGCTTAAAAAAAGAACCACGATGGCGTGTGATCCGGATAACTTGTCTCGTTGGTAAGACACCAACTGAACCGAAGCCCTGACAAACCATACGTGGATTACACGCTCACCGTCGTACTGAGGAGCATTTTATAGACAACCCACTCGAATGTCAATGTTATGTCGACTTTACAGGACCGAAAACTCCCGCCTAACTCATCTCCAATAAGCTTAAGATTTTCTTTTTTCTCTGAAGTCGTTACATCTTACCCGGAAGTGAAGGGAAAGATCATGATCTTTCCTAAAACGCTCCACGGCTTCAGGAGAAAAAGAAAATCTACACTATAAGTAAAATCGCCGTCTTTAACCAAAAAGTCGCAGTGGACACAACCGTCCACACAATAGACGCCCCAAAAATATAAGGTGACAAATAGATGTCAACAACGACAAAAACCAAAAAATACGGCATTGCTGTCCTCAAAAACTCCATATAACTTGCCCTGTAGCGAACCGGCACAAAAACGCTCACAAACTTAGACCCGTCCAGCGGTGGAAAAGGCAGCATATTGAAAAAGAACAAAACCAAAGACAAGTCCATAACCGCACCAAAAAAAACTAGCCACGGCGCCGTTGCGGACGTTTCCGGCAAGTAAGATAAAGGAAATGCAGCCATAAAAGCCAAAATCAAATTCGCAAGTGGGCCCGCAAAAGCCGTCAAAGCGCCATCCCTCACAGGATTTTTAAAATTCCGCGGATTCACCGGCACCGGCTTCCCCCACCCAATTCCAACCAGAAAAAGCATCAAAGTACCCAGCAAATCCAAATGCTTGAGCGGATTCAAACTAACCCGTCCGGCACGTTCAGCGGTCGGATCTCCAAGCCTCAAAGCCACCCACGCATGCGCAAATTCATGCACCGTCAGGATCAAAACCAAAGCCAGCAGATAGTAAATTGAAAGGAACATACTGAAAATTGTCTTGTCAAATCATTAGTTCGCTATTAAGATACCTCAGCATTTAAAAAAATAACATGTCTAGAGTTTGCGACCTTACCGGAGCGAGACCTAAGTCGGGACACAACGTTTCCCACTCAAATCGCAAGACAAAGAGAAGATTTCTTCCAAATCTAATCACAAAAACCGTTGTTGACCCAACAACCGGAGAGTCTGTCAAACTGAAAATGACGGCTCGCGCACTGCGAACCCTATCTAAAAACCCTAAAAAGTTCGGGGGGAAGATCACCGCAATGGCGAAAAAAAACTTGA
>JAHIVE010000040.1 GCA_018816805.1 Patescibacteria group bacterium | reverse complement strand
GGAGAAGTAGAGCTTGCCTCTAAAACAACATTATTGGCAGCTGTATTTACAAGAGATTTATAGATTTCAGTATTTAACGAATCATATCTAATAAAAACTCCAGGTATAGGTTCAATCGTCGCATCACTTGGCATCTCAGCCGCACTCGTCCCGTCCGGCCTAAAACCTATAAGCTGCCAACTTACAACGGAGGAATCTTCGGCGTAAGTGCCGCCGCCAATATCCAAAATGTACCTGGAACTACCGCCACAATCGGCCAAAAATGAGCCGTTTGAACACGGAGTTCGCACCAAGAGCTTCCAGGACAGCATACCCAAAGCGTTGGGGCTCATGGGGGAGCCGTCAAAATCAACGCCGAACAAAGGAATCGTCACACTTTCGCCAACTTTGATTTTATTCCAGTTACAAGAGTGTCCCGGTTCGTGAGCGGCATCACCGTACATACAAAGCCCATATGGAGCGGCCGAGCCTGTGTTTGGGATTGGAGTGTAATAATTTCCAACCACGCCCAAATTATTTTCCTGAGCGCTACCTAAAATTTCCCAAGATCCACTAACACCATTATCAAAAAACCCGCTGAAGCCATCAAGCGAGTTCTCATCCGTAAAACTGTAACCGGAAATATTGTCTTTCAAAGCCAAAATGGCCAAATCCGCGCTGGATTCAGCGGCTAGTCTGGCCTTGCTCCCCGCCTCAAGTTCCTGAAAAATCCGCAATTTGGCGGAAGTACTTTGAATTGTTGTAGACGCAACCAACATAAGAATCGTCATTATAAAAAAAGCATAAATAAGCGAATATCCGGGATGTTTTAATTTTGACATCTTTGAGGTAATTCAAAATATAATTCCAATTTTTGCGTTAATCCCAACTTTTTCCACTCCACAACAAACATAGATTCATCATAAACAAGATGGAATTTTTCAAATTCCTTTTCATATTTCGGAAAACAACGCTCCTGCACCTCCAAAGAAGTCTCTCGCACAAGAAAAAGCGCCGTAAGTTTTTCATGCAAAAAACTGAGCCTGAAATAAAGAACCGTCACCACGCAAAAACCCAAAACAAAGCTCCAAAAAACAATCACCTTCGCTACCTCAAAAGGCCTTGACGGGGGGGGTAACAGTTTTTTAATTCGATTTTTCATGCGTGTGATTCTAAAAAGCGCTTAAAAGCGTTTCAAAAAAAATATAACAAATTTCCAAAAAACAAACCACCCCTTCATTTTCCACTTACCAAGTGCTAAACTCCATTCACACAACAAAATGGTCCTAAAACTCATAGAAAAAATCATCGGAGACCCCCAAAAAAAGGAGATAAAGCGCCTTGAGTCTTATATTGGAAAAATCAACGCAATCGAACTCGAGTATCAAGAAAAGCTCCAAGATGAAGACGTCCCAAAAAAAACAGAGGAACTGAAAAAACGCTACCAAGACGGCGAAACATTGGAAGACTTGCTCCCGGAAGCTTTCGCACTGGTAAAAAACGCTTGCCGTCGCCTGGTTGGCAAAAAATGGGACGTTCGCGGTAATGAATATGTTTGGGATATGGTGCCTTATGACGTTCAGTTGATTGGTGGAATTGTTCTGCATGAAGGCAAAATTGCGGAAATGAAAACCGGTGAAGGAAAAACTCTGGTTTCCACAATGCCCATTTTCTTAAACGCCATCACCGGCAAAGGTGTTCACGTTGTTACGGTGAACGAATATCTCGCAACCCGCGACGCGGAATGGATGGGCGGAGTTTTCCGTTTTTTGGGTCTGAAAGTCGGAGTTATTAAGCACGGCCAAAACCCGGATGAAAAACAGGAAGCATACAGAGCGGATATCACTTACGGAACCAACAATGAATTCGGCTTTGACTATCTCCGTGACAACATGGCCCAATCTAAAGAAAGAATGGCTCAACGGGACCTTCACTACGCAATTGTGGATGAAGTGGACTCAATTTTAATTGACGAGGCCAGAACTCCTCTCATTATTTCCGCCCCCGCAGAGGAATCCACGGAAAAATACAACCAATACTCCCGTCTGGTTCAACACCTCCGGGAAAACACCCACTATAACATTGACGAAAAGCAACGCGTAGCCACTCTAACGGAAGAAGGAATTAAAAAAATGGAGGATCTGATGGGCGTAGACAACATTTACACTGAACGCGGCTTTGCGGAAGTTCACCACATTGAATCCGCGCTCCGCGCGAACGCCGTTTACAAAAAAGACATTGATTACGTCGTCAAAGACGGCCAAATCATAATAGTGGACGAATTCACCGGCCGCCTCATGGAAGGCCGCCGCTTTTCTCAAGGCTTACACCAAGCAATTGAGGCTAAAGAAGGCGTTGAAATCAAACGTGAATCCAAAACCCTGGCCACAATCACATTCCAAAATTATTTCAGAATGTATGAAAAACTGGCCGGCATGACAGGTACGGCAGCCACGGAAGAAGAAGAATTTATCTCCATTTACGGCCTCAACGTGGTCATTATTCCAACCAACAAACCCATTGTCCGTGAAGACCAAAGTGATGCAATCTACAAAAGCCAACCATCAAAATTCCTGGCAATTACCAAAAAAACCAAAGAACTTCATGAAAAAGGCCAACCCGTGCTGATTGGAACCATTTCCGTTGAAAAATCTGAAATGCTTTCAGACCTCTTGAAGGCTCACGGCATCCGCCACAACGTTTTAAACGCAAAACAGCACGAACGAGAAGCGGAAATTGTGGCAAACGCAGGCCAAAAAGGCGCGGTAACAATTGCCACCAACATGGCGGGCCGCGGAACGGACATCAAACTGGGCGACGGCGTAAAAGACCTTGGCGGACTTTACGTCATTGGCTCGGAACGGCACGAATCCCGCCGCATAGACAACCAGCTTCGCGGTCGCTCCGGCCGTCAAGGAGACCCGGGCGGAAGCCAATTTTATGTATCAATGGACGACGACTTAATGCGAATTTTCGGCGGCCCTAGAATGAAAGACATCATGGAGCGTTTCAAACTGCCGGACGACATGCCAATTCAAAACCCGCTGATCTCCCGCTCAATTGAAAGCGCGCAAAAAAAGGTGGAAGGCCGCAATTTTGATATCAGAAAACATCTGGTGCAATACGACGACGTCATAAACACCCACCGTGAAATAATTTATTCGCGCCGCCAAAAAATCCTTGACACTGAAAGCCTCAAAAACGACGCCATCCTCCTTATTGAAAACCAAGTTGAGGAAATTGTCCTCACTCACGCCGGAGACCCCAAAGAAATTTTTGAAGTCGTCTCAGCCATCCACCGCGACGCAGTAAATCCAATTGCACTTGAAAAACTGGAGGGCCTAAGCCAGGAACAGCTAATTGACCACCTCAAAAAATACCTTGAAACCGAATACGAAGAGAAAGAAAAATCGCTCCCGGAACCAAAAATCATGCGCCAAGCCGAGCGCGTCATTATGCTCCGCGTCATAGACACCCACTGGATGAACCACGTGGACGAACTCAAAGAACTCCGTGACGCCGTCTCACTCTCCGGCTACGGCCAACGTGATCCGCTGGTTGAATACAAAAACCAAGCTTTCCGCACTTTTGAAGAACTTGTTGCCCGAATAGACCGCAGCATTTTAACTTCGCTGTTCCACGTAAAAATCAACGTCCAACTGGTTGAAAAGCAGCCTCCGCAGGAAGTCAAAAAAATCCGCACGAACGAAGAAAAAATTGAAGAAAACCTGGATGGCGGCGACCAAAAAAAGATTGGCAGAAACGACCCATGCCCTTGCGGTAGCGGCAAAAAGTATAAAAAGTGCCACGGAGCTTAATTAACCTCCAAAATAATTATACTATAATCATCCGCCACAAAAATGGTTTCCGTCCTCGGGTCGGACACCCATTTGTCTGACGGAAATTCATTTACAAAAATAACAACAAAATCTGCTCCGGCGGAAATCACCTGATCCAAAAGCTCCGGCGTATATTCCTTCGAAACCAAATCTTTTCCGGCAAGCGGCAAAGTGGCAATTCCATATTCAATATAATGCTGGTCATACTCGGTCCCGTACGGATTAAAAGCTGTGAAAAAATTAAAAACGGTATCCCCCGGCTCAACCTCCGCCGCCAAAGCCGCCATCGCGTCCATTTCCGTTTGCGAATACCATTCCGGCGTTTCACCCATCATAGGCGCCACAACCAAAATCATATCCAAATTCGCACCCAAAGTTTGCCCCCTGGCATATTCCACCATGTCCGACTTATGAATTCTCACCGCTCCGAAAAACAAACATACAACCAAAAGCGAAGAGAAAAACCACTTATCCCAAAGCCAGTATCTCTTCAACAAAACAAAAGTTACGCTGATTAAAACCACTCCGTAAAGCGGCAAAAAATACTCATGAATCTTTGCCCTTAGCTCCGGGAAAACAGACCCCAATTCTTTGTCAAACAAAAAGTAGTTCAAAGACTCCGGCAATCCAATCCCTGCAAAAATAGGTTTCAAATATGGATAAATAGCAATAAAAATCACCCCAAATAAAAACACGGACAAAATTGGTAAATGCTTCTGAAAGTCCGGCTTTCTAAAAGCCAAAACCACCAAGACCGCCGCACAAATTGCGGAAAACCCATACAAATAACCCGGTAACCTGAAAACACTCTCAAACTCACCCTTTAATGCAATCACTCCCACCAAAACCGCAAAAAGTGACAAAGCTCCCCACTGAAGTTTTTTCCCGGAAATCTTCACCCCGGGCAGCCTAACAAGCAAAAGTGAAAAGGATGCAAGCGCAAAATATGCCACCAGCATAAGCGCCAAACTGTCCTTAAACACCAAAAGCCCAACAGTTAAAAACCATGGGAAATAAATCAAAAGGCCACCCGCAAAACTACTCAAAATTACATTTCTTAGAACCTTTTCTCCATCAAGCCACGCCCCCAAAGCCCAAAGTCCCATTATTCCAATCAAAATCGCCGCAATTTCCACATTTGTATACATAGCTAAAGCAACAAAAATACTTCCCGCCAATATTGGCTGCCAAAGTTCCTTCAATTTTGCACTATGCTTTTTCAAAACATCCTCATAAATTTTTGGCAAAAGTAAGAATGCAAACAAAAAGACAAGCGCCAAAACAGTTCCGCGCCCGCTTCGGAGCCTAAAACCGGTAAAAGTCACCAAAGCCAAAAACGCTGTTAAATACTCGCTTCGCTTCATAAGTAGCTCAGAAAACTGCCCCAACATCCGCACCATAATTGGCGCCAAAAAAACCATAGCTGCCGTCACGGCCACCCAGGGCGCAGTCCCAAAAAGCGTAAAAACAGAATGAAACGAAATCGGCCCCGGAAAAAGTTCATGCCTCAGACTCGGCAAAACTCCCATCCCAAACGGATTATAACTGTGATGCAAAAACAAATATGAAGCCGGCCCAACCTGACTATACATAATATCAAAATCAAGCGAACCAATCTTATAAAACGCAAAATAACTCCCCAAAAAATAAAGTCCAATAAGCCCGTAAAAAATCCAAGGACCGTAAACATTTTTTTCACTTCCCCACTCCTTCAAAAACTGCTTACCAAAGCACCAAACCGTAAGTCCGCTTAACAAAACTCCACAAATTGCCCACGCAGCCCTATAATACAAATGCGAAACTCCAAGCACGTAAAACAACACCACCGGCACCAAAAACCCCAGCGCAAGCCCAAAACTCAAGCGGTAAGCGCGCGGCAAAGTATTCGGTTGCAGCAAATATGAAATCCCAACCCCCGGCACCAAAATAAGCAAAAAGACCGCTGCATTCACCAAAAACAAATCCGCCCACCGGTGAAAATCCGCAAACAAACCTAAAAAATGGAACACATCCGACCAAGAAATCGGATAGACTGAAAAATTAAACAGCCAGTTAATCATTAATCAGGATCTTTTGGTAGATAAACTTCACGCGGCTTGCTGCCTCTTGAAGGCCCAACAATCCCGGCCTCCTCAAGCATATCCACAACCCTTGCCGCGCGTGAATATCCAATCTTCAAATATCTTTGAAGAGAAGACGTGGAAGCGGCTTTTCTATTCTTTTTCAAACATTCAATTGCAACTGCCATCAAATCATCATCTGTCTGCGGATTATCCGACGTATCCGGCACTCCATGAACACTCTGCTGCGCGGTCTCTTTAGCGGTAATGTCCTCATTATAAGAAACTTCTTTTGTAAGTTTCAGTTTGTTCGTAACCTTTAAAATCTCCTTATTCGACAAATAAATTCCCTGAATTCTTACCGGTTTGCCCATAGTACCGGACAAAAACAACATATCCCCAAGTCCAAGCAAATCCTCCGCCCCGTTCGTATCCAAAATTGTCCTGGAATCAACAGAAGAAGTCACCGTGTAAGCAATACGCGCCGGAATATTCGCCTTAATAAGACCTGTAATAACATCCACGCTCGGTCTCTGCGTTGCAACCAGCAAATGAATTCCAACGGCGCGCGCCATCTGCGCAATCCTACAAATTGACGCTTCAACTTCCTTCTGCGCCGTCATCATCAAATCCGCCAACTCATCAATCACCACAACAATTTTTGGCATTTTTTCAGCCGTTTTTCTATCATCATTGTAATCCGTAATATTCCTATGCCCGGCATCCGCACAAACCTTGTAACGCCTATTCATTTCCGCAACCGCCCACCTGAGAGCTGTCGCCGCCTTCTCCGGCTCCGTAATCACCGGCGTCAACAAATGCGGCAATCCGTTATATGCGGAAAGTTCCACCTGCTTTGGATCAATCATTATAAATTTCATCTCCTTTGGCGAATAATTATAAAGTAGCGAAATCAAAAAGCTATTAAGCCCAACAGACTTACCGGCTCCTGTAGCACCCGCAATCAAAAGATGCGGCATTTTTGTGAGATCAATCACAACCGGATTTCCGGAAACATCTCTACCCAGCGCAATTTTAAGGTCGGCTTTCAAGTTTTTATAAGTTTCAGTTTCCATAATTTCCCTCATTTTCACGGACGCTCTTGACTCATTTGGAATTTCAATCCCAACCAAAGACTTCCCCGGAATCGGCGCCTCAATACGCACGGCCGACGCCGCCAACGCCAACGCCAAATCATTCTTCAAAGAAGTGATTTTAGACAACTTAACCCCTTCCGAAGGCTTCAAAGTATATTGCACAACCGTTGGCCCAACATGAACCTCATGCATGGACACATTAATTTTAAACTGCTCCAACTTTGCCCTGATAATTTCGGCTTTTCTTTTCAAATCCTCATGATTTAAAGAAAAACTATCCCTTCCTCCCGCAAGTAGTTCCACCGAAGGCAGAACCCAAGGGGTTTCATCCTCCTCTACTTCACCATTTTTATTAACCATAACCATTTCACCCCCTTGAGATTCCTCTTTCTCTTTTGCCGCCTTCTCGCGAATCTGTTTCAACCTAGCTTCGACTTCTTCAGGAGTAATTTCTTTAATTGTCATGACTTCTTTATCATCCACAGGAGCATACTCCGGCCTAACAATTTTAAGCTCCTCTTTTTTCAATTCACTTTCAACAATACTAAAATCCGGAGTCACTACCTCTATAGCTCTCTTCATCTGCCTTGGCGAAGGCGTTAAAAACTTAACAATCGCAGCCAAACTAACCTGTAAAGTAAGTAAAACTCCAATCAAAAAAGTAGCTGCCAAAAGCACAATCGCACCACTTTTCCCAAAAGCGGTAAGAAAAATAAAACTGGAAACAAAGCCAATATATCCTCCGGCCTCACCTTTTTGCGCCACCTCAAGCATATCCCCGGAGGGCACCCCCAAATGCACAAATCCCAAAATAGAAACGGCCAACAAAAACAGCCCGGTCAACCTTGAAAGACCCCAATTGATTTTCTTTGAAAAAAACACGCTGGCCCCCATAAACACAAGTGCAAACGGCACAACATTAATCCCAACTCCAAAAATAGGCCTCAAAAGCGCCACCCAAAGTTCACCCAAATATCCCAGCTGCATCTTTAAAGAAAGCCATGTAAGCGCCGCAAAAGACAAATAAATGACCGCCCAAATTTCCCGTGCAATATGACTTTCCACCTCAAAATTCAAGCTTTTTTTCTTGGCGGATGACCTCCTAACGGGCCTTCTGACAATTCTTTTTCGTTTCACTGCTGCCATTTCTTTTTTTTACATGTTCCTATCCTATCAAAACCTAAAATTTGATACAATACCGTCCGTGATAAAAAAATTTCTTTCATTTACGGTCGCCGCTCTTCTGCTGCTGCAAATTTACGTCATCTTGGCTCCCACTTGGTGGGGCTTTGAGCTTTTCACGCACTACATCCCCTACTACTTTTTAGCCGGCCTTTTCCTTCTGCCCATCTATTTTTTTAAGCGAATGCCAGCCGCAACTATGCTGACACTCGCTTTGCTCTCCATGCAATTCGCCCTCCTGCATCCATACCTAAAAACTTCTCACGAACCCGTTCTCACAGATCTAACCGTCCTCAGCCACAACTTTTTTGTCTACAACCAAAACTTTGAAGCCGTCCAAGACTTAATCTCAGCAGAAAATCCGGATATTTTTGCAATAATTGAAGCCGACTACCCCTGGCGAGAAGAAAAAGAAGTTTTCCGTTCCTCCTATCCTTATATTCAAATGACAGATGAAACAGGTTCGCTGGGCATTTTCATTGCCAGCAAATACCCCGCAACTTTTGAAGAAAAATTCATAGGGCAGTTCCCAATCCTAATAGCAACCGTAAGCATAAATGCCCAAACAATCCAAGTGATTGCAGTCCATCCCATACCTCCAATCACCGCAAGAACCGCAGCCCTCCGCAACCAAGCTTTTGAAGAACTGTCAAAAATTGCCAATGAAAGCCGCTACCCTGTTATAGTCATGGGCGACTTCAATTCCAGCCCCTGGTCCCCAACCTACCAAAAACTCATTCAAGACACCGGCTTAATTAACACCCGCATTAGTTTTGGTTTAAAACCAAGTTGGAACGCCAAAAATCCCCTCCTTAAAACCCCAATAGACCACATTCTTGTCTCCAAAGACTTCACCGTTGCCTCCTTCCACCTGGGCCAAAAAACAGGTTCAGACCACCGGGCTGTTATTGCAGAATTAGGTTTAGCACGCTAAACTACCGCCATGACACAAGTTCGCACCAGATTTGCCCCATCCCCAACCGGATACTTACACGTTGGCGGCCTCAGAACCGCTCTCTACGCTTATCTTTTTGCAAAACATAGCAAAGGAACTTTCATTCT
>JAHIVE010000039.1 GCA_018816805.1 Patescibacteria group bacterium | reverse complement strand
GATTCATTTTGTCGTAGAAGTGCCCTGTAAGTTCCGAGTCTTTTCTGATTGCATTGATAACTTGGCCGTTTGTTTTTGTAACTTTAACTTCAACAATTCCGGTTGGTACCATGTTGTTAAGACCTGTTCTTGACCAAGCTGTGTTTGCTACAGCGTCCGGAACTTCTCCAAAGCCAAAGTCTGCGGTAAGTTCTTGGCCTATTGGGAAATTGTCTTTTGTTGTCGCGGTTGAAAGTCTGTTTTCCCCAAGCTTGAAATAGATAACTGCGTTTTTTTGGTCGCCGAGGTGGGCTTCACGGAGGTTCATTACTTCGTCTGCGTTTTTGCGTAAGAGGTCTAACTTTTTCATCAGTTCTCCTAATTCTTCCGGAGTAATTTTGTAGTCATCCAGTTTTGCTTTCATCTCCTTAAGAATTTGCTGTTTTTCAGGCGAATTTTGAATTTGCGCATCCATGGCTTGCACATAGGAAATTGTACTTTCCAACGCCGCCAATTCCTCCATTTGCTGAGTGTCGCTTGGGAGTTTTGATGCAATTTCTTCAGCTTTTTTGTTTAGTGTCGCTTGTATTTCAGTGTCGCTGATTTTTTCAACGTTCGTTTTTGCGGTGTCGAGTCGTTCTTGAGGGCTTGAAGTTTCATCAACAAAAAGATGCCGTTTTTTGAACGGGTCGTCTTGGTTTAGGTGTCTACATGAGATTGCCATAGAGGTGGAGGTAATTTTTTGACGAATGTAAAATCTTTACATTTTAGCATAAATCGCGTTTCGTTGCAAGTGTTATAGCTTGGTTTTTTTGGTGATGCTTTTAAGATTGTGGTGACTTAATAAATATCCACATGCACTTTGATTCGCCAATTGTCATTACTAATTTCAAAACTTACAAAGAAGCTACCGGTACAAATGCTTTAGAATTAGCAAAACAGCACGAAAGATTGGCGAATGAACTCCAAATAAATTTGGCTATTGCCGGTCAGGCGGTGGATTTGCAAATGCTTGCTGCCGGGGTTTCAATACCGGTTTTGGCGCAGCATGTGGATCCGGTAACGCACGGTGCGTATACAGGCCATTTGCCGCCAGATGTGTTAAAGCCACTTGGTGTGGATGGTTCGCTTTTGAATCATTCGGAGAGAAGACTTCCATCTGAAATGATTGCGGATGCTGTTTCAAGACTTAGGGAGAATGGTATGTTTGTTGTAATTTGTGCGGAGACCGCGTCTGAGGGGTTTCAATTTATGCAGCAATTTAATCCTGATTATATTGCAATTGAACCACCTGAGCTTATTGGAGGTGAAGTTTCTGTTTCAAATGCAAGGCCGGAATTAATTAAAGAGGCGGTGCAAATGATTGGAGCCGGAAAAGTTTTGGTTGGAGCAGGTGTAAAAAATGGGGAGGATGTGAGAGTTGCAACTGAACTTGGCGCTGTTGGCATTTTGGTTGCTAGCGGAGTTGTAAAGGCGGAGAATCCTGCTGCAGTTTTGAGAGACCTTTGCAGCGGCTTTAAAAAATCCTAGATATGACCTTGTTTAAAGGAGGGATTTTCCCTCGGTTGGTTGCAATTTTTCCTTTTTTATTTCCACTTTATTTAATTAGAGGGGAGACTTTTGGAATTCCTGTTACATTGCCTGAAGTGGTTTTGGCTTTCATGGCGCTTTATTGTGTGATTCGGGAGGAATTTTGGCATGATTCATGGCTTTTAAAACACAAAAAAGACATTCTTATTTGGCCTGTGATTTTGTTTGTTTTGACTGCTTTGATTGGGGCGACGGTGGCGCCGAATGTTTCATATTTTGCGGATGGCACTGAGTTTTTGGGCAGAATAAAAGCGCTTGGGATTTTGAAGGGATGGATTTTTATGCCAGTCGCATATTTTTTCATGGCCAGGTATTATTTTAAGGAGAAACCTTCGCTTGTTGCGCTCAGTTTGCGAGCCCTCACCTTGGGTGGTGTGGTTTTGTCTTTGTGTGCGCTTTATCAGGTTTGGACCGGGAATTATATGACTGTGGATATGAGGGCGAGCGGTCCTTTTGAATCTGCTAATTATTTGGCGCTTTATTTGGGGCCATTGGTGGTTTTTTCCGTTTTGGCTTTTTTGAATACTAAGTCTAATTGGGACAGAGTACTTTTGGCGGTTTCATGTGTTTTGTGTTCATTGGCTTTGTATTTTACGGACTCGTTTGCGTCGTGGATTGCAGTTTTGGTGACACTTTTTGTTGCGTTTGGTTTTTATTTGAGGAAAAAGTCGCTTGGAGTTCGTGTGACGGTTTTTTTGGGAATTGTGTTGGTTGGGGCCGCTTTGTTTGTTTCGCAGATTGGAACTGAGAAATTTGCACAATTTTTAGAATTTTCAGACAGGTCTTCTTCGTCCGTTAGGTTGCAAGTTTATGATGTTGCGTGGAATTTAATCAAGCAAAATCCAATTTTTGGGGTTGGGCTTGGTCAGTTTGAGCAGGCGTACAGCGCGAATGCGGTGGCTATTTTAGGAAAGGAGCCTTTTGAGCTTGTTATGATTCATCCACATAATATTTTTTTTGCTCTATGGTTAAATATGGGACTTTTAGGCTTATTTAGCTTCTTATGGCTACTTTGGGTTTGTTTGGCGTGGCTTTTTGAGAATGATAAAAAAGAGCGAAGAATTGCCGCCTTCATGCTTTTGGCAATTGTGATTCATGGTTTTTTTGACACTCCGATTTTTAAAAACGACCTGGCTTTTGAGTTCTGGCTTCTTTTGGCAATGTTGATTTAGCTATTCAGGTAAGGGAGTAAGTTTTGGTCGTTGTTATTTATCCGAATTGAAAGGGAATGGGTTCTTGAGATGTCAACATTATCTTTGGAAGGTATTGAAAGAACTATGAGGTATGTTGTCATTTTTTTTGTGAATTTTTTTGCAGTTAGAATATCTGAAAAAGGGATTTTTAAGATTTGGTTTTGTTCTAATTGTATGTAGAAATATATGTCTTTTTCACTAATGTATAAATCTTCTTTGAACCTAGTTTTGTCGAATTGTAGTTGTAAAATTTTAACTTTTGGTTCTGGCATTACTTCATCAGTACCATAACGACTGACTAGAAATTTTTTAGTTGTCTTTGGTTGTTTTATTTCAGAAATTACAAATATTGCAAAAACCAATACGGCAAATGAAATCCAAACAATATCAACTATTTCAAGCATTTGTGATAAAGAAGAAAATTGCAAAGCCAATAACGCCCAGAAGAATTAAGGCCCTAATCATGTTCCCCGCTTTGTTGGAAATTTCATCAATATTTAGAGGTGCTTGGATTTGAGATTGTGGAATGAATGTGTTTACAGTTTTTTGCGGTTTAGTCGTTATGCTTTGTTCAATTGTTGTGCTTGCCGTTTTCATTTTTAGAAGTTCCGGAAATTTGCCCCATTCACTTTGAGGAATCCAAAAAGTAACCAAGTTTGTTGGGTTGGATTTCAATGAAACGTAAACTACTTTAAAATTATTTTTGTCCTCAATTCTTACACTTGAAAAGTCAGTAAATGGAACTGCGAAAATAAAATTGAATGGTAGTTTTATGTAGAGTTTACGGTCTCTTTCACCAATGCTTACCATGTTGGAATAATTGCTTATTCCAATTTTTGCGGTGGGAATGCGAGCAAGTTCAGTTGGGATGTCGCCTTCAAATTTATATTGGTTGAAGAGACTGCCTTTTGATGTAAAGGCACCTTTTTGGTTTTTTATTGCAAAAAAGATTGCTGAAAAAACTATTATTAATGGGATAAGTCCGGACAAAATTTCAAAAATAACCGGTTCTTCCATTAGCTTCTTGGGAGGTTAAGCAGTTCTCTTACTTTCTCTTTAAGCTCTGATTCTGAGAGCTTGTCTGTTGTTTCCACTTTTGTAAGGTGAGGTGCTAAAGCTTTTACGTCTTCGACGTGATGTTTAAGGTCATGTTTTGCGGTACCGGGCCCAAAAATTACAATTTCATCCGGATTTTTGAGCTGGGCAATTATGGCTTTGCAGAATTTATTCATCTCGTTTTTACGGGTTTCCATGTGGGTTTGTTGATCCGTGATGGAAAGGCGTTCGTCTCCGTCCAGTCCTCCGTGATTGTGTGGTGGTACTGAGGAACTAAGTTTTGTAATTTCCATCATGTCGCCGGTTTTGTTTGTTTTAACGACGAAGGCGTGGGCGTGGTCAACCCAGATTCCGTATAAAGTGTACATAGTTTTGTATTAGTGGTACTTCTATTTTAGCAGCAAATTATATGAAACTCACGGGTAAAATTGTTCACGGGAAAGGTAGAGGCGAAGGTTTGGGCGTTCCAACTTTGAATTTGGAGCTGCAGCCAGATTTGGAGGAAGGTGTTTATGCAGTGCGGATTTTGCTTGAGGGCAAATGGTATGGTGGAGTAATGAACTTTGGGCCTCGCCCTACTTTTAACGAAAGCAAAAAGACACTTGAGGTTAATGTTTTTAATTTTGAGGGTGACGTTTATGGAGAAGAGGCGGAGATTGAAGTTTTGGATAAGCTTCGCGATGTCATGAAATTTGACAGTAAAGAGAATTTGGTGAATCAGATTAAAAAGGATGTTTCGGAAGCTAAAAGGATAGTGTTATAATGAGTCCATGAAAGATTTTTTAAGGAAAATTTTGCCTGACCGCAGTCCAATTCGCTTGTTTTTACATAGAATGACGGCAATGCTTGCGGCTTTTTATTACAGATTTCCGGCAAAAAACATGACTATTATTGGGGTGACCGGCACAAATGGGAAAACAACCACTTGTAATATTTTACATAAAATTTTTACTGAGGCCGGAAAACGCGCAGGTTTAATTACCACCGTTAATTTTAAAGTGGGTGAAATTGAAACCACAAATTTATCCAAACAAACCACATTAAGTCCTTTTGCAACACAAAGACTTCTTAGAGAAATGGCCAACGCCAGGTGTGAAGTAGTAATTATTGAAGTCACTTCACATGCAATGATTCAGTCGCGGGTTTGGGGTGTGAATTTTGATACTGCCGTATTTACAAATCTTACTCATGATCACTTGGATTATCATGGAACTTGGGAAGATTATAGGGAGGCAAAAGGTATGCTTTTTGACAAGTTGAATGCTTCGAGTCGTAAGGCAAATGTTCAAAAGATGTCAGTGATAAATGAAGATGATCCTGAAAGTGAATATTTTCAGAAATTTCCGGTTGATCAAATGTTTGTGTTTGGGATTCAGAAGGGTATTTATGGGGCTAGAAATATTTCGCTTAGACCGGATGGGTCCACATTTGATTTGGTTATTCCAAACGGGCATGAGACCGTGAATTTTAAGATACCGGGGAAGGTGAATGTTTATAATGCTCTTGCTGCCGCTACAACCGCAGTCGCTCATAGAATTAATCTGCAGACCATAAAGGCCGCTTTAGAGAAAATGCGACCGGTTGCGGGCAGGATTGAGACAATTGAGGAGGGTCAACCTTTTACAATTGTGGTGGATTATGCGCATGCAACAGATTCTTTAAATCAGCTTTTGGAAATGTTCCGTGAACTTACCACAGGCAGGTTGATTTTGGTTTTTGGAGCGACCGGTGACCGTGACAAAACAAAGCGTCCAAAAATGGGTGAAGTCGCCAATAAATACTCTGATCTAATTATTTTAACGGATGATGACCCTTACACGGAAGATCACAAGGAAATTGCAGATCAAGTTAGGGCCGGCATTGGGCGTCAGGAAGGCGACAGGTTTTGGCAGGTTTTGGATAGAAAAGAGGCAATTCATTTGGCTTTGGGTGTTGCAAAAGAGGGAGATACGGTTATTGTTGCAGGAAAGGGCGCAGAGGAGTTTCAAGTTGTTGGGAAAAAACGAATTCCACATGATGACAGGGCGGTTGTGAGGGAAATTTTGAGTCGTGCGGTGGATGTGGAAATTAATTAAACACTTTTTTTTGAATCTGGGTATAAAACAAGAGTGATACATGATCCCTCTTGTTTTATCCTTAAATACGGTTCAAAATAAAAAATGTTTAATTAAAGTGGTGTTTACAACTATGGAGTTTGATTTTGAGAAAAAGGAGGGGTTTCTGGTTATAGATAAGCCAACCGGTTGGACGAGCCATGATGTGGTGGCAAAAATGCGTGGAGTTTTGGGTGTTAAGAAAATTGGGCATTTGGGCACTTTGGATCCGCTTGCTACAGGTGTTTTGGTTTTGGCAGTCGGAAGGAGTGCAACAAAACAGGTTGCGAGTTTGATGAAGGTTTCCAAAGATTACGACTGCACCATGGAGCTTGGAAAAGTTTCCGACACATATGATTCTGAGGGCAAGGTTGAAGAAACCGGGGTGGATTTGTCAGGTTTAACTGAAGCGAAAATTTGCAAAGTTATGGAAAAATTTTGGGGGAAGACAATGCAAACACCACCAGCTTTTTCCGCTAAAAAAATAGGTGGAAGAAAGGCTTATGAGTTGGCCCGAAAGGGTGAAGAGGTGAAACTTGAGCCAAAAGAGGTTGAAATGGAGGGTCGTGAAATTCAGTTTGATTCGCCTTTGGTGCATTTCAAGGTTGAGGTTTCCAGTGGGACTTATGTGAGGTCACTTGTGCATGATATTGGGGAAACTTTGGGTTGCGGCGCGGTTTTGGTGGCTTTAAAGCGGCTTAGAGTAGGGGATTTTAAGATAGAGGATGCTATGACAATTGAGGAGGTTATAGCGGCGCAGTAGTTTTTGCGTTGGCCATTTATAGGACCGCGTTGTGCCTTATAAGTTGCACCTGTTGATCAATAAAGTATTTGTGGTTTGAGGGGTCGGGTTTTTGAAGGATGTACCAGGTGTGGGGAGGACCTTCCTCATTGCCAATCAGGCCGTTGTGGGCCAACTCATGATGAAACTTACATAAAGCATGAATGTGGTCCGGGTTGTGTTTGAGTTCTATGGCTTGACGACCGGTATGATGAAGCTCAACATAAGGTTTATTACAGCTTGGATAGGCACAATGACCTCCGGTTCTTTCAATCACAAACTGTCGCATCCTGGCCGGAATATTTACGGTTTCAGCGACCTCCGGTTTTTCTTGTTCCTCAAGAAAAGCCTCCAAAAGTTCCTCCGCGTTCTCTCTTTTTAGGAATTGTTTGAGTTTCTTGGCGAGTTCGGGGCTTAAGGTTACGGATTCCGGGACGTCCCGGAATCCAACCTGTTCGTGATTTGACAATTCGCGAAATTCCTTGGCATACGCCTTTAATGTCCCAACACTCATTTCTTTAGCCTTCTCCGCCCAGAAAACCTCCGTTTCTGTAGTAGCCAAAGTTATTACCGGCCGAACTGCATTTATTCCTTTTCTTTCAGCCACTTCTCTTAGTGCAGGTTTGTCTTCAATCTTTTTATAAATTCTTAGGCAATCTTCCACTTTGGATCTACTCATTCCCGCCAATTTAGCGGCGTATTCATAAATGCTTGAAAAACCTTTTTCTTTCCAAATTTCATACTGTTCCACCAAGGGAAGCAGTACCTCGCACTTCCGCATCCACTCCCGGGCGGTTCTGCCGTACTCTACAAACTGACGGTGAATTGTATTTGTTTCCATGTTTTGTGATTATAAGGTCATTTAATTATAGCAAAAAGTCGTTCAATTAACAGGTCAAAACGGTCATTTCGACTGGACAAATCCCAAGGTGAGCATTTACTCACCTTTCGTTAAAATTTCAAACTCAACTACTGTCATTTTCTGGAAAATTTAGTAATATGAGAGTGTATGACTTTGCAGATATTCATTACAGCATTGGGGTTTACAGCGGCGTTCGGGTGGATTGCTTTGCGTACTTTCCCTCAGCTGGGGTTAGTTGATAGACCTCATAAGTATGGATTTAAGAGGAAAGCTATTCCGTATCCGGGTGGAGTTGCCATGATTTTGGCTTTTTTTGTGACTGTGATGATGTTTTTCCCGGTTGATAGACCGGTTTTAGCGGTTTTGCTTGGTGGCGGCTTACTTGGGATTGTGAGTTTTGTGGATGATAGGCAAGGATTGCCGGCGTGGTTTAGGTTGGTTGTACAGGTTGTTTCCGCGGTTTTATTGGTTTTGGGCGGCATTGGAATTGCTTCAATCACGAATCCGCTTGGAGGAACAATTGTTCTTGATAGTATTCAGTTTCCGGTGTCTTTGGGAACTTTGACTTTTACAATTACTTTATTTGCAGATTTGCTGACGGTGGTTTGGGTTCTTACAATGGTAAATGCGTTTAATTGGATTGATGGAGTCCCGGGAATGGCAAACAGTGTGGGTGCGGTTGCGGCGTTGGTGCTTTTAAGCCTTGCTTTGAGACCGGATTTTCATTCAATGGATCAGACTTTGGCAATTTCTTTGTCGGCTTTGGTTTTAGGAATGACATTGGGACATTTGATATTTGATTTTCCTCCGCCCAGGATGATTGTGGGTGATACAGGTTCCATGTTGGTTGGTTTTCTTTTGGCGGTTGCTGCAATTATTTCAGGAGGAAAAATTGCAACAACAATTTTGGTTTTGGGTTTTCCCATTTTAGATTTTGTATGGGTTATATTGAGGAGGATTATGAAAGGGAAGTCCCCTTTAAAAGGGGATTTATGGCATTTTCATCATAGACTGCAAAAAGCCGGATTTTCAGACAGAAAGATTGTTTTGTTTTTTGCAACTACGGCAATGGTTTTTGGTTGTTTGTCACTTTTATTGCATACCGAGGGTAAGTTTCTTGCCTTTTTTGCGATTCTTGCTGTGATGGCGCTTTTGGCTTTGATGCTATATTCCAAAAGAAACTTGTAATAAACTTGGATTATTGCGTTATATACATGTAATTGTTTTTATTTTTATTACTTTTTTATTATGAAAAATATTACACTTTCTATTTCAATGGGACTTTTGGTCCTTTTAGCGGCTTGTAACACAGCTGAGCCGGTTCAGAATTATGTTGATCCGGTCGAACCTGCAGCTCAAGTGGATGCACCAACCACGAATGGTGGTGGGGATGATGAGCGTGTTCTTGTAATTAGTGATTTGGTATTTGATTTGCCTGAGGATTGGGAGATTTCACAGTTAGCGACTTCGAATGAAATTGGAGAAGTATTGGCTAAGGTTAAGTTGCCGAATGAGGATTATGATGTAAATTTGGTTTTAGAAGTTAGGGAAGTTGAAGTGAGTGATTTGTGGGAGCCTACTGAGATTTTGGATAGTGGTCTTGGATATTTGTTACCAGGTTGTGGTGGACCTTACGGATGTTATGAATTGATTGATGGTGAAAATGCGGAGTATACGATAATGGTGTTTTTAGAAAGTGATGAAACAATGCCTGTTGATTGGAATGATGGTCCTTGGACGCCTTCGCATAATGTTAAAAGAGAAGAAATTGATAATTTCATTAAGACTGCTCGAATGATATGAACGAAATAGAATTTTTGTGTTAAACTAGGGGCCAATTATGGCCCCTTTTATGGATTCTGTTCAGGAAATTAAAAACAAACTTTCAATTGAGGATGTTGTTGCGCCTTATGTTTCGCTGAAAAAAAGGGGGAAGTATTTGAAGGCGTGTTGTCCGTTTCATCAGGAGAAAACGCCGAGTTTTATTGTGAGTACGGATAGGCAAATGGCCTATTGTTTCGGCTGTCAGAAGGGTGGGGATATTTTTCAATTTATTCAGGATATTGAGGGTTTGGATTTCAAGGGTGCTTTGGAATTTTTGGCGGATAAGGCAGGGGTTACTTTGGAAAAAGGAGGCACTGGGCCGAGCATTCCAAAAGATAAAAAGGATGCACTTCGGAATATAAATCGAGATGCGAGCAAATTATTTGTTCAGCAATTGTGGGGCGATGGAGCGGGTGAAAAAGTTCTTTTGTATCTCCGGAATCGTGGGATGACGGATGAGACTATTAAGGAGTTTAGAGTTGGATTTGCTCCGGATGGAAAGGATACGCTTTATAGGCATTTACTTGAGAAAAAGTATAAAAAAGAGCTTATTTTGGAGAGTAGTTTGGCAATTTCCAGAGATGCGGAGGGGAATCAGGTTTTTGATAGGTTTCGTTTGAGGCTTATGTTTCCCATTCAGAACGCGAATGGAGATTTTGTGGCTTTTGGTGGGCGTGCATTAAAGAAGGGAGATAATCCAAAGTATTTAAATTCGCCGGAGTACGTTTTGTATAACAAGAGTTCAATTTTGTATAATTTGAATAGGGCTAAGGAGGATGTTCGAAAGGAGGATTTGGCGGTTTTTGTGGAAGGCTATTTTGATGTGATGGCGTCTTTTCAGGCAGGGGTTAAAAATGTTGTTGCAACTTCCGGAACAGCACTCACAGATAAGCAGTTTAAGCTTATCAAAAGGTATACAAAAAATGTTGCCTTGGCCTTTGACAGTGATAATGCGGGTCAGGATGCCCTTTTGAGAGCAATCGAGACTGCTCAGGCTCTTGAATTGGAGATTTTTGTGGTGGAGATTTCAGGTGGAAAGGACACTGCGGACATTGTAAAAGAAGATTCGGAAAAGTGGAGGAAGGCAGTGAATGAAAAAAAGCCATATTTGAAGTTTTTTATGGAAAAATTTCAGGCGAAGTATGATTTGGGCTTGCCTACTGGTAAAAAATCTTTTACTGATGAAATGTTTGAGATTCTAAAAGGTGTTTCGCATCCTGTTCTCAAGGATCATTACTTGAAGGAGGTTTCAAAATTGGTGGGTACGCCGGTGGATATGCTTTATGATTTGCTGGCAAAGGTTCAGTCTGATGAAAGGAAACATAGAAAATTGGCTGGTGTTGAGTCACTCAAGCCCAAGAAGTCCAGAAAAGCCAGATTGGTTTCATATTTCTTAGGACTTCTATTAGTTTACCCAAAAATGTTTTTTGATTTATGGGAAGAGCTAACGTCTTATGAATCCTTTTTAAAAAATGCGGAAACTTTAGGGTTGGTAAAGCAGATTTCCAAGCTTAATGAAGAGGATATCGGGATTTTTAGAAACAGCTTTCCTGAGTTTTTAAAAGAGCTGGATTTTGAAATAGATGCAACGAAGGTTTACAAACGAGTCATAGATCACTATAATCTGCGAGGCGAAATTACGGAGGCATTTTATGATGGTCTTGAAAATTCAGATCTACTCCATAAAATTGCCCTGGAAGCGGATAACGAAAATAACGACGAAAAGTTGATTCCCGAAGAATTTAGAAAGTTAATTACGCTTCTGTATCTAGAGTTTGTCACTTCAAAATAAGTCTTAATGGCCCGAACTAAAAAGTTCATTGCCCACTTCTCAGAAGAAAACCTCGCAAAATACCCACAGGCTATTCAGGACCTGGTTCAGAAGGGTAGGCAGCGTGGTTTTATTACTCAACAAGAGCTTTTGCATGCAATTCCGAATGTGGAAGAGGATGTTGAATTTGCGGATGAGGTTTATACACTCCTGATGGAGCTTGGCATTGAGCTTATTGATGTGAAAAGTAAGATGATTTGGGGTGGCAAGGAACAGAGGTCCAATAATGTGCCGGATGATGAAGAACTATTAGATTTAGTTGATGAAGATTTAGAGGACATTGAAGATCTTGATTCTCTTGGTGATGAAGATTTGGTGACTGCTGATGATGACGATGATGATATTAGCGATGTGTCTGAAAAAAAATCTAAAAAGAAAGCTAAAAAAAGCAAAAAGAAGGAGGAAGAAGATGTAGAAGTAGAAGAGGTTAAAAAGCCTGAGAAAAAATCAAAGGCTAAGAAAGTTGTGGATTTGTCTGAAATTGCTAATGATTCTATCAGGATGTACCTTTGTGAGATTGGAAAGGTTGATCTCTTAACGGCAAAAGAGGAGGCTGATTTGGCAAGGAAAATTGCAAAAGGTGATCAGTCTGCAAAGGCAAAATTAGCTGAGGCAAATTTAAGATTGGTGGTTTCTATTGCAAAAAAATATATTGGACGAGGATTGTCTCTATTGGACTTGATTCAGGAAGGAAATATTGGGCTTTTCAGGGCGGTGGAGAAGTTTGACCCAAACCGTGGGTTCAAGTTCTCAACATACGCTACTTGGTGGATTAGACAGGCTATTACAAGGGCTATTGCGGATCAGGCTAGGACTATTCGTATTCCGGTCCACATGGTTGAGACCATCAACAAACTTACGCATACGCAAAGAAGACTGGTTCAGGAACTTGGGCGTGAACCTTTGATTGAAGAGTTGGCGGCGGAAATGGATATGGACATCAAGAAGGTTAGGCATATTATGAAGATTTCTCAGGATATTGTGTCTTTGGAGGCGCCTGTTGGTGCGGAAGAGGACAGTAAGCTTGGGGATTTTATTGAAGATGATGATGCGCTTTCACCTGCAGACCTTACAAATAGGCAGCTTATTAAGGAGAATATTCATGAGATGCTTCAGTATCTTTCTCCAAGAGAGCGTAAGATTATTGAGATGCGTTTTGGTTTGAAGGATGGTATTGGGCACACACTTGAAGAAGTGGGGAAGGAGTTTGGTGTCACTCGTGAAAGAATTCGACAGATTGAAGCAAAAGTGCTACATAAACTACGCGAACATCCTACTTCTGTAAAAATTCGTACTGATTTCTAACCAAAAATTATGGCCACATCAAAAAAATTCGTTACAAACAATCATGAAGAAGAAACCTTTTTAGTGACCAAAGAAGGTTTGAAGGCTCTTCAAGAAGAACTTGATAATTTAAAGAATATTAGAAGGAAAGAGGTTGCTGTGAGACTTAAGGAGGCAATTTCTTATGGAGACCTTTCTGAAAACTCAGAGTATGAAGAAGCAAAGAATGAACAAGCTTTTGTGGAAGGTCGAATTCTTGAGCTTGAAGATAAAATTAAACATGCCAAAGTTGTTGATGAGAAACAGCATTCCAAGAAAATTATTGAAATTGGGACTAGAGTTAAACTTCGAAATACAAAAAAGAAATCTGAGGAATATGACATTACTATTGTTGGAGCCACTGAGTCAGATGCTTTAAGTGGGCGTGTCTCAAACGAATCGCCGCTTGGAATGGCTCTTTTGGGGGCTAAAGCCGGTGAAAAAGTTAAAGTTAATGCACCTGCCGGTGTATCAGAGTTTGAAGTATTGAAGTTGTCTTAACGTTTTTTCGTCTTCTTTTTTGGTTGTGGCAGATATTTGTCAGAGGTTTGTTGAACAATTTTTTTGATCACGGTCGTGGAAGCAGCTTTCTTGTATTCCTTATAGAGGTAAATGCCGTAGATTAATGCGGCAATAAATAGAAGAACAAGCCAAAATCTCATTGCTAGAAAAGGAATATTTTGGTCACGCAAAAAGTTTAAAATTAAACCAATAATTGCGAATTCACGCATTCTTTGGGGAATATTTTTCAGTACTTCAGGATGTTTTATTTTACTAATCTGAAGATTGGCAAAATAACTGCCAATAAAAACCAAAAGAAAGAATATTAATACCGGCCAAAAATATAGATAATAAAAGCCAGGTGATGGATTGAAAAGGTAAGATGGTAGGAAGATTTTAAACGGGTTCATGTTTCTTTTGACGATATATGATTAGACCTGTACTTAGCAGGAATAAAATTACGTAAATTATTTGTGAAGATCTTATTCCAAGGATGAGAAGTGTATCATCGCCTCTTAGAAATTCAAGCAAAAACAGTCCAAAACTTGTTAGAGAAGTTATAAAAAGTGCAGTATTACCATTTTTTTGAAAAAATTCTTTTTTTCGTTTAAGTTTAGTTTTGAGGATTAGTATCGCGCAGATTAGGATTATTGTATAAATTTGGATGGGATGGATTGGAACAGTGTATTTAACGGTAATAGTTTCATATTTTATTGCCCAAGGTAGAGAACTTGGCGAACCATATGCAACTCCACCTAAAAATGCTCCAACATAGCCAATCCCCATTCCAATAAGTAAAGGAACGGCAAGTGCATCCAGCCATTTCCAGATATCTTCTTTTTCCTTTCTTAACCTGTAACCAAGCATTAATGTGAATCCCAGTAAAGCGCCAAAGAATGAGAATCCTTGATCCCAAAAGGACACTAAATTAATTAAAGTTTGAAGCTTGAAACCCTGTGAATACATAAAAGGATTCATGAAAAAGTACACCAATCTTGAAAAAATCAGTGCGCTAAGCAAAAACGAGCCGCTGTGTTCAATGAAGAGAGTCAGATTCACTCTGTGTCTTTTCAATCTTTTTACGGCAATAAAGCTAGCAACTAGCATAGCTATTACCACAAAAATCCACAGTGTTTGAATTGAGATTGGTCCTTTTTCAAATAAGGTTGGTATCATCCTAGAGATTAAAGACTAGACTAGCATTTAATAGGATTCCTACGCCTAAAACAAGTCCGTTTGCCCATGACTGGTAGCGGAAATATTTTAGTCTCATGGAGAGGAGAACATACCAAAGGAATACGCTTATAAGAAGATATCTCAAAACTACGGAATCCAAGAGGTTAAAATCACCCGGCAGCGGATTGCCGCTTGGTATGATTTTTGCCATTACATAATGGCTCAGGAAGTACGCAATCAGGTAGAATCCAAGCAGCCAAGCCAAAAAATTGGTGATTTCTTCAACAATGAGCGGTTCTGTAAGTTCAGCTTGCTCTTCAACAGGTTTTTGATTTTTTTTGTTTTTTAGAGTTTTCAGCTCAGTTACAAGACGTTTTTTCTCTTCAATTATCTGTTGTAGGCTTTTGTAAGCTTCTGGTTTTGTCATTTTTGGGGAAGTAAACCATATTTTCCTAAATGCCCATACTTGTCTGCTTATAGTGCGGATTTTATTTTTTAGTTCTTTGGCTTCCGGGGATGGTATGAATTTTGTCAAATATTGTGACAGTCCTTGGAGTACTTTGATTTTTGAAGCACCAAGTTTTGTTTTAATTTTTGAAATGTCGTCTGAAATGTCCTTTGTTTGAGTTGGTTTTGAGTGCAAATCTGACATCATTTGCAGCGACTCAAGTTTTAATGTGTTACGTGCCGCAAGCATCTTTTCTTTGTGGAGGAAAAGTTCTTGGTCCTGGACTTTTTTAAGTAGTTCTTCAGAAACATGCTGAATGTAGTCCAAATTGGTGCTGCTTTTGATACGAAGCAGTTTATCAATGTATTTTTGTATTATTTGTCTGTTTTCCGGCTTTATCTCTTTATCATATTCAAGAAGCACATTTTTTATTTTATTTAAGATGAAATCTACCTTTTTAAGAAGTGTCATTCTTTTTTCCTCAAATTCTTGACTTAGTACGTTTTCATCCTGTTTGTTAACCACACCCGAGGTTTGTGCATATTCAGCCTTTAGAGCGCTTAAATCCTCTCTTTTGGCCTTTTCTTTTTCTTCGTCACTTGCACCTATCTTGACCACATAGCTAACTTCAAATCCGTATTCGTCAACTAGTCTTTGGAATGCTTTGTAACGACTTGAAGCCGGAATGGTACCAACAACTCTTTTACCGAGTTTGTCGTATGCCTCAAATTCAAATTTTTGCAATTCTGAGCTTGTTCCAGGTTCAGCGGTTTGGGTTTGCACCGGAGTTTCTGCGGTTTGTTCAATAGTTAAAAGAGCAACGCCAAGAGTATTGAGCTGCTTTCTTGCTGCATCTTCAGTTGGAGCAGAAATTGAACCACTCAATTTCTTCCCGCTTTGGTTTACGGCCGTATATGCGAACTGAGCCATGGCGTGCAAAGAAAAGATTTAAACCTTCGTTTCTTTTTTTTCAGATTCTGAATTTGTATTTACGTGGATTTTTTTGCTGGCTTCAATGAAACCTGCAAAAAGTGGGTGAGGTCTGTGGGGTCTTGATAAAAATTCCGGATGGAATTGAGACCCAATCATGAATGGATGGTTTTTTAGTTCGGCAATTTCAACAAGGTTTCCTTCTTCAAAAATGCCGGAAACAATCCAGTCTGAACCTTTCAATTTTTCTCGAACCAAATTGTTGATTTCATATCTGTGTCTGTGTCGTTCAAAAACTAAGTCTTGATTGTATAATTTGTGGGCTAAAGTGCCATCAATTACTTTACATGGATAAGCTCCTAGTCTTAAAGTTGCGCCTTTTGCAACGTTTCTGCTTTGGCCCGGGAGGTAGTGAATGACGTATTTTTCCGGATTAACATGGCTTTCTTCATCAAATTCTTCAGATGTATAAGCCGGATCTTTTAGAAAGAACCTTGCATATTCAATGCTCATAATTTGCAGTCCAAGGCAAAGTCCAAGGTATGGAATGTGGTTTTCTCTAGCATATTTTGCAGCAAGAATTTTACCTTCCGTCCCGCGAATTCCAAAGCCCCCGGGAACTAAAATTCCTTGCACTGAACGCAGTGTTTCCCAAGTTTTTTCATCCTTTTCCTCTAGTTTTTCAGAATCTACCCATGATAGTTCCAATTCCAAGTCTTGGTGGTAGCAGGCAATTTTCAGAGATTCAATTACTGAAAGGTAAGCGTCATCCAGGTCCGTATATTTTCCAACCAAGGCAACGCGAACCGGATCCCGTTTTGAATTTATTTTTGAAACAAGAGTTTCCCAGTCTTCAAGCATTGGATTTACCTTTCCAAGGTGTAGTTTCTCCGCAATCAGTTCAGCTAAATTATATTCATTGAATTTGAGTGGAACCTCATAGATTGATTTTGCGGTTGTTGCCGGGATTACGGATCTTTTTTCAACATCACAGAAGAGGGAGATTTTGCTAATTAGCTCTGATGGAATGTTTTTGTCCGCTCTTGTAATAATAATGTCCGGCTGGATACCAATTGAACGTAATTCTCTTACTGAGCTTTGAGTTGGCTTGGTTTTAAGCTCTTTTGACGCCTTAAGGTAAGGCAACAGGGTAAGATGAACAAATAATGTGTTCTCCTTGCCGTACTCATGGCGCATTTGTCTTATTGCTTCAAGAAAAGGCAATCCTTCAATATCTCCGACAGTCCCTCCAATTTCAACCAAAATCACTTTTGCGCCGCTGTGCTCAGCCGCTTTTGTGATTCTGCCTTTTATTGCTTCAGTAATATGGGGAATAATTTGAATTGTTCCACCTAAAAAGTCGCCTCTGCGTTCTTTTTTAAGGACTTCTGTATAGATTTTTCCTGTTGAAATAGAAGAAAGTTCATTCAAATTTTCATCAATAAATCGTTCGTAGTGGCCCAGATCCAGGTCCGTTTCTGCTCCGTCTTCAGTCACATAAACTTCACCATGTTGAAATGGACTCATTGTACCCGGGTCAACGTTCAAATAGGGGTCTAATTTGAGAGTGACGACTTTGAAACCTGTGGATTTCAGAAGAGCGCCGATGGCGGCAGTGGTAATTCCCTTACCTAAACTTGAACAGACACCACCAGTGACAAATATGTATTTTGTAAGCATATCGGTGTCAGTATAGCAAGAATTCAGGTGGGGGCAAGACACAAAAAAGGCCCCGCTATTTAGCGGGGCCGTAACTTGAATCTTTCTTAGATTACATCTCTACCAAACATCAAGTCGAAAGAATGGAATACCATTGAAGCCATTTCGTTTCGAGTAATGTAATTGTGTGGTTTAAATGTTCCGTCGTCATAACCTCTTAGTACGGGTTCCTCACCATATGCTGTTTCAACTTCAGTATTTGCGAGTGTAATAACAGCAGGTCCATAAAATGTTGTTGGGATTACATCCGTAAATGGGTTGTTTGAAGTTGAAAGTGTCAAACCTGATGCTCTTGCCATCATGGTTGCTGCTTCACCACGAGTGATTGGGTCATTCGGTCTGAAAATATCTGAGTTAGAGATAATACCAAGAGTAAATCCTCCTGCAATGTATGACTGATACCAGTCACCACTTCTTACGTCAGAGTAAGGTTCGGTCATTCCGTTAAAGTCTTCTGAAACGAATCCTTGTTCTCGAAGTAGAACTTTCAAAAATTCGGCACGAGTAGCTTGGTCAGAAGGAACGTAATGGCTTGCGTCTCTTCCACGAACGACACCGGCGCTATATAACCTACAAATAAGGTCCTCTTCAGGGTAGCCGTTTGTGTCAACAAATGGGTCTGAACAAACGTATGTTGGAGAAATAATGATTTCTTCAGCATTTTCGCTTATTGGAGCCTCATCATCTGTGTAGGTGTAAACATATGTTTCGTAAACGTATGTGACGGTTGTATCTGTTGGAGTTGGAGTTGGGGTTGGGGTTGGGGTTGTTGTTTCTGCAACAGTTGTTTCTTCCACGGAAGTTAAATTGTTTGTGTCATATTGAGGTTCCGTTGGAGGAGTGTCTACCGGCAAATTTTGCTCAGTTTCTTCAGTAGGAGCATCTGTGTCTACGTCTGTATCAACCTCAACAGCTTGTGGGATATTTTGGGGTGCTGTATTCGGAATTTGTAGAAGCTCATTTGGTACTTGAGTAAGAGTTGCACTTGGAGTTACAATCATTGACCCTTCTTTACTGGTTAATGTGGTTCCGCCATAAGTTGCTCTTCGGGTGATTGAAACACCATCTTCTTCATAGTCGAAGAAGATAGCGTTGTCAGTATTGTTCATGTTGTAAACTGTACCATCAGGCAAAGTGGCTGTTAGAACCATCATGCTCATTTCTTTTCCTTCAAGTTCTTGTTCAAGGAAAGATAATTTATTAGCTGAAATAACATTACCTACCAATCTAACTCTGAAGGTGTCACCACCAGGTAGACTGAATTCAACGTTTTCTGCTGTTTCTTGGTCAAAGGTTTTGACTACTCCATCAGGTCCTTGCAATTTGATTTTTCTGTTTTGGAAGAAATCTTGAGACCTGTTTGTAGCAGTTACAAGGTTTAATTCAGGAAGACCAATGCTGAAGACAGCATTTGAAAGTGTCATTTCTTCATCAACGGTGATATTCCATTCTCCAAGTGTGTAAGTAGTTGTTTCATCATTCCAGTCAATTTCAATGGTTTTTGAAGGACCACTTGTTACGTGAAGATTAATATAGTCCTCAACCTGAGGCACCTCTCTGATTTCAGGGATTACTATCTCAGGGACCTCAATATTAGGAATATTTGGAGGTGTGGGACTTGGGAATGCACCTTTCAACAGATTAGTTTGTGTTAGAGTGAAGGTCATAACGCCCACTGCTACAGCAAACGCGGCTGCAATTATGATTACTTTTGTATTTTTTTTCATTGTTTTTAAGGGTTAATTAGGTGGCTATTAGATGAACCAAGCCAATGAAGCACGTACTGCAATTGCTGCAACTTCAGCACGAGTGATTGGGTTGTATGGTTTGAAAGTGCCATCATTGTAACCTGTAATTACGCTTGAAGTTCCAACTCCTTCAACATCTACACTTGTTTCGTAGCTGACCAAAACTGCATATGCAAATGGGTCGGTAGCGTAAACGTCAGAGAAAGGAATGTCAGCTTGTGTGTAGCCGTAACGTGTTTGTTCAGCAATTCTGGCTACATAAACAGATACAAATTCACGGGTAGCAAGGTCATTTGGTCTAAAGTCTCCGGCGTCGCGGATCAAACCAACTTGGTCAGCAAGACCAATCCAGTTGTAATACCAGTCAGAACTGTTTACATCCGGGTGGTTTGGAATTTTTCCGTATGTGTCCGCTTCATCATAACCTGCAATTCCAAGAAGGATTTTAACTGTTTCAGCACGAGTGATGAATTGGTTAGGTCCGTAAATTCCAGGACTTAGACCTCTTACAACACCTGAATTTTCCAATCTACAAATATATGGTTGAGACCAATCTGTATCTTGAACGTCAATAAAGGTGTCCACACAAGTTTCTGCAGTTAAAGCTTCTTCAAGTGTTGGGTTGTCGTTTTCAACGACCGGTTCTTCTTCGATAGGTTCACATGATCCATTTGCTGCCACGACGCAGTCTGTATCAGGGACGGTGTCTCCAATGGCAATACAAACGTTTTCACTGGAAACTTCGAACACATATCCATTTTGATTGCTTGTTGTCAAACATGAGTCACCAACCGTAAGTGTTGGTTCTTCCACAGTTATTGGTTCGCAGGTTCCGTCTGCTGCCACGACGCAGTCTGTATCAGGGACGGTGTCTCCAATGGCAATACAAACGTTTTCACTGGAAACTTCGAACACATATCCATCAAGGTTGTCGGTTGTCAAACATGAGTCACCAACTACCAATACAACTTCATCAGGTTCAGGTTCTACAACTGCCATTTCTGTCATTGTTACACCTCCGTAAGTGTAATCCCTTGAAGGAACAACGCCGGATTCAACGTAGCTATAAGCCCATTGGTCGGCTGCTTCTTCCATTAGGAAAGCGGTTCCATCTGAGGTAATAATTCTTCGAATATTGACTGAAAGTTCATTGTTGTAAAGGTTGTTTGCAGCGAATTCATCAGCCATTGAGTCTATCAAAGTGGCTGAGTAGCTTACCGTATATACAACTCCTCCCGTAAGTTCTACTGAAAGCCCTGATACCACCGGGTAAAGAGCTGAAGAACCATCATCACCTACAACCCGAAGTTCCGCTTCAGTGAAATAATCTGCTGCTGCGTTTACGTCTGCATCAAGATCCTCACCGGGAGCACCAATTCTGAAAGTCCATTTTTTTACAAGAAGGTCTTCTGCCGGGGTAAGAGTCCATTCGGCAAGTGTTACAGGAGCGGTATCAGTCCAATTAAGTTCTTCTGTTGTGTTTAGACTTCCTTCATCAACGTAAAGAAGTACGTCGTGAGGTCTTGTTTCTGAAAGAGTTACACCCCCATAAGTGTAATCTCTGGTTGAATCAACACCGACTTCTTCATAATCAAAAGCGAATTGATCAGTTGAATTTTCCATGTTGTATACTGTTCCATCAGCAAGTTGTACTCTTTGAATGAAGAGTGAAACTTCATTTCCATAAAGGCTATTTCCCACAAAAGTTTGTTCCGACTCTGTAATTGGAGTTGCAGATAGAGTTATTGTATATGTAACTCCACCTGTCATTTCCGGTGCGAAAGTTCCTGAAGCTTGGTATGTTTGGCTTGAACCATCGGAACCGTTAAACTGAAGCTCCATGTTTGTAAAGTAGTCCGCCAGACCGTTTACATCAGTTGTGAGGTCTGCTCCCGGTGCTCCGGCTCTGAAATACCACTTTTTAAGGGTAACGTTTTCAGTTGTGGTGATTACCCATTGTCCAAGGTCTACTCTGGTTGTTGCGTCAGACCAGTTGATCTCAGCAGCTTGGTTTAGAGTTCCTTTGTTGATTGTGACAATAGGGGTCCCGTTTATGTAGTTATCTGTTGCTCGAAGAATATCAGCCGCTTCATCCGCGTAAACTTGAGCTTGGTCTGCGTTGGCTTGTGCCTCCTGGTGTTTTGCAACTGCGTTATTATACGTAATTTCTGCTGTTGCGATGTTGCCGGTTCGATTAAGAATAGTAGTATGAACATCAATTGTGAGTGCGTTGAAATCTGATAACATTTCATCTACGGTTTTAGTCTGCGGATTACAGTCAGGTGGGCTGTTCGGGTTTTGAGGTGTTGCTGTAGCTACACAGTTGTAAATTGCGTCATCAATGAGATTCTCAACACGATTCCAGTTATTATTATTTTCAGCGGTTGCTACATTTGATTCCATTTCTGCTAATGATAAAATGTCCTCGTGGTCAGTATAAGTTCCTGTCAGATCGTAAGTTCCATTGCGGATTGTAGTGTCAATACTTTGAATAGTTTCCCATTCAGGGGGATTTTGCAATTTATTGTAAAGATTTTCAGCTTTTGTGCTTAGTTGATGTATTGCCGTTTCTACATTCGGCCATTCGCGTGAGCAGGTTCCTTGTGTTGTTGTATACACCGAACAATGATTATCTCCTGTTGTTACGATTGTTTTATATGTATCGTAAGCTTCATCAAGCTCATCAGCTTCGTTTAATGTATTATTCCCAATTCTTTGAACATCTAGGAACCAATTATATAAGTCGTCATATGCATCCTCTGTGTCACTGATTTGGTTTTGATACAAATGCATCCAGTCTTCAGTAATGTCTGCTTGGGCCTTTGCTTCATCTGCCGCTGTTTGAGCGTTTGTTGCGTTTGTTCTTACTTTTTCAAGATAGGTGTTTGCTCTATCCAAATTGGCTGAGTCAAATGCGGTCATTGCCGTTGCAGAATTTGTTTCTGCGTTGTTTTTAGCAGTTAGGGCTTTATCTTCTTGGGTTGCAGATTCAGCTAACGCTTCATCAATTGACACGTCAGGTGTTTGAACATACCAAGTTATATCTTCTTCAGGTATGTCTGCCACATCACCAGGCTGAATGTCAGTGATTTGATCTGGTTGTAGTTGAAGTTCTCCTTTTAGGAGATCCGTTTGAGTTAGAACTCCAACAGAAACGATAGCAACCGCTACTACCGCTAGGAGCCCAATGAGTAATTTTTTGTTTTTCATTTTATGGGGTTATAAATGAATAAAAGTTAAAGATTCCAGGCCAGGGAAGTTCTTAGTACGATTGCAGAGACTTCAGCTCTGGTGATTGGATTATTAGGTTTGAATGTTCCGTCGGCGTATCCTTCAAGGACGTTGACGTAACCTACATCCGGTACATACACTTGCGGTGCTTCTGAGAGTGCAAGAATGGCGTATGCATATGAATCTGCAGAATGAACATCAGAATAGAATTGAGCTAAATCTGCTTCTGTGTATCCGTAGCGAGAAATATTGGCTGCTCTTGCAACCATTACAGCAACAAAACCGCGAGTAGCTGGTTCGTTGGGGTAATAATTTTCGCCAAGTCCGCGTGTTAAGTTTAGTGAATCACCAAGTCCAATCCATTTGTAATACCAATCTGATGGGTTTTTTACATCCGGATGGTTTGGAGTTTTGTTTTGTGTATCTACAGTTGTGTATCCGGCAATACCAAGCACGATTTTCACCACTTCGGCATTTGTAATGTACGCATTCGGATTGAAGATTGAAGGTGATTGTCCATCAATTATTCCAGCTTTTTGAAGTCGACAGATATATGACTGGTGCCAGTCAGTGTCTTTTACGTCAGAGAAAGAATCTGTACAATTTTCCGCGGTTAGTGAATTTGCTAGGGCACTTTGATCTTCGCTTGTTTGTCCGTATGTAGGTTCTTCGTATGTAGGTTCTTCATAAACTTCATCACCT
>JAHIVE010000038.1 GCA_018816805.1 Patescibacteria group bacterium | reverse complement strand
GATTGTGGATACAGATGTGACTGATACCGGGGATACTGACGTTATTAAGCCGCATGGTGGTCCCGGCAACAATGGAGACGGTGATTCAAGCGGTTGTACAACTGTGCCTTTCGGCCCGGGTGTGCCTGCAAGTTTGATTGTGCCGTTCGCTTTGGCCGGAATGAGGAGAAGAGAGGATTAAGGTTTGCCGTTCTTTTCGATTCCTTTTTCAACTTCTTTGTCGACTTCGCTGTTTGGGGAACGTTGGAGCAGACGGATTATTAAAAATGTGAAAAGGCCGCCAAGGAGGATGCCAATTAGATTGACGGAGAGTAGTTCTAGGGTGTCAATGAGAAGTTTTTGTTCGTTTAAGGGAATTAGGACGCCCAAGAAGGCGAGAGGCGGCACGAGTGAGACCGCGATTGCTACAGCGGGAATGACGGCGCTGGAGATTGAGCGAAACCAGCTGTAGACGGCCAGTATGCCGGAGGCGAAGGCTACAATGGAGTAAAGGTCTTGGTTTGCGTAGCTTGCGTAGAGGGTTGGGTCGATTCCTGCTGGTTTAAAGAGCCAAGCGGCGTAGGCTGCCGTAAGAAGGCTTAATGCAAAGCCGATTGAGAGTGATTTTAGAGAGTGGCCGATCAGTTTTACGCTGCCGGCGCCGAGACCCACGGAGAGGCTTAAGACAGGGATTAAGAGAGGGGCGACCACCATTGAACCGATAAGGATTGGAGTGTTGTTCATCATGACCCCGAGGGCAGCCAGAAGGGATGAAATGATTGTTAATATGATGAATTTTGGAGTGAGGGTGCTTTCCGTTACAAGCAGTTCGATTGCTGTTTTGAGCTCTTTTTTTTCGCGGGTTTTTTCAAGGTAGTTGGTGAAAGGGTTTGGCATGGATGTTAGGGTTAATCTGCGGCTTTGCCGCTTATTACCACTATAATGGTTTTTAGAAGAATTTTTAAGTCCAGGAAGGGTGACCAATGTTTTATGTAGTAAGTGTCCAGGCGGACTTCTTCTTCAAAATCGAGGTCCGAGCGGCCGGAGATTTGGCTGAGGCCGGTGATGCCGGGTTTTATGGTTAGAAGGAATTTATGATGAGAGTCATAGTCGGCGACTTCTTCCGGCAAATGAGGGCGAGGGCCAACCAAGCTCATGTTTCCAATTAGCACGTTTATAAGTTGTGGGAGTTCGTCCAAGCTGGTTTTGCGTAAAAGGCGGCCAAAACGGGTTATGCGGGGGTCATTTTTGATTTTCACCAGGGGTCCGCGGCGGTTATTCGCTTCTTTGAGTTTGGTGTAACGGAGAGAGTGGCAGTTTGGGTGCATAGTGCGAAATTTGTAGAATTTGAAAAGGCGACCGGTTTGGCCCACTCTGTTTGCGGGCGAGCCGTCGTCCAACTTTGTGAAGAGGATGGGGCCGCGGGAGTCCAGTTTGATGCCGACTGCTATAAGAAAGAGAAGAGGCGAGAGGAGTGTTAAGCAGGTTAAAGCGCCCAGAATGTCGTATGATCTCTTGATCACTTTGCCCCAGCCGTCCAGCGGGGTTGGTTTCATGTGGATCAGGGGAAGGCCGGCAAGCGGTTCGATTTCCACATTTGTTCTGTCGATTTCAAGGAGATCCGGCACAAAACGGTATTCCAAGTGGTTTTGACGGCAGAAATTAAGTATATCATGAGCTTGGATTTCCGTGAGAACGGTGCTGGTTTGGATTATTTCTTCAACTTTGAATGTTTTTACAATTTCTTCCAGGTTTTTTAGTCCGCCCAAGTGCGGGATGCCTTTTTGGTTTTTGGATTTGCTGATGTAACCGACCAAATGATAACGCGGGTTCTTTTTTAAGACTTCTATCATTCTGCTTGTTATTTTGTTGGAGCCGATAATCAGGGTTCTTCTAACGCCTATATTTGCAAGCAATAGGAGTTGTTCGACAGCGCGAAGGGAAAGACGAGCCGAAATTAGGAGTGAGACCGTGAGAATGAAGCTGAAACCCAGTACCAGCCTGGAGAAAAAAACTTGGCGGACAGTGAAGTAGTAGGCAATTATGAGGAGAATCCAGACTATTGAGATCAAAATTACACGGCTGGATTCTTTAAGAGGACCGCCCTGGTTTCTCATGTTGTAGAGACCAAAAACGGCGAAAGTTACTATTAATGTTGCTGCAAAATAGAGTGTTAAGAGGAAATATTCATTTGTAGGTGGGAAACTTGCGGCGTCCAAGGGAAAATAGATCCCGGGGATGAAGTCCCCGTGGAGACGGATTTTGTAACCAAGAAGAAAGCCCGCTATGACCATTATTGCGTCGGTTGGGATTTTCAAAAGGCCGAATGCGATTTGTGATTTTTTCATTGGGCGTATTCTACTACGGGGACAGGAGAATGGGAAGATTTCAGGGTTTTGTCAGGTGGTTTTGATTATTATGGTGAGTATGCACGTAAAACGGTTTTTAGAATGGATTGGTTTGAAGGATAGTTTGCATTCGAAGGAGTGCAAGTCGCCTTTTGTGAATGAAGGTGATCTTTGGTGGGCCAGTTTGGGGGAGAACGTTGGGTTTGAAATAAATGGGAAGAGCGATAAGTTTTCGCGGCCGGTGATTGTTTTGAGGAAGCTATCTCGAAAGTTTTATTTTGTGATTCCTACTACTACGCAGAATAGAAAAGGGTCTTGGTATGTGCCATTTAGGCAAAAGGGGGTGTGGATGGTTGCGTGTTTGCATCAAGCACGTGCGATTGACTATCGTAGGCTTCATTCGAAACTTGGTCGACTTGATGGTCAAGATCAAAAGCAAATAAAGAGAAAATTCCGGGAACTTTATAGATAAAAATATGCCCCTCTAGTATTTAGAGGGGTCGCGAGAGAATCTCGAAAGCTTGTTTATTTTACTCTTGGGTATGGGTGGGAGTCAAATTTTGTCTGTAATAGTACAAGATTTAACCTGAAGGGGTCTTGCGGGGTGGTGGATTTTCTGGTGTGGTGTCGGAGGTTGAAAGGCAAAAACCCCCTTCATAAGCCGAGTTCTGTCTTGCTTCGCTTTCGCGAGCAAGTGTGATCATCTATCTGGGCTCGTTGTTGCCAATGAGCTCGAGCGGTGAGCTATCCGGGGCTTAAGGCCGCCTTGTTCCGGATACCCATTCTCACCTTGCAACGGAAAGGGTTTACCTCACGGCGTTATCTGGTAGTGGAGGTTGCGCTCGCTTTCGCTCGCGCCTTAGCCTCGCGCTTTTATGACGCTCGGCCGGCTCCGCTACGCTTCGCCGTGCCCCGTTCCCACGGAAGGAAGAGGGGGCGTTTCATTTTGATCGTCTCTGTGGCACTTTCCCTAGATTGCGTTTTTGATTGTCGCAGTCCGGTCGCCGTTAACGACTTTCCCGCCTTATGTTGCTCGGACTTTCCTCATCGCTATAAAAAAATAGCGACGCGATCACTCCGGAGGTTTTTGCGTGATTTATTATACTGGAAATGATGGGGTTGTCAAATTACTCACTCTCCAACTTCTCGAACTCTTTTTTGAAGAAGATTGCGGTTTCAAGGCAGTCTTTGGCTTTGTCGTTGTCCGGTTCCATACGGAGGACGAATTCAAGGAGGTCGATTGTGCGAGCGAACTGACGGTCGTTTAGGTAGCAGACTGCAAGGTCGCAGATGACCAGGCTGTCTGTTGGGGCGATTGTGCGGGCGCGTTCCAGGATTACGAGACCGCGTTTTCGGTCGCCGTTGTGGAAGATTGACCAACCCAAACAACGGAGGATTTCCGGGTGGTGGGGTTGAAGTGTGTCTGCGCGCTCAAGGATGTCCACGGATTTTTGGAAGTCGCCGAGGGATGAGTGTAAAAAGCCCAGTAAGTAAAGTGCGTTTGGGCTGTTTGGGTTCAGTTTTATTGCGTAGTCGAGTGCTTTTTGTGATTTTTCATATTCACGCAGGCTTAAGTAATTGTCTCCTATCTCTTCGTAGGCTTCCACATATTCAGGGTCTGAAAGAAGCATTTGGTTTGCCAACTTGATGGCTTCATCATGACGTCCTGAAAGTTTCAGTTCGTCAGCTTTTTGTAGAAGGTCTTCGAGTGTCATTTTTTTGTTTTTGTTTTTTTTGATGTATCCAGTTATTGTACCAAAAAACTCCTGTTTCTTCAAGGGGTGAGAGATGGAAAAAATCGGGAAATGTGGTGCAATAACATTTGCCGATTTTTGGGATGGCTTTTAGAAGCGAAATCAGAGATTTCGACAAAGTTCCGTGATTTTTTCTTTTAGTTCCGGATCTTTCATTGCGAAGGCAATATTTGCCTGCAAAAGGCCCCATTTGTGGCCGGTGTCGTAACGAGTTCCTTGGACCGCCGTGCCAAAAATTTGGCCGCCTTCCTTTATATAAGAGAGAAATGCGTCAATGAGGCGGATTTCACCGTCTGCGTGTGAAGACTGGGATTTTTCAAGATGGTTGAAAATGTCCGGGGTGCAGATGTACTTTCCTATAATACCCAAGTTTGAGGGCGCGTTTTCAGGAGAAGGTTTTTCAACCAGGTTCTGGATTTCAATTAGGCCGTCTTTTTCATTTTTTGGCTCTACAATACCGTAATTTTGGACTTTTTCAGGTGCAACTTTTTCAAGGCAGAGTACCGGTGAGGATGTTTTTTCAAAAACTTCCATGAGTTGGGCAAGTGCGGGTTTTTGGTGGTCTATGATGTCGTCGCCAAAGAGGACTGCGAATGGCTCATTGCCAACAATG
>JAHIVE010000037.1 GCA_018816805.1 Patescibacteria group bacterium | reverse complement strand
GGATCTTGTGGAAGATGGTCAGGAGCTCTGGCGCCCGCTTGATGCCGAACAAGCATATGAATTGCGAAGCCTACATGAAGTGGAATACGTTGATTCCAAAGGAAAACTAAAAACACCTTCACTTTTCAACTGACTTCGTACAATTTGTACAAAATTTATCTGCACAGGGCTGTTTGTTTCTTGCGAACAGCTCTGTTTTATTTGCTAACAAGATGTCCAAAAAAATTTCAGAACTGCCCACTGCAACCGTGAGAAGATACTGTGAGCTGTTTAAAAACAATAATTATGATAACACCTCTGAATGACTGAAGTTAATTGGAGCGGAGCTGAGATAAATTCCCATTGTCCATTGTTCATGAAGTCATTTATGAATTGGGCTTCTTATGTTCTCATTTTTTCTCAAAAATCCCATCCATCATCATCCGGATCATTGATACCAATTTTTTTTCTACGGTCCCAAAGGTCACTGCTGAGACTGCCATACGTTTCATCCAGAAGTTTTAGATCAATGCGGTTGTCGGGATCAAGACTTTCATTTAGGAAACGGGCCCATCGACTAAGTGCTTCAAGGTTAACCATTTCTATGTACGTATCCCCTTCATCTTCGATTTCCTCAGGATGAACCTCAGAAACAGGTTTAGTAATAACCTCATTTTCTTCGTCTTTTTCTTTAACATCCATAAAAAAAACAGTGCGGAGATCACCAAGAACAAGATTGCCCTCTTTTGTCTCTTTATCGACAACTAAAAATGGTACATCATGTTCCAAAAGAACCCCTTTTTCTACAGATGTTTTGAGCAAGTCTGAAAGTTGCTGCTCAATTCCTTTAATATTAGTTAGCTCCAGAATATAATCTCTGGGATATTTGTACATTCTTTGCTCGCCACTTGCTTCCATAAGCTTTTGCTCTTCTGGGGAAGGTTCAAAGTCATTAAGAGCCACTACCTCGTTTTTACCATCATTGGTAAGGTCTGTCATGATGACATAAGGAGCCTCACTCCCTTCTTCGATCCTGAGGGTGGGCACAACCGGAAGCCCTCTCTTTTTTAATTCCTGCCAATTATTCACAAATAAATCAAGTCCTTCTCTGCCAAGCTCTTTATCTTTAAAAGACTTACGAGCAAAGATTCTTGAAAGTTCATTGTCTGAGTCTCCTATTGAAACTCTGACAACATCAACAATACCTTCAATTCCTTCTCCCAATTTCCCCTTTTCCTTCACCGGCTCAAGTCGAACTGCACGTTCACGGCCGCTGTAAGGATTTTTTAGATTTGGCATATTTTGTGATGACTATTTTTTTGTAATATTTTTAAAGTTTTGCGCAACGTATATAACTATTGATGAAGTGCTGCCCAATATTGTGGTTTGGTAAAATATGTTAGTAAAATACTCTGTCCGTTCTCAAGTAGAAGCAAAACAGAAGGCCATTTTTCAAGCTAGGAAGCGTTTTTGGGGAATTAAAAAACCACATGGCTGCCACTGCGCTTAATATGGTTACAGATATTAGAGCAACAAACCACATTAATGATGGCATATTTTCTGGATCTGCAGTTTCAAGGTCTATCCCTAGTAACTTAGATCCAATTATTGCGGTGATTTGAACCGCAATAGCCAGCAAAAATATTATTCCAATTGCACGTTTGATATTCATTTTCAAATTGAATTAGTAATGTTCGCCAATCACCTTGCTGAATTGTTAGAAAATGGACATTTCGGTCACTATTGTTGCGTCCTCCAAAACCAGAACCGAGTCTTTTACCTAACATTACACCAAATACAGTCACTTTGCAATTTTACGATTTGTCCCCCTTTTATTCTAAATTGTGGAAAATTTTATTATGAAAATCGGACTATTAAAGCATTTACCGCCGGTGGCGGGGTCTTGAAGTATACTAATCAAACTAGAACAAAAAAACTAGAATCCCCATTCATCAAACCTTCCCTCTCTCCCCCACATACCGACAATAATCACACTCCAAATCAGCTTCCGGGACCTTAGCACTCCCCAATGTTTTTTTTATTTTATGAAGCGTCGGCTCCACCCAAGTCGTGCTTCCCAGGTAAGGAATAACGGTAATATCAAACTCCAACTTCCCGTCAAAAGCTTTTTTATCGGTGATTCCATTACAATAAACAAAGTAACCCGTCCTTGAAACCTTCAAGCCTTTCTTCCGCAGCAGCCACTGATAAACTTCCATCTGTCTTTTATACCCATCCTGCCAATCTTCATTAAGTTCATCAATAACCGC
>JAHIVE010000036.1 GCA_018816805.1 Patescibacteria group bacterium | reverse complement strand
GGAGGCCGTAGTTGGCGCCGGAGGCGCCTGCTCAATGTGCTGTGGTTCTGGCGCTTCGTCTATTATGGTTACATCACTGGGTAGGTCGCCGACTACGCCGACCGAGTTTTCATTTTTGGTATCAGGGCTGTCGTCTTCATGCGGTTCTATTTCTAAAATAACCTGGCCAACTGTAATTTGATCGCCGTCTTGGACCAGTCGTTTTAGGACTTTGCCGCCTTTTGGGGAGGGAAGTTCAACCACGGCTTTGTCTGTTTCAACTTCAGCAACGGGGTCGTCTGCGCGTACTTCGTCGCCTTCTTTAATAAACCATTTGACTAAGACGCCTTCGGTTATGCCTTCGCCGACGTCCGGAAATTTGAATTCAAAAGCCATGAAAAAGTGTTAGATTCGGCTTGAATCATACCTCGACTTCAGTTCGATTATCAAGAAATAGATGGGTCCCATGGCAAAATATGCTGCTTGCATCCAGTGTGGTGCGTGCATGCAGTTGCATAAAGGGAGGCCGGAATAAGCCGCGGTTGCAAGGTCATGTATGTTAAAAATGTGGTATGCGACGGTTTCGGCTATGATTAGAAGAATCCAGTACATGAGGCAAAAAAGCAGTAGTTTTTTAGTGAAGCGACACTTTTTAAAACGGTAGCCATAGTGCGAAAAAATCATGTAAACGCCAAAAAGGCCGATTGCCCAGCCAAAAAGCGGGTAGGCGTTCATGCCTAAGATAGTGATGTAGACGTGGTTGTAGTCATACATGCTACTTGCTAGGTAAGTCCATATTATTGCAATAATGGAGGATATGACGAGGTTTGGAAGTAAGCGAGTTCTGCGGCTTAAAATTAAATAGGGAATTATTAAAACGTAAACACCAATAAAAAGATAGTCGGGGCGAAGTAGGGTGATTGCCAAAATAATGATGACACTAAGAAGTTCGTCGGCAATTAGCAGGTGGGGCTCCCACTTGCGATATTTTTTTTTCAATTTTTTGAGTGGCATCTAAGCTTGGTGGGTGGAGATGTATTCGTCGTATTTGTGGTCTTCATAAGTGATGTGCTCTATCCACCACTTACCAAGAAAGTTTTCAATTTTGAGAGCAAGAGCTTCAGTTTCTCCCTCTCTTAAAAGTTCCAGTTTGAATTCTTCATATTTTAAATTGAAACGTTCATGGATAGCCTTGTGAGTTTCAAGGCCTGGGTAAGAATGCTCTTGCATGTAATTTTCTTCGTAGAAAAAGTGTTGTGCAATATAGTTGCTTAGAAAGTTTAGTATGCTGCTGATTTGTTCTTTGCCTTGACCGGCCAAAATTGTTTCCAGCAGAACTTGAATTTCAGCAAGCAATTGCTTGTGTTGAGCGTCGATTGTTGATTCGTGAACCGTTAAGTTCGGTGTCCATGCTATTGTCATGAGGAGTGGGTTAGTTTTTTGATGGCTTTCAAGATGCGTTTTTCGTCCACCATATAGAGGTGTTCGCCAAGCGGAAGGGGTGGAGTAATGTCAAAGCCGGTGACTCTTTCAACCGGAGCTTTCAGTTTGCCATGGAATTTTTCTGAAACGGTGGCTGAGATGTCCGAGGCCAGGCCGCCTAATCTTGGCGCTTCTGCGACTATGAGGAGACGACGAGTTTTTTCGACAGAGGTGAAAATTGTGTCCCAGTCGAGTGGGGAGAGAGTGCGCAGATCAATTACTTCAGCACTCAAGTTTTGGTCTTTTGAGAGCGTTTGCATGACCATGCGGAGCATTGAGCCCCAGGCAACTATTGTGAGGTCTGTTCCCTGTTTGAGTATTTTGGCTTTGCCGAGGGGGATTTCGTAGACGGTTTCAGGGACTTCTTGTTTGATTGAGCGGTAAAGTCTGCTCGGTTCAAGGAAAAGTACGGGGTCTTCCGAGCGCATTGCGGATATCAGAAGGCCTTTTGCGTCGTAAGGTGAAGATGGGACTACAACTTTGATTCCCGGAGTGTGAGTGAAGTAGGCTTCAGTGCTTTCCGAGTGGTGTTCAAGCGCTTTTATTCCAATGCCATAAGGTGTGCGAATTACCATTGGGCAAGTGTAGACACCGCGGGTGCGGGTTCGCAATCTGGCGACGTGGCTGACGATTTCCTGAAAGGCGGGGTAAGTGAAGCCGAAAAATTGGATTTCAACTACCGGGCGGAGGCCGTAAACGGACATTCCGAGTGCGGTTCCCACAATTCCGGCTTCCGCAAGCGGCGTGTCAAGGACGCGTTTTTCTCCGTATTTTTGGATAAGGCCGTCCGTGACGCGGAAAACTCCGCCGTCATGGCCGACGTCTTCACCCATGATTACCACGTTTGGGTTAGCGGCCATCTCTTGGTCGAGGGCTTGGTTTAGGGCCTGTACCATTGTGAGCAGTGCCATTAGGTTTCCGGGTAAAATTGTTTTAAGTAGCTTTTTTGTTCTTGTAAGGTGGGCGTCAGTTCCGCGAATGTGTAGTCAAAAATGTCGTCAATTGTTTGATTTGGGGTTTTTTCCGCTTCCGCGACTGCAATTCCAACCTGATTGTAAACTTCATTTGCCAAGTCTTCTTCTTTTTGGTCGTCCCAAAGGCCTTTTTGTGTGAGGTAAAGCCGAGTTCTTAAGAGTGGTTCCTTGTCATGCCAGGGCTCGACTTCAGCTGGGTCACGGTATTTTTTTGCGGAGTCCGCCGAGGTGTGGTCACCGAGGCGGTAGGTGAAGGATTCGATTAGTGTTGGGCCTTCGCCTTCTGCAGCGCGTTTACGGGCAGCTAGGGTAGCGGCGAAAACCGCAAATGGGTCGTTGCCGTCAACTTGAATGCCGTCAAAGCCGAATGCTACTCCCTTTTGGGCGATGGTTTTTGCCGCCGTCTGGCGTAAGCGGGGCGTTGAGATTGCCCACTGATTGTTTTCACAAAAGAAAATTGTGTTTGCTTTATAAACTCCGGCAAAATTGAAGGCTTCAAGAGTTTCGCCTTCAGATGTGGCGCCTTCTCCAAAATATGCAATTGCACAAGTCTGGTCGCCTTTTAGGCGAGCCGCCATTCCAAGTCCTGCGGCATGAAGCGGCTGCGAACCAACCGGAATTGCAACCGGAAACAGGTGAGATTCACGCGGTAAGCGGCTCGCCACCTCATTTCCCTTATAGTAGAGGAAAAAATTTGAAATTGGCAGGTTTTTAGCAATAATTGCGCCTTGTTGGCGGTATGCCGGCACAATCCAGTCTTCCTTGCCCATTGCCATTGAACTGGCAATAACGGAGGCTTCTTGGCCGTAGCTTGAGGCAAAAACGCCCATTCGGCCTTGACGTTGCAGACTTGCGGCTTTTTTGTCCATTTCACGTAGCAAAGTCATTTTTTTATAAATGTCTATCAAAAGCTCATCCGTTAATTCCGCAGGGCGCAATGATTCGTTCAAATTGCCCTTCTCATCCATAATCTGAAGTTGTTTCCCTTCCAGCGGATTGTAGTCCTTAAAGTTTAGCATTTTTTTCCATTAGATTTTTCAAGAATAATTCACCAGCTTTATATGAACTTCTAACAAAAGGTCCGGCTGCAAGATACAGGAATCCCATCTTTTCGCCAATATTTTTAAGTTCGTCAAATGTGGCCGGATGTACATATTCTTGAACCGGCAGGTGCTTGTTTTTTGGTTTCAAATATTGGCCCAGAGTCAGGACGTCGCAGTTTACATTGCGAAGGTCCTGCATGGCTTCAATAACTTCTTCTTTTGTTTCACCAAGGCCCAGCATTATGGCTGACTTTGTGAAGATATTAGGGTTCATTTCCTTTGCTTCTTTGAGAACTGTCAGAGAAGATTCATATCCGGCTCGCGGGTCGCGGACGGTTAATTGAAGACGACGAATTGTTTCAATATTGTGAGCCAGAACGTTTGGGCGGGCGTCAACAACTCTTTTCAAGTTTTCATTACGGTAGTCCGGGATCAAAACTTCAGTTAGGAGGTCCGGATGGCGGTCTTTGCAGGCTTTGATGCAGGCGGCGAAGTGGGCTGAGCCGCCGTCAGGAAGGTCATCACGGTCAACTGAGGTGAGTACTACATATTTCAGGTTTAAAAGTTCAACCGCTTTTGCAAGGTTTTCGGGTTCGTTTGGGTCTAGGGGTTCGCCACTGGCTGCGGAGAGGGTAGCGCAAAATTTGCATGCTCTGGTGCAGGTGTCGCCCAATATCATGAAAGTTGCGGTGCCGGAGCTCCAACATTCCGCAATGTTTGGGCAGGTGGCTTCTTCGCAAACTGTGACAAGATTGTTTTCTTTCAAAACTTCACGGACCTTAAGATAAGGCTTTTTAAGAGGTGGTCGAATTTTAAACCACGCGGGTTTTACTGTTGGAAGCATTTTTATTCGCCTTTTGCCCAAGCTTTCAGTTTTTCGTAGTCGCAATTGCCGCAAATGAAAGCTTTGGTTTGTAAGTTGTAATAAAAAGGCACACCACCGCAGCGACCGTCTTCAAGTTCTTCATAATAGGCGGCGTTTTGGGCGTTGTGCCACATTTCAATTTTTTTAAGGTGAAGGCCTTCTTCTTCAGCCAACCTTTCATGCAATGGGTTCATTTCATGGCAGTGCGTGCACTCTGTGCCGTAAAAATAAAGTAGGTGTGAATTTTCGTCAGTCATTTGGGATTTATTAGGGATTTTTATTGTACCTTAAGGCAGATTGAGGTTCAAGTTTTGGGCAGTATGAAAAAAGCTACCAAAAAGGTATACTTTTTAAGAGTGATATTTTAAGATGCTTGCATGAATGAAGTCGACTTAAAAAAATTCAAAGAATATTTTAATAAGGAAGGGCGGTTTCCGTCTTATAGCACGCTGCTTTTTTTGATGAGCTACTTGGAAATGAATCCGGATAGCGAACTTTCAGAAATGCTTAAAGTTTCAATTGATGCTTCGCTTGGAGCTTTGCCTACAGATCCAACTGATACTGCCATGCATGTGTGGATTTATTCTGTAGGGTTTAAAGTTTTTGGGGATGAAAAGTACAAGGAGGTGGCTTTGCAGTTGGTGGATGAGCCTTTTGTTCCCGGTGGGTCTGTTTTTTGGGATTCGCTTTCAGGTGTGGGCTATGTCATGGCACATAGGTATTTGGGTAGTGAGGCGGCAAAAAAAATTGCGGATACAATTTTTAAGGAAAATGCAGACAAGGATTTTAAGAATGAGGACTTGGCGGGGATGCTTTTTTTAGCTACATATCTTTTTGAAGACAGTTTTGATGGGAAAGATGTGATTAAGGCGTTTTATGAAAAGTTGAAGGAGGTGTCGTTTGAAGAAAGAGAGGATTTGCCAATGCCGTCAGCGCGAAGCGTGGCTTTGCTTGCTTTGCATCGGGCAAAATTGATTTTGGATATTACAGAAGAACTCCGCGAACTTCAGTTTGCGGAGCCCTTACATAATGATTTTTATAATTTGTTTGTGTTTATGCATGCCGGGAACTGTCATGATCTTCACGTTCCGGAGCGAATTTCCTGGCTTCAATTGCCTTTAAATGTTGTGCAGATGCCGGGTACGCTTTACTTGGATTGTTATAAGAAAATGTGCAAGATGTTCAAGTCCAAAGAGGAGTTGTTGAAGATTTTTTAGTCTTGAGCTGATACTTGTCGATATTCGATCAGTTGTTTTGTGTTTTCGTCATATACTGCATATCGAAGGGTGTTGTTATTAATGAATTCCATGTCGAATTCTGCTGACATAGCGGCGTCACCTGCGTTTAAGGTTTCTCCTGGGTTTAAAGTGACTTTTAGAGTGAATTTATCTTTGGTGAGATTTGCTCCGTATATTTCAACTGAGCTACTAGGTGCTGTGTTTGGAGCCCAAACGAACAATGTTTCGTCCGGAGATAAAGCTGATCCACCCCAGAAATTGTTGTTAAACATTTCATTTATGTCCATTTCGGACAAGTTGTTTGTTGCCGTGTTGTATTTATAGAATTTGTTCATTGGGGCATCTGTTTCAGGCATGAATAGTCTGAAATATACAAAATTCGAATCATCCGGCTGCGAAATTAGTCTCATAGGTCCGGCATGTGAGTCGAAAGAAGTATCTACTGTTTCTTCAACACCTGTAGATAGGTTAGTACGAACAAGTTCCTGGTGGAATCCGCCGTCCCAAAGGTCATTTGTTGAATATTCGTAGAAATTTGTGCTGTATTCATTCACAGCTTGGTTTTCTTCTATTTCTTGTTCAAGACCTTCTATACGATCTTCAAATTGATTTTCGACTCGATCTTCCACTGCTTCTTCGATGAGGTCACGGGCTTTATCTTTGAGGTTAGGATCGGGGGTGTCATTGCCGCAAGCAATCATGAATAGCGACAGTGAACAAAGAGTTAAAACGAGTAATTTTTTCATGTTAATTTTATAAAGAGGTAAAATTCTATATATTTAAACAAATAGGAGGGCTGTAGGTTACATTATTTTCCTAGAAAAGATTTAAATGCATCCATGTTTTCTTGTTGGCGCTCTAAACGTTTAAAGATTCGGTTTGCAACCAAGCGCAATTTTCGGCCGTCTTTGAGCTTTAATGTATGGTATTCCGCCGGTCCGACTTTTCTGAATTTGGCGGATTCGATTTCGTCCTTTGTGATCATGAAGTGCTTGCCGGTGAAGCGGCCGACTTTCCAAATGCTGGTGCTTGCAAAATGGATTGTGTTTTTTGAAACACCAACGAAATAAGGTTTCTGGATAAGGGCACTGAAGAGTCCTCCAGCCATCAGTACGTGGAGCATCATTGGAGGAAGGTCTACCATATAGAGATAGATGTCAGGTTCTGAGCCGCCCGTGAATTTTTTGAGTTCCTCTATGACTTCGCGGTCAATTTTTGCCATTTTTAAGATTGGTTAAGTGTTAGGCGGTTTAGTTCGCCAAATGAGTCCAGGTCATATGAGCGAACTTCTCCAGGAGAGACGGTGAAGAGAGTGTCTCCTATATATAAAATTCTTTGAATTGTTTTTTCGGTGTCGTACCAGTACCAGTAGTCTTCAGGGAAGTCTTCGTAATGGGTGAGGGTGGCTCCAAGCCGGAAGCCGTCTGTGAGGTTTAAGTTGTAGACATATGCGCCTTGGAAAACGTAGTCGCCGTAAGTGCTGGGGCCATAAATGGGGTCTGTGACTTCCGCCACTGTGACTGGGAAGGCGAGCAGTTCTTTGTTTTTGCTGAATAGGAGGGCTTTGTGGTTCCAGAGCAGTTCAGACTCTGTGCCGCGGTCTCCAATTCCGGTTGAGAACATTTGGCTTGGATTGGAAGGGTCTGAGACGTCAAAAAGTGCGACTTTCATGCCTTGATACCAGGCAAAGTCTATGTCACGGGCTGCAGCTTCTTCTTCAAGCGGATCTGCGGCGTCTTTCCCAAATCCAAGTAGATGGTCTTCATCATACGGATGTAGGTAGTCTGAGAAGCCTGGAATTTTGAGTTCGCCGAGGAGGCGAGGATTGTATGGGTCCGTTAAGTCAAAAACGAAAAGGGGGTCAATTTTTTTGAAAGTTACCATGTAGCCGCGGTTTCCTATGAAGCGTGTGGAGTAGATGGTTTCGCCGGGTGCGAGGTCTTCAATTGAACCGACAATGTCCATTTCCTGGTTTAGGATGTAGAGGTTATTTGTAGATGGCATGACTGAGCTCCAGACCTCGCCTTTAGTTGTTGCGATTCTGAAGTAGTCGTTGTTTTCATCCATGCTGAATTGGTTCAGGATGGTGCCGGGGACTTTGCCGGATTTTTCGTAAGTGATTTTGCCGGGTTCTAAGGCGAAACGATGGATTAGGGTTTTGGCGTTTGAGTAATCATAATAATAGTCGTATGAGTCGTAATTGGTGGAGGCAATATAAATGTTGTTTGTGCTGGCGTAGAGGTTTTCAGAAGAACCAATTATAACTTCACGGTCGATTGCAGAGTCATCAGTGCGGAGTGGAATTGCAACGGTGATCAAGTAGTTCAAATCTCTTTCGCGTGGGATGTAGCGAATGTCCGTGCAGGATACCATGGGTTCTTCTTCACCCTTTGCTGAGTCGTATAGACGAGGTAGAATTTCATCTTCATTTACGGTTTCCGGCTCATCCACATAATAGTAAAAATCCCATTTGTTGAGTGCTAAATAGAGAGTGTCGTCCACTTTGCGGGAAGTGCTCAGTGAGCCGTCTAGTTCAATGTGGCGCATGAGATCAGGATTTGACGGATCTTCAATGTTGTAAATGTAAGCGGAGGTGCGATTTTCGTGGTAGTAAGGGAAAAATTCTGTTTCAAGCAGTGGATAAACTGAGTAGTTTTGATCTGAACCGAGCACAACTAGTCGATCTCCGTCCACGTAGATTTCGTCGGGGTAGAAGAAGTCGCTGTCAAAAGTGAGGTTTTTGGCTAGAGAAAGGCCGTTTTGGGCGCTAATTATATGAACTTCTTGGCCGTCCACAACGTAAATGTATTTGCCATCAGTCTTTACAATGTCGGATTCGTCAACGCCTGCAACTTGGACGTTTGTTTCTGAAAATTCAGTGGCCTCCGAGTTTTCCGCGGATTTTGCAGAATCACCGGATGTGTCGTCAGATGCGCCAAGGTCATCGTCATCCGCTGTTGCGGTTGGCGCTGCTTCTTCAATGGTGTAATAAATGTTGTTGTTTTGGTTTAGAAAAAGATCCTTAAGTTCGGCACATGATGAGATTGGTGCGAGTTCTCCTTCCAGTTCTTCATATTTTAGAGAGTCAAGGTCCGTTATGTTTTCTTCAAGTCGCCAAATGATTTCTGACATTTCGCCTCGTGCGATTGTTTTGTCCATGCCCGTGATTGAAGTTGGGATTGCGGAAAGGTCTGCTATAGGTTCCACGTATTTTTTGTACCAAGGGTCTCCGAAGGAGGCTGAAGGTAATTTCAGGTCTTCCATGTTGGCAATTATTTTGCTGGCCTCCGCAAAGTTGATTTCTTGGCCGGGTTTGAAAGTGCCGTCCGGATAACCGTTAACAAGGCCGGCGGTTTTTGCGTAGCAAATGTATGGTGCATACCATTCGTTTTTAACGTCCGGAAAGCAGTTTTCGCCGGTAGGATTGTCAGTTAGAGTTTCAACTACAATTTTTACGAATTCAGCGCGGTTGATTTTATTTTTAGACTTGAAGGTGCCGTCGCTGTAACCTTGGACGGTGCCTACTTCTTCAAGGTATTTGATGGCGTCGTAGGCGGGGTCGTCAGAGTAGAGGTCTGAAAAAGCTGCGTTTGCGGTTTGGGCTACAAAAAGCGCAAGGAATAGACTTAGCGGGATTAATTTTTTCATATGGGGAGGTTATACAATTGTCAGTATACTACAAATCGTAAAGGTCGTGGAGGCGCGGGCCGGGGCAGGGACTTCTGTAGCCAATTTGATCTTTTTCGAATCTCTTTTTGTATATCCACTTGTTAAAAAGTTCACGAAGATTTTGGTCGCCAACATAGAAACCAACGCCGCTCTGGGTGACAAAAGATTTCAGAAAAACTTTGATGAGGGGACTTAAGCCGATTCCAAAATCTTTCTGGCATTTTTGTTTTGCTTGGTCGTAGAGGTCTTGATTGAGGTAGATGTGTATTTGTTTTGTCATGTTGTTTGAAAAGACTGTATGCAAAATAGTAGTTTTTTAGTACGATTTTGCATAATGGTTTTATAAAGAAAGGTGGTAACATCAGGGTATGAAAAAGATTTTTTATGTTGTTTTGTTCGCTACAACATTGCTTGCTGCGTGTGGGGAAGTTGAAAGTGGAACGTATGTGGTTGATGGGGCGGATTATTTAGAGATGGAGTCTTTGGAAGTTGTGCCTCCTGTTTTGACTTTTAGCTATGAAGGAAAGGAACTAAAGGAGGTCAAGATTGAGGTTGGGCATGAGACGTGGGCAAAGGAGTTTTTGTATTATTTTGAAAATTCGCAGCTTGTAAAATATGAGGACAAGACTATTGGAAGGCCGGATGAGCCGCCAACAATTGTGAAGTATGAGGAAGATGACGAAATGGTTTTGCCGGTTTCCGTTTTGCTCAAAGAGTTCAAGGACCGGGATGGTTTGACGGAGGAGGAATTCGTGCAGATTTCTGCAAAATATTAGTCACGCAGTTTGAAGCCGATCAAGTAGAACGGCATCAATGGGAAGAATAGAATCTGGTTCCACCATTTCATTGCGCGGTATTTCCGTGAGAGCCAGCGGAAAAATACAAAAAGTATTGGGGTTGTGAAAAGGGATGTGATTCCGGAAGAAATTAAACCAAACATGATCACAAGCGCCATTGATCTGTATTGGTCAGAGGTGATGGCAAGTGGTGCCAAGGAAGCGACTGCGGTGAAAGTTGTTAGAATTACCGGTCGCAAACGGATTGCGGAAGCGTAAGCAATGGCTTCGTGTTCTTCCCAGCCTTCGTGAATTTTTTGTTTTGCAAGGTCGATCAAGAAAATTGCCACGTTTTCAACCAGTCCAACCAGAATAATCATTCCTATGTTTTCCATAAATCCAAATTCCCCACCCCCAAGAAGTGCAATTGCGGGGAAGACTCCCATGAAGGTCATGGGAATGGTGAAGAGGATAACGAGAGGTTGAGTGAATGATTCAAAGAACACAACCAGCACAATGTAAGTGAGGAAAATGGCTACAAAAAGCGCAATTCCGATTTCTTGGAATGATTTGGTGAATGCAGCCAAGTCTCCTTCTGTGTAAACTCCAAAGTCATCAGATTCCAGGCCGAATTCTTTGAGGCGCATGCCGTCTGAGGCATGGTAGTAATCTACAACGGCTTGTGAAACAAGAGCTGAAGTTACGGAATCTTTGTGGTCTTGGTCTAGTCTTGCTTGGACTACGGAAAGGGTTTTCCCGTTAACGCGACTGATTGAGCTTTTTGCGGTTGTTTCTTTAATTTCTGCAATGTCTTTGAGTTTGATTGTTTGTCCGGCAAGATTATAGATTTCCAGGTTTTTGATTGCGTTTAGAGTTTTTGGAACGTCTTTTTTCTCGTAGATTTTGATGTCTGTTTGGTAGCCGTTGATTACAATTGAGCCAACACTGTCCAGTTCTTGGTCAAATAGTTCGTGAAGCGCACCGTAGACAAGTATACTTAGTGGGGCGTCCGGAACTATAAGTTGTTTTTGCTCAAGTTTTTTGCGGTCGATTTTAACTTCAATTAACGGGTTTGTTTTGTCCGTGTAGCCGTCGTCCACTTTTTCAACAACCCTGTTTCCCTCGGAGCAGTCATCCATAAGTGTAATTTTGTTGTCTGTTAAACAAGCGGTTTTTATGGTTTCTCCAATAGCTATAGAAGCGTCTTCAAGGGTATCTAGGTCATCAGAATAAATGCTAAGTGCCACTTGGTATCCACCTTCCGGTGGGCCGTTTGAAAGAACTCCGGCCGTTAGGTCGAAAAATGAGCGACCGTATTTGTCCTTGAGTTCTTTTTGCATGTCGTGAACAATATCTATTGATAATTCGTCGCGCTCTATTGCTGGTGCAAGGATTATTAGTAGGCTGTTTTCAGATTCGAATGGGAAAACTTGGTCAACGTCATCATAGTCGACAATGGTGTTTATTACCTGTTTGGTTAGCATTTCGCGGTCTTCGTCAGAAGTGTCCGGGAAAGCGGTCATTGTTACCATCAAGTAGTCGGCGTTTTGGCTGCCGGCGAACTGTACGTACTTTATTTCGCCTTGTGAGAACAAATATCCTGTCATTACAACCGGAAATACAAACGCGACAATGAGAATGAATAGGCGAATGAAAATCGGGCTGGTAACAAGCCATCTGTTTATGGAAAGCAGTATCTTAGCAATTCCCCAGAGGTTTTCTTCTTCACTGTCTGAGGTGCGTTTGCTGCGCTTTAAGAAGAATGAACCAATCCAGGCCAAGAAAACCAGAGGAACGACATATGATCCAATTACGGCAGGGATTACTGTTTTTGGAATGTAGGTGATAATTGCGCCTAGGATTCCGGAGATCAAGGCGAACGGGAAAAACACAATAATGTTTGTAAGTGTTGCCAAAAACAGACCGTTGCCGACGTCTTTTATAGCTTCACGTGCGGCTTCTTTTCCTTTGAAACCGGCGTCAATTTTTCTTTGTATACTTTCCAAAGTTACCAAAGCCGGGTCAACAACCAGTCCAATTACCAAAACCAGGGAGAAAAGCACTAAAGTGTTTAGGTTTTCACCGGTTGCAAAAATGTAAATGTTGGAGAAAACCAGACTTAAAGGAATGGAGAGTGCGGCAATAATTGCCGCTCTGAAAGACACAAAAAGGATCATAACCAGGAGAACAAGTTGAATTCCCCCAAGCAGATAGCCAAGGTATTTCAGATTGCTGTCCAGATTAAGTTCGCTGCCAAAAAGTCCGCCTAAAACTTCCTGAACCTGCAGTTCGTTCTGCTCGTTCATGGAGTAGTTTTCAATCAGGAGTATTTTTTCGTTGTCGTCGGGGATGTCGGAATCATCCAATAAAAAAAGAATATCTTCATTTTCAGACAAAGCGTCTTCCAGTTTTTCATTATAGGCTTTTAGGTCGGTGCCTTCGGTCGCGTAGACCGTAAAGGTCAATGCTGTGTAGGTTTCTCCTTTAAAACCCATTATGCTTTTTGTGTCGTTTTTGTAGTCGTATTTCAGGCTGACTGAGGCGAAATCTGAAAGGCGGTGGTCACCAAATGGTAGGCGCTTGAGATCTGAAATGTTCGTTCCGTTCAGTGTGGTTGTAATTGAAGTGTTGCCATTGTCTATTTCAACCTGTGTTGCTACAGGGAGAGTTTCTCCCAAACTTTTAATTTTTTGTTCAACATTTGCTCTTGTGATGCCAAAATCTTGCATTTTTTGTTCGTTTAATCTAATCAGAACCTCTTGGTCAATTGGGTTCATTGAGTCGATTCTTACGGTTTGCGGAATGTCGTAGAGGTCGTTTCTGATCTCTTGATAGGTGTTGAAGAGCGAATGATAATCTTCACCAAGTAAGGAGAATTGGTAATCCGGTCCGGCAATGTCCGGGATAATTATTTCAGGTTTGTCGGCTTCGTCAGGGAGGGTGATTTTACTGAGTTCGCTTTTTAGGTCTTCAATAACTTTGTTGGTATCGTATGTTTCGTCGATTGTAATGGTGAGGAAAGACACGGAGTTCATGCTTTCCGAAGTGTATGTGGTGATTCCTTCAACTTCTTTAATTGCGCCTTCAACGGGTATGGTTATGTCATTCACAACACTTTCAGAGGAAGCACCAATATAAGTTGTGTGAATAATTGCAAAATTGATGTCCGGGTTAGGGAAACCTGTTGTTTTAAGCATTAGGGTTGAACCTACTGCCATTATTGAAAGCATAATAAAAGCCAATACCGTTAGACGTGTATTTTTGAGAAAGTAATCTGTTATTCGGCTGTTGAAACTCTTTTTCATTTAGGTAATGGTTTTTTGATGAGCGCAAACTTTAACATTAACAGGGGTGGATGTCAAGGGCAAAGCTTCCAAAAATGCCGACCCTGATGTCTTGACAGATCAAAACAGGAAACCGAGAAAAATCAAGCGGTCTACAGGGCAAAATTGGTCACGTGACCAATTTCCCATCTGCAAAATTTCACACCATCTTTCTCCATAAACCCGAATTGGAAAACATTCTAAAGAAAACTTACTCTTATAATTGAGCCAATAATATTATTTTCACTTGGTTGTAGGGAAACTGGTGTATTTAAAGCTACGAAGACTTGACAGAAATGCAATAAAGGTGATAGAAAAGTTTCTAAATAATTATATGGAAAAAGTAAGTAAAATAATTAAACCGTCTGAGTTTGCAGGACAAAGACCGCTGAGAAATGTTACCAGTTCTGAAATGCGCTACGAATTAGATAGGTTGGAAAGATTTGCTCTTGAAAATGCAACAGCGGAAGCTTTTGTGAATATTCAGGATGGGATTTTGAAGGTTAGAAATGCTTTGCTTGAAATGGGGGCTGTGGATTGCGGAATACTTAATCGAGATGGAGTTTATTTGGATGATGACATAACACCTGTTTTTCATTTTGATCCGGCCGGACATGATTTGGCAAATAAACGGGCTTATAATAGGGATTATTCGGCGTCTACTCCCCTAAAGAGAGTGTTTTTTATGCTCAATGCGCGAACGGTTTTGGGTGGGAATGATGATTTATTGAAATTTTTGAAAAAGGCACATGAAGAAAGGACTGAATTTGCATCTGCCGATTTGAGGAGAGTTTCTAAAAAAAGTGACTCTTCTTTATCAAATTATTTGAGGATGGGCTGTAATACTTGGTGGCCTAACGGTTTCCCGTTAAAAAACATGGCTTATGAAAACATTGGCCAATTTGTTTGTGACCGGCTCCAGCCGCCAAGGGAAATTGAATGGACTTACTCTTTCAAATAGCGCTTCAGGGCCAGTAGCGCAACCAAATCCATAATAATTATTACCTGTTGAGCAAGGCAGAGAATGCAGGCGGCACGGATTACAAAAAATTCTATATAAGTTAGGTAAAGAGAGAAGCCAATACCAAAAACAACGATCGCAATAAGGAAGTTGAGGAATTTTTTGCTTTTGATTTTTTCCAGGTAGATTACGAGAGCGGAAATGACTAAAAACGTGTAGTTTAGGAGGCCAAGGACTGAAACGGGGATGCCAAAGAGAAGAGAATATTTGCTTTTGTTAACAACGCCGCAGTCTAAGAATGAGTTTAATTGGCAGGGTTCGGCTAAGCTGTTGTCATAGTGCATCATGGTCAAATAAATTGTGATGAGCACTGCCAGGAAGTTTAGGGCCATGAAAAATTTCAATAGGCTTTTTGCGTTTTTTTTCATAAGTTTTTTTGGGTGTTGATGGATTCTTTAAGGATTAGAGTCCAGAGTTTTTCAATGAACTCCGGAGAGAGTTTATTTTTTTTTGCGACCGAGCGCCAGTGAGAAAATAATTTTTTTTCAATTTGCACATTTTTTATTGGGAGTCCGGTTTCTTTTTTTATTTTGCCGAGTTTGTGAGCGAGCTGCATGCGTTCGCCCATAAGGGTGATTAGGGATTCGTCAATTTCTTTGATTTGGCGGCGGAGAGGCGAGAGATTATGCATTTTCAATTTTGATTATGTGCATGGGGCAGGCTTTGGCAGCTTTTTTGTTTGCTTCAAGGTCTATAGGGAAAATTTCACCTACAAAAAGTCCACGTTTTTCTTTTGAACCAATTAGGCGGGATTTGCCTTCCTTTGTGTCCATTTGCCAAGTTTGCGGGGCTAAAAGCACGCAAGAATTGCAGCCAATGCAGTCTTTTCTTTTATGGACAATTTTAGGCTTCATACATTTTGACGTTTTCTTAGGAGGTAGATTTTGTCATTTTTGCGGACGCGTTTTTCAAGTGGTATGGTTACCAGGTTTTGTTTGCCTGAGGAATCAACAAATTTGTCATCAAGTTTGATTGATGTGACGTCAGTTCGGACCACACCTGTGTTGTCGCCCATGATTACTAGCTTGTCGCCGGTTTTTATTTCAAGAGCGTCAGTTGAAAGTTCTGCAACTTGAGCTTTGGGGAAGTAGTGGGAAACGCGGCCAACGTAAACGCGTTCTTCCGTGGATTTGTTGCCGCTGCACAAGGACCAGTCCGGGAGGAGTTTACCCAGGTAGTAGCCGGAACAAAATCCGCGGTTGTAGACTTTTTCCAGTTCTTTTAGCCAGGTATTAACTTTTGCGGGTGTGAAGGCGTTTTCATGGATTGCGTCTACGGCTTCTCTGTAAACTTTGATGACTGTTTTAACGTATTCCGGTGAACGACCGCGGCCTTCAATTTTAATTACTGAAACGCCGGTTTCCACAATTTTGTCCAGGAATGGGAGGCAGCAGAGGTCTTTGGGACTCATTACATAGCCGCCGCGGACGGACATTTCATTGCCGGTTTCTTCATCTTTGATCATGTATTTTTTGCGGCATTCTTGGAGGCAGGCGCCACGTTGTGCGGATGTGTTTGAAGTTAAAAGGCTCATTTGGCAGCGGCCGCTTTGGGCAATGCAAAGCGCGCCGTGTACAAAAACTTCAATTTTCAGCGGCTTGCCAGAGGATCCGCGAAGGTCTTCTTCACGAATTCGGTCACAGATTACTTTCATCATATCCAAGTCTACTTCACGGGCCAGGACAATTGTGTTTGCAAACTGCGAATAGAATTTGACGGACTCGTAGTTTGAGATTGAAAGTTGGGTGGATGCCTGGATTGGCATGCCGATTTCTTTTGCGAATTGGATGGCGGCCATGTCTTGAACAATGATTTCGTCAATTCCGGCTTCTTTGGCGGTGGTTATTATTTTTTTCATTAGCGCCATGTCGTGTTCGTAAAGGAGGGTGTTTAAGGTGATGTAGCTTCTTACTTTTGCTTTGTGGCAGCGGTCTGCAACGACTTGAATTTCATCCAGTTCAAAATTATAGGAAGAGCGGGCTCGCATGTTCAATTGTTTCACACCAAAAAAAACGCTGTCTGCACCAGAGGCAATTGCGGCCTGAAGGGCGGCGAATGAGCCGACCGGAGCCATGATTTCAGGTTTTTGTTTATTTTTCATGGCGGAATAATAATCTGAGAAGGTGGATTTGCACAAGTATTCTTTTGTTGTGTGGTTTAGAATTATATTTTGACCCTTGGTCCGGTTTTGGGTAGTCTTTTCGCATGAAAAAGACGATTATCGGTCTTACGGGGCCAATGGGGTCAGGCAAAGGTGAGCTTGTGAAACTTCTACAAAAGAAGGGTTTTTTACATGTAACTTTGTCATCTTTGATTCGGGAAGAAGCTAGGACACGCGGACTTAGTGAGGAACGTGGCAGTTTGATGGATTTGGGGAATTCAATGAGAAAGGAAGGCGGGGCTGGGGTTTTGGCCAGAATGGCGCTTTCAAAAATTCAAGAGTCCGGGCATGACAAATGGGTGATTGATGGGATTCGTAATCCGGCGGAGATTTTTGAACTTAGGAAGGGCGAAGGTGTTTCAATTGTGGGAATTACTGTGGATAGAGAGATTTTGATTGAAAGAATATTGGGTCGAGCTAGGGAAGGTGATTCACGTGATCGAGAGGAACTGCAAGCAAAATTGGATAGAGATTGGGGGAAAGGCGAACCCGAGGACGGGCAGCAGGTTGGAAAATGTTTGGAGCAGGTGGATTTGGTGATTGATAATGGAGGGACGCTTAATGAACTGCAAGAGAAGTTTTTGAACTTTTATACCGGGCTCAGGGAAGCTAGAGGTTTGGACGTGAGACCCTCAAAAGATGAGTATTATCTAAGTTTGGCAAAAAGCGTGTGTAGGCGCGCCACTTGTACAAAAGTTGAGATTGGGGCGGTGATAATTAAGGATGATCAAGTTGTGGCGACGGGGTACTGTGGCGCGCCACGCGGCACAAAAAGTTCTCAGGAACATGGTTTTTGTTTGAGGAAGAAATTGGGGATTCCTTCAGGCCAAAGGTATGAAATGTGCCGGAGTGTGCATGCGGAACAAAATGCCATTATTAATGCGGCAAGGTCCGGGGTGAGTTTGCTTGGCGGGGATATGTATATTTATGGGAAAGCGTTTGGGGATGAGTCCGCGCCGCCAATTGATGCTTTTCCGTGTTTTATTTGTAAAAAAATGCTCATTAATTGCGGATTAAAGCGAGTTGTTTGTTCGCTGAAAGATGGCAGTTTTAAGGTTTTTTATGTTGATGATTGGATGAAAGATTGGAGTGAAAACGACATCATTGATGATGAATTTCAGTATGGGGCGGGTGTAAATAGTGAGGCACTACTTAAGATTCGCTCTTAGGCGACAGGATGAATTAACAGCGGGCTATCGGGTTCTCTGCGGGTTCTTTGAGCAGTTTCAAAAAGTATGCGGCGTGTACGCATTGGGTCATTTAACAAGAGGGGGATTTCAGTAAGAACTGCGTTTTCGGTGCTTGTTGGTTTAGCTGATGTGGCTGCAGTTGAATATGCGGTTTCATACCCGGCAATTGCCATATCCATTGCGTATCTTGCTCGCTCAAACCGCATCAGTTGGCTAAGTTTTGTGGTTTCAGGGGCAAAATTTACAGAGGTGAGTAAGCTTTCATCACCCATTTTAAGCCCGGCCAGCATACGTTCTAACCTTGAAGTTGCATCTGTAATCATGGCTCTTAAATGAGCAATAGTTTCACGAAAGGTTCCTGTTGTATCCGGTCTTTCGTCGGCACTTTGTCTTGCAGTCAGTCTTTGCTGATTTCTGCGAAGTATGTTGGCTAGGGCAAGCGCCAGTTCACCATCTTTTTCCACGACACCGATTTCTAAAATTGTGCGAGCAATCATTGCACGGAAACCATCTGTCATATTGTTAATATCCAAACCTTCAGGTTCGCCAACGTTAACCATTGTTGAGAGGACCAGAGTGTCATCCACGCCGGTTGGTTTGGGGGTGAGGAGGAGATGTTTGTATTGTGCGAAGTCCATATTCACACTGAAGTAAAATACAAATAAGTTTTAGTGTCAAGATTTTGATAATTTGGATTGGAGTTGTACAATTACTTTAAAGTAACCCTCTCGCATGAAAAAAATTCTTATAGTAGTTGCCATTTGTTCTTTTACAGTCTTTGCAGCGTGCAATACTTATTCAATAGATAAGGAAGCAAAGCTTGTGAATGAGTTTGTTATGACTTCACATGAAAATCCGCAGATTGCTTTTGAGAAATTTTTAGCTGAAGATTTACAGAAAAGTTTGGGTTTTGATCCGTTTGTGGATATAGCCACTAATGGGTTTTTGAGTGAAATTGTTAATTTTATTGCTTATGAAAATGGTTCCATAATGGATACTCAAGATCCCGAAAATAAAAAAGAGAATTTTTATGGGGACTTTTTGTTTGAACAAGGGACAAGTTTGCCCGGATTGATTACCTGGCAATTTGAAAATGGAAAGAGGAAAATATATGGATTTTACACCATGAATTATTATTTCAATGATCAGATGGCTGATTTATTTAATCAGGTTCAGGAAGGTCAGCATCTTGATGACAGTAATGTTATGGCATTACAAATAGCTGATTCTGAAAAGTATGAAATGACCAGTTTCATTTATGATCCGGATGAAATGAGTATTGAAGTTACTTATAAATTTACTGCTCAAGATGAAAGCAGCTGGGAAAAGACATTACGTTATACTTTTGGAGCTTCAGGTTGGTCACCGGTGGTAGTTGAAGGAGATCCAACTGTTTGATTCTTCTTCGATTTCTTTTTTTTGGTTGTATCGCCACCAACCATTTGTTCAATTTCTGACGCAATTAAAATGAGTTGTTTTGCGGAAGAGGAAAGTTGTTGGTTTGCGGCACTTTGTTGCTGAGTGGATGCAGACAATTGCTCCGCACCGGATGAGTTTTGTTCTGCAACTAAGGAAATTGCAGCCATGTTTTTTGAAATCTCATTTGTTGCTTCAGATTGGTTTTGAACACTTGCTGAAATTTCTTGCACTTTTGCAGTTACTTCTTGTACAGCTTGGGTCATGTTTTGAAGTGAGGCCAATGTATTTCCAATTGTCTGAGCTCCTTCTTTAATTCTTTCACTGCCTGTTTCCACGGAATGATTTGTGTCTTCAATTTGGTCTACAATACTTTCAATAATATTCTTAATTTCTTCGGCGGCTTTTGAAGATTGCTCTGCAAGTTTCCTAACTTCATCAGCTACAACCGCAAAACCTCTACCAGCTTCTCCAGCACGTGCAGCTTCAATTGCTGCGTTCAAAGCAAGGAGGTTTGTTTGATCCGCAATATTTGTGATTGCTCCAACAATTTCTGTAATTTTGATTGTGCTACCGGACATTGTGGTAAACATATCCGCTGTGTGCGAAAATATTTGTTCAATTTCACTTAATGACTTTTGTGCTCTTTCTCCCTCTTCACCGGCAGTTTGTACCGCTTGTGATGTTCTAGAAGAAGTTGACGCAGCTTCTTGCATGTTTGCAGCCATTTGTTCAAAAGCAGTGGCCATTTCCAATACCATGTTTGAAATTTCTTCAGATTGTCTTGATTGTTGTGCAGCACCTGAAGAAACTTGTTGGGCAATTACTGCGTTTTGTTGTGCTGCAAGGGAAGCCTGTTGTGATGAGGAAATGAGTTGAGACATTGACTCAAAAAGATGTTTTACAGTTTTTCTTAAAGATCTGTTAATAGATTGCATGAAGAAGATTACAAGAAATCCACCCATTGCAAGAACAATCATTACAATTATTTCAAGAATTCTGGCAAACCATATTAATTGAGCACTTTCATTTGTTAGTTTTTGCAGTTCAATATTATTTTTTGAAATTATCAAATCAAAGTCGTTGTTAATTTGTTGCTCCAAAGAGTCAGAAAGGTCTTTACTTAGTTTTCTTGCAGTTGTGAGGTCATTTAATTCAACGGCATCGACTATTTGTTTGAATCCTTCTTCGTAAGTAGTGAGGTCATTCAGGATGTTTTCATATATTTCAATTTCTTTGGTTTCTTTTTCTTTGTCAGTTTCAATTATTGCATTTATTGATTTCTGAATATGAGTAACTTTTAATTGTATTTCCTTATAAGTTGTTTCAACCGGATTTTGGACGTAATTATTGCTTAAAACAAAAAGCTCAAGTATTTCTCTTTCAGTTTCACTTACCATTTTTTCTTGTTGTGCTTCTTCAATGAGCTCCTTTGTATTTTCGCCAAAATTGTTTGTGCTATAAAAAGTTAATCCACCCAAAACGGTCAGAATGAATAAAACGAAGACTATTTGATTGGTGATTTTTTTGAAAAATTTACTCATTGCTTAGGGTTTGTGGTAACTGTAGTAGTAATTTTGTTTAATTCCGAGAGTTTTTCAATAGAGAGGATTTTAATTACATCGAGTAGAACAATTACTCGAGCTTCGTCTCTCAGAACTATTACACCTTTAATATTGTCTTCACCTACTTTTGTGGTAAGTAGGTCTGGAGTGTTTTTAATTGAATCTGTAGGGACTCTTAGTATTTCTTTAACATTATCAACTGTCAGTCCGTATGTGCCAGAGTCAGTTTCAACTATTAAGATGTGTGTAGGTTTATTTGTTGATTCTCTAGTGAATTTGAAGCGTTTTTCTAGGTCTAGTGTCACAACAATTTTTCCTCTTAAATTAAAGATTCCATTTACATAGTCTGGTGCATTGGGCACAGCAGTGATTTCAGGTATTGGGATAATTTCCTTTATGTCCGTAATGAGTACAGCATATTCTTCTTTGTCCAATTCAAAAATTACAACTTGTGTAAGATCATTAGTCATTTCTTGCTCGTTTTGGCTTTCCTGAGCGACTTTTTTGACTACTTCCTGCACTGAGTCTGTAGCTTGTGTCATTTTTTTTCATTTAAATCTATTAATTATACTACAAATAGCCTGTTTTGGTCAAGGTATGATGTGTTTTTATGTATGTTGCTTAAAGTTTGAATTTACGGTAAAAAATAGAGGAATAACTCCACTAAACATATGATGGATAAAAATATCAAAATACTTGTTGCTGACGACTCGGCGTTTATGAGAAAAGTGCTGATGCACATTCTTGAAAATGCCGGTTTTACACAATTTCTTGAATGTGGTAATGGTGATGAGTGTTATACAGCCATGCTTAATGAGAAACCTGACCTAGTTCTTTTAGATGTGATTATGCCTGAAGTGACGGGTATTGATCTTCTTAAGAAATTTGGTGGTGCTTTAAATTCAAATGTTATTGTTGTAAGTGCTGTTGGTCAGGAAAGTATGGTGAATGATGCTAAAAAAATGGGTGCAAAAGGTTATATTATTAAGCCGTTTGACCAGACAAAAGTAATTGATGAAATTGAAAGGGTGTTAAATTAGTTTTAAAAATGCAAGAAACAACTCTTTTAAGTTCAAATAAATTCGATGAGAGAGCAAAAGGCATAGTTGTTGTGGTTGGCGCATCAACTGGAGGTCCTGGCATATTATTGGATGTTATTAGGGGCTTTTCAAGTGATTTAAACTGTGCGGTTGTGATAGTTCAACATATCCCACCTAATTTTATTGATTCGCTATCTGAGAGGTTAGATAAGCATATAGATGCTAATGTTATTGTGGCGAAGGAGGGAGAAAAGATTGAAATGGGGAAAATATATGTCATTCCAAGTGATTTCCATATGGAAGTTATTGATGAAGTGATTCATTTCCGTGGACCGCTTTCACCTGATAATTTGCGACCCTCAATTGATGAAGTTATGCAAAGTTTTGCTAAATGTTATAGAAAACGGACGGTTGGTATTATTCTTACAGGGATGGGGGATGATGGTTTAAAAGGTATGAGGGCAATTAAAGCGGCCGGAGGTCATACAATTGTTCAATCACCGGAGGGATGTGTTGTTGATTCAATGCCTTCTGAAGTTATTGAGGCAAATCTAGCTGATGAAATTTTATCACTTGCAAAGATTTCTGATAGAATTAGGGTTTTAAGTTATATGTATTAATTATTTATGGACGATATAAAGCAGTTTTTGGAGATGTATGTGAGTGAAGTTGAAGAACGTCTTCAAGGCTTGAATAATGGTTTGCTTAATTTGGAAAAGGATCCACAAAATGTTGATATAATGAATGAATTAATGCGACATGCGCATAGTATTAAAGGAGCAGCTGCTACTATGGGCTTTCAGAGTATGACATTGTTTGTACACGTGATTGAGGATGTTTTTGATAGTGGAAGAAAAAAAGAATTGACTATTACTCCACCAATTATTCAGATTTTGTTTCATGCTTTTGATCAGTTAAATTCTTCTTTGCAGGAGATTAAACATAATGGCAAGGAGCTTGATTTATCAAAAGAGGTTGAGGCGCTTCAACAACGTATTCAAAATGGGATAACTGACACTGAAATCCTTGAAGAAACGCCTACTGGAGTTCAGGTTTCGCATATTAAAGTGCCTGTAGAGAGGTTGGATACTCTTATGGATTTGGTTGAAGAGCTTTTAATTGTAAAAATGGGTTTTGATGAGGAAATTTCAAAGGAGGAATCTTATGAAAAGTTAAAACCTTTGTTTAGAAAATTCGACAGGTTGTCTTCAGATGTACAATATAGTGTTATGAAGGCCAGATTAGTGCCTGTAAATCAGATTTTTGCGCGTTTTCCTAGAATGGTCCGAGATACTGCAACAAAAGAGGGTAAAGTTGTTAATTTTGAAATGAGGGATGACAATATTGAATTGGATAGAACTATTGTTGATAGGATTGCTGAACCTCTTGCCCATTTACTTAGAAATGCCATTGATCATGGTATTGAAAAGGAGGGGACTATTCGTTTGCTTGCAAGAAGGGAACAGGAGCGTGCTGAAATTGTTGTGGAAGATAATGGACGGGGGATCAATTTAGAAGAAATAATTTCTGTCGCAACTGAGAAAAAAATTATTGATGAAGCAAAAGCTAAAGATTTGCGATCTTCGATCAGGTCACAGGAGCCCGGAATTGTGCCTAAAAATATTGCATATCTGTTATTTGAACCTCAATTTTCTTCAGCAAAGAAGGTGACTGAAATTTCAGGGAGAGGAGTTGGGTTAAATGCGGTTAAGGATTTTATTGAATCAGTTGGGGGAAATATTTTGATTGAACGTCTTGAGCAAGGGACTCGTTTTACGCTTGAACTTCCTATTACTTTGGCAATAGTTAAAGCATTAATTGTTAGAATTTCCACTTCAGTTTATGCAATTCCACTTACGAGCGTGGAAAGATCTGTAAAACTTGAGGCTAATCAGATTAGGACCGCAGTTGATAGTAAAGTTGCAGTATTGGGTAACGAAGAATACCCTTTACTCTTTTTTAATGAAGAGATGGAAATAAATTTGGATCAGCCTTTACTTACAGTTTTAGTTAGAAGTGGAAGAGATATTATTGGGTTGAAAGTGGATGAATTAATAAAAGAGCAAGAAATTATTGTAAAACCTCTTTCAAAATTGCTCCGTAGTGTGAGGGGTTTTTCCGGTGTTACAATTCTTGGGGGTGGGGAGACAATTTTAATTTTGGATATTCCTGGCCTCGTTGAACAACATAAAGCCAATATTCTTATTACTTAGCCATAATCAAATGGATACACAATTCTCACTGTTTCAGGAAGATGCCCTAAAAGAGGTAGTAAATATTGGAGCTGGTAATGCATCAACTGCTCTATCTCAACTTGTGAATAAAGACGTAGATGTTTTTGTACCAAAGATTTTCTTTGATACTATTTCAAAAGTTGCTGACTATTTGGGTGAGTCCGAAAAGGTGCAAACTGTTATTTTGTTGAAAATGCTTGGGGATATTACAGGTTCGGTTTTGTTAATTTTCCCGCCAGAAAGTGCTGTTAAATTGACAGGGCTTTTAACTAATAATCCTAAAGAGAAATTACAAGAATTGGATGAAATTGACAAAAGTGCTTTGTGTGAGGTAGGAAATATACTCACAGGTACTTGTTTTTCAGCGCTCTCAAAATTTCTTGATATGAGTATTTTACAATCTGTTCCGGGTACAGCTTCTGATATGCTTGGTTCAGTTATAAATT
>JAHIVE010000035.1 GCA_018816805.1 Patescibacteria group bacterium | reverse complement strand
CGAAAAAAAACTTGAAAAAAAAGCAAAAATAAAATACACTCTCTCCAGCATCGAATAAGCACCAAAGAAAGCTCCGCGAATCGAAAGGGGCTTTTTTTGGTATCCTAAAACAAAGATACACATTGCGCCCCCACCTCTTTTCCGCTAACAATAATAAGCTTTCGCGGAGAGATGTCCGAGTGGCTTAAGGGGCACGCTTGGAAAGCGTGTAGGTTCTTTAAGGGCCTCGGGGGTTCGAATCCCCCTCTCTCCGCCAAATTTTCATTCAATAAATAATTTTAATACTCCCAGGACCCGAAGTTCTTATCAGGTTGAACTTTTTTTTCGCAACAAGAAGGCTTACCACCGCGCAGAAAAGGCGTCTCAAAAACAACGTCATCACTTCCGGCATTTTTAAAAACAACAACTTCCCTTTCTTTTGAATCTTCAAGACAATCAGTGCTGAAATCTTGCAATCTTTCTGTCATTTTTTGTTTGGTAAAATAATATCAAAAGCATTTTATCCAAGCCAAACCGCCATTGCGAGAGATTTTTTTTAAAAGAAAAAGCCCCCGCAAGCGGAGGCCCTCTCTTCATAAAGGTTTACCCTTCTGCTTCTTCTGTCATAGCCTCATCTTCTATGTCCTCTGTCATAGAGTCAGCATCTTCAGAGTCCATTGTTGACTCTTCTACAGATTCGTCCATTGATTTGTCTGTAACAACGTCTTCAACGGTTGTCTCATCTGTTGCTTCTTCTTCAACTTCTTTTGGTGTACAACCTACAAACGCAAAAGAAAATACTAGAAGGCTAACAAGAGCTAAATGCATGAAAGCTTTCATAACATTTGGGTTAAAAAATTATTTGCTGCCACGCACTCTAGAAAAAACTTGTTAATCTGTAAACAGATTGAGATTGCCAACTCTAAAAAATTGACGTTTGCTATTCCTGTTAGTATGCTGTCCGCATGAGCAAACTCCTGGTTAAAAATCGCAAAGCAAACTTCGAATATGAGATTTTAGAAAAATTCGAAGCTGGAATTGTCCTATTCGGCCACGAAGTCAAATCCTTAAAAACGGGCGGCGGCAACCTGACTGGCAGCTACCTAACCATAAAAAACGGCGAACTTTGGTTGGAAAAAATGAATATTGCCCTTTATGAAAAAGCCACCCTCCCCATTTATGAGCCAACAAGATCCCGCAAACTTCTCGTTCGCAAAAAAGAAATAGACCAACTCACCGGAGCACTAAACACACAAGGTGTCACGTTGATTCCGCTCAGCTGTATCTTGAAAAACAACAGAATTAAGATAGAATTCGCCCTTGCCAGAGGAAAAAAGAAATACGACAAACGAGAAAGCATCAAAAAACGCGACCAAGAACGCCGAATCCAACGTGAAATAAACCGCTAATGCAAAACATCAATACAAATCTCATCAAAAAGCTGCACGCTTACGCTAAGAAATTCCAATATCAACGCGCAGTTCTGGGGCTTTCCGGTGGACTGGACAGTGCAGTTGCTTATTTAATTGCAATTCGCGCATTTGGCCCCAAAAACGTCACAGCCCTAATCCTCCCAGAGATTGGCCTTACTCCGGAGGAAGACATTGACCAAGCACGCCTCCTTGCAAAACATTTTGAGTCAGAAGTCCACTACCAGCCAATCAACAACTTCCTGGTGGATTACAATTTTGTCCCCTGGACCAAATCAGAAGAGGCAAACGAAAACCTCAAAGCCCAAACCCGCGCCACCCTAATCTCCCAATACGCAAACTCCTTCTCCGCCCTTTTCATTGGCACCCCCAACAAAAGCGACCTTTTACTTGGTGCAGGCTCCCTTTCAGGAGAATTCGCCGGCGAAATACATTTACTGGGCTCTCTATTCAAAACAGAACTCATTGAACTTGCAAAACACCTTGAACTCCCGGAAGAACTAATTGAAAAAGAATCCTCCCGCCACCTAAAACCTCACCAAACGGACTTCCAAGATTTCGGCCTAACCTGGCCAAAAATTGACGAAATCCTAAAAGAACTTGCATCCGGCACTGACCCAGAAACCCTAATCCAAAAAGGCATGGACCCACTTGCGGTCCACCGCATAACGCGAATCATCCAGCAAAACGAACGCCACCTCCTACCCACTCCAGCTGTAGGCGTAGCGGACATGGAAGAGCTCATCAAAAAAGCCCAAAGTCTAGAAGCCAGCAGCTAAAACCTTAAGCAAAAGCAGTAGGCTTTTCATTCGTCCACATGCCGTCTGTCTTCCCTGACCGCATTGTTAGCATCTGATTTTTATAAAAATCCGGCAAAAAGTGGTAAGGGTCCAAAGGATCTCCAATCGCTCCCTTCATAACATCCCCGGAAGACTTTCTTACCTCAAAATGCAAATGCGGCCCTGTAGACATTGGTTGACCGTTTTTAATAGCCGCCGTATTCCCGCTTACAGCAAGCAATTCCCCCTTCTTTATCTCACTTCCGGGCTCCAAATCCGGCAGTTCTTTCAAATGATGAAAAACCATCACCACATATTCCCCGTTCACTTTATATTCAACATGCAAAGCATTTCCTCCACTAGACCCGGCTGGCCTCTTATAAACCACTCTCCCATCCCCCGGCGAAAAAAGTTTTGTTCCCTCTGGCGTTCCAATATCCACACCCTTATGTGGACTGGGCCCAATCCCCAAAGACTGAATCACCCGATTGCTCTGATAATCTGACGTCACACTATACTTTGGCTGCAAAGGTAATTTAAGCTCCGAATTATTCGGCAAATCCTCTCTGCGCTCAATCTTACGCGATCCTTTCTTATATTCCGCTTTTGTATCTTGTTGCGAATCCGAATCCGCTTCTTTCTTCTCTTTTGGCCACAAAAACCCAAAAAGCCCATCCCGGCCAAAAATCACCGGAAAATCCTGCGCCAAACTATCCATAAATTTTCCAAACCCACCCCCAAAAAGCTTCTGCCAAAAACTCTCCTCCGTTTTCTCCTTTGCCTCCCCCGATTGCGCTTGCTTTGCCTCAACCTGCTGCTTCAATTTCTCCCTCTCAATTTTCAACATAGTTTTTACCTCCGCAGTCGCTTTCTCCGTTTGAACAGTAGTCTCAAGCTTTTCCTTCTCAACCTCATGCTTCGACTCAAGTTGAGCCTCCTCTTTTTTTTCTTCCTCAACCTTTACTATCTCTGGCGCAACAACAGTTTCTGGAGCCTTCTTTTGCTCCTCTTCAGGTTGTTCCGGTAAATTTGACGGCATTTCACCCATAAGATTCAATAAATCTCCTAATTATACCCCAAAACCCAACTTTTTGCCAGCTTCCACAGGTAAGAATTCAAAACTACGCCACCAAATCCCCATCTTCATAAAGCTTCTCAATTGAGGCCGCCTTCCCGGCAATACTGTCCGCATATCCGTTCAAAAAGCCCAAATAAGCCTCCTGCGTCGGATATTTTTTCCTATACGCACTTGGTATTTTCAGATCACCTCGCCCTTCGCGGTACGCAATCAAACGGCCCAATCCTTCCGTCCCTTCATGATGCCCATAAGCCAGCTCCCGCGCCGCTCCGGGCGCTTTTGTATCAATTCCCCAGGCATCCGCATTTTTTCTGGCATACCAAGCCACAGCATTAATAGAGGCTTCCGCATCAAACTGATCCTTTCCCAAAAACTCCGGATTCTCACTCAAAAACTTTTTCCAGGTCTCATCAATAAATTGCCCCAACCCAGACGCACTACCCAGCGGATTTTTCGCTCCCGCATCAAAATTCGACTCGGCCTCAATAATCGCAAAAATCACAGAAGACGGAATGTCAAATTTCCTTTCAGCAGTTTTTGCATATTTGACCCAATCCGGATTCGCTTTCAAAGCCTCTTTCGCACCAGTATATCTAGGTTGAACCTCACGTGAAATCTCTTGAGTCACAACAGCCCCGCCAGTGCTAGCACCTCCGCTCAAATCCAAAGCGCGCCCTCCAAACAAATTTCTCAAAAACTTCACCACCAATTCCCAAAAACCTTCCTTTGAAGTATCCCCACTCGCCTTTTGCTGCGCCTGAACCTCCATTCTTAGCTTTTCCCGCTCCAATTTGGACATTGATTTCATCTTAGCTTCAGCAGCCTTCTTTTCTTGTTCAGCCGTAAGCTTTTGAGATTCCACTGTCTGCTGTTCTTCAAGCCGAGTCTCCTCCGCCCTCTCTCTCGATGCCTCCTCAAGCTCACGTGACTCAGCCGTCCCGGGCGCACGTTCCACCGCCCCATCTGCTTTCAAACTCTCGTCATGTTTTTCCGGACCTGCCATTGGGTTCAATTAGATCCCTTAATTATACCAAAAAACCTGGAGTTTTGGAAGTAAAGTCTGCTAAAATCGCCCTATGAAAATAAATCCGCTCATTTTCCGCGCATATGACATCCGCGGCATCGCCTTCAAACCTGAAAGCAACCAGCCCGCTGACCTAACGCCGGAAACAATCGAACTCATTGGAAAAGGCGCAGGAACATACCTGAAACGCCATTTTGGCGCCCGCATTGCGGTCGGTCATGATTGCCGTCTCTCCAACCCGGAACTCTCGGACGCTTTCATAAAAGGCCTCCGCAGTACAGGCTGCAATGTCACCTTAATTGGCATGACACCAACTCCTCTCATGTTTTTCACGGTTTGCAGGTTCAATTTTGACGGCGGCGCAGCAATTACAGCCAGCCACAACCCAAAAGAATACAACGGCGTCAAATTGGTCGGCCACATGGCTCACTCAATCTACGGTGACGACCTCCAAGAAGTCCTAAAACTCATAGAATCTAATGACTTTGAAGAAGGCGAAGGCACCCTTGAAGAACTTGACGTTTTCCCCGCCTACCTTGAAAAAATCCTCTCAATCGTACACCTGGAGCGACCCCTCAAAGTGGTTGCAGATGCCGGGAACGGCGCATCCGGCCCTTTTGTTAAACCTTTTTTTGAATCACTCGGCTGCGAACTCATTCCACTCTACTGCCAACCGGACGGCTCTTTTCCAAACCATCCGGCAAACCCGGAGGAAAAAGCCAACATGTTGGACCTAATAAAATCCGTTAAGGAAAACAAAGCAGACCTAGGAATTGGTTTTGACGGCGACGGTGACCGCGTTGGAATAGTGGACGAACTGGGCAACCATTACAGCGCGGACCTCCTTCTCTTACTACTCGCTGAAGACCTCTTAGCCCGCCTCCCAAACTCCAAAATCATCTTTGACGTCAAAGTCTCCCAAGTCCTGATTGACGGCATAAAAAAAGCCGGCGGCGAGCCCATAATGTCAAAAACTGGTCACTCATTCATTGAATCAAAAATGAAAGAAATCGGTGCCCCCCTTGCCGGCGAAATCTCCGGCCACATGTTCTTTGCAGAAAACTACTACGGCTTTGACGACGCTTTCCTGGCGGCCGCAAAACTCCTGGAAATTCTCTCAAAATCCAACAAAACTTTCTCAAAGCTCCTTGCAGACACACCAAAAACCTGCTCAACTCCGGAAATCAAAACCCCCTGCCCGGACACGGAAAAATTCCGCATAGTAGACCAAATAACAAACGCATTCACCCAAAAATACGATTGCATTACCCTTGACGGCGTCCGCGTTTCATTCGATGATAAGTCATGGGGCGCAGTAAGGTGCTCAAACACCTCACCAAACCTCACTCTCCGCTTTGAAGCCCCAACGGAAGACCGTCTCAAAGAAATCATGCATTTAATGCTCACGGAGCTCAAAAAACACCCGGAATTGGATCTCTGGTGGGCGGATAAAGACCTAAGCGAACTCTAAAATGATCTGGATCATAACAATCACCTTCGCCCTTGCTATGATCTTGCTGGCTGCATTCAGCTGGCTTGCCATCAAACACGCCGCTCGTTTTCGCTATCTAAGCACCAGAACAGTGTATTTAACAATTTTCTACGCAGGCACAACAAGCGTTCTGTCACTGCTCAGCGTTGGAGTTTTCATTGCCACAATTATGGCGCTGTCATAGGCATTTCATTGAAAATCGGCATAGACAAGCTTACCGGGCTATTTTCAATAATCACCGGTGCATTTACCTGCATACCCCCTCCATCTAAATAAGCAGACCTTAATTCACCCTCGTTACAATCTTCCGGCGTGCCGCCAAAGTCAATTTCTCCTAATGCTCCATAAGGATAACAACGCCTGAACTCTCTCAAGTGCTTAATATCATGATCCTCAGCCAGCATGTAATCGGTCGTAGTGGTGCCATCCCCAAGTTCCCATGCACTTAGCGTGTCATCATCCGCACCACCATAAGTATTTCTGGCAGTCACAGTTCCGTAAATGTAGAGTTGATTCTTTAAAATATCAAAGCGATCATTGGAAGAAAGCCAAACTGGATTGCCATCACCATCATAGCCTCCGGCTGTTCCGTCATAACTGAAAACTGTTCCATCCGCAAAAATATTAGCCCAAACATCCGTCACACCCGCTGCAATATAAACATTTCCTCCCTGCCCATTCTTCTCAAGCACAATAATACCCAATTTTGTATTTTCAATATTTCCAACAATTCTCACATCACCTCCTTCAACCACAAGCACCTTCTCAGTGAAATTCGTAGATCCTAAAATCTTCACATCTCCGGTTGAATAAAGCACTTTTCCGCCCATAAGCGACACAATCTTTGTTGTATCTATCGGATTCATGTTTGTATTAATTCTTCCATCACCTCCAGAAGGATTCACTCCCAAAGTCAAACGCTTAATACTCTTATAAAGCTGATTGCGGGTATCAATGTAACTTGCAGCTCCAATAATTGAAGCCGTATCAGACTGCGAAAGCTGCTCATCCAAACTCACGGTTGAATTGATTGCGCCCAAAATCAACGGATCCTCAGGGTCCAAATACCTTGTTAAACGAGGCAAATACCCCGTAAAGTAAATTGAAGGCATTCCAAATCTATCCATAGAAATAATATCACTCACCCAATACTCAGCAGTCGGTGCGGAAATTGGCAAATTTACAGCCGGACTACCGCAACCACCACCAAACACTCCACCACCACAGTAATAAACTGTATATCCAAGCGGCAAACTGTCAGACAAATTATAAGTCGACGCATCTCCCGAATAGCTGTCCCCACGTCCATAAGCTTGCAATTCATTCGCTACTGGATCCGCATTATTTGTTTTAAGCTCCCTTAGCGGCCCATCCGGCACCGGCGAAGCATAATATTCATCCACTAAGTAAAAAACACTATAACCCACATTCACAGGTGACCCACCCGTAACGGCATTCAAGTATTCAGTTGATGGCGGAGATAAAGTCCCCTGCGCCTTTAATTTCATTGAGTATCCGTCCGCTATTGTCGGATCTTCAATAAATTGCTGTCTTGTCCCACTGCTCTGTGGATATTCCACATAAAAATCCTTGGACAAAAATCTAGGTTTGAAACTCAAAGTGCCCTCCTGCACCGTTGGCGAATATTCCGCATGACCACTACTAAGATTACTCCAACCCGCCAGAGGCGCAAAGTTCATCTGACGTGTGGCATTCGCCGGCACGTAATCAATTACAACCCTTTCTATTTGATACTTATTCCTATCTGTTTTTCTGTCATCAAAAACCTGTGCTTTTAAATTGTCTCCTTCATCAGGCCCATAACCCCATACAGAACAATCCGCCGGCTCCTTCCCATAAAATCCCAAACAACCATCCCTGTCAGTAAAGTAACTTAATTGCCCATCCAAAGTTCCGTCACTATTCGCATCCAACCCAAGCATGTCTGAAGTTGGCGACCCTGCATATATAAAAGTATTAAAACTGTCACCATCCGCCTCCGGCATTACACACCCTTTAATTCCCGCACTCACACATCCTGAAACATTCGGATTATCTTCAGAAACCAAAACAGCATTTCCCGACTCACGCACCTGATTACTCCAAATATAACTATCCGCAGTTGGATTTAATACAATGTCCATACTTGCAAATTCAGTCTCATCCAAATACTGACCCGAATCATTATCAAGCAACCGCAAGCTTACACTGTAATACTGATACCCGTCTGCAAATGGTGCCTCAGCAAGTGTATTTACATCTATAGCCTCAACCCCATCCAAAGTCTTAATTGTTAAAGTTGGTGTCAAATTATAAGGTGGCATTTCTTCCCACGCACCATAAAGCGGAAGCCACCCAATTGCGTCATTCCACGCATACCCGGAAATATACCCGGAATCTCCGGTTTTTACTCTGTATGTATCATAGTCCGCTTGTGTACAACTTCCACAAGTCCAGTCGAACCAAATCCAACCAACCACATCATTCCACGCATAACCTCTCCAATTTCCAGTCGCTCTGTCAATAATCACATCCCTATTCCCGCCCAAATCCCAAGCAAAATCTATCCATCCAATCTGGCTATCCCAAGCAAAGGACCCCTGATGATCTCCCGGGTTATCACTGCCTAAAAAATATCCATTTGCATCCGCACATGCCTGATATTCATCCGTCACATTATCAAACTTAAGCACTCCACCCAGCAAAGCATATCCATACAGGTCATTAGACTGTAATGTGATATACCCACACTCATCCCCACTTACAAAACCGCCTCCAGCAACATCAATTGCAAGCACGTGCAAAGGCAACATAAAAAATGCAAAGAAAACCGTGGTCAGAAGAGGAGGAATAATTTTTTTCATGGGCGGCGTGAGATTCTGACGCATTATACCAGCCCTCTCTATCTCTCCACAAGGAAATGATCATCTTCATCAATATTGCAAACAATAAACCTACCCCGCTTCTCACTCGCACCAGGCGAATAAACCCTAGTCACACCAACCCTATCAAAAACACCACCATCCTCACGTTTCCAATGATCATGCGAATGTCCGGTCAGCACAATTTGGGGTTCAACATCACTCACAAATTGACGAACTGCATTGCTGCCTATCTCATAACCGCTAAAAGTCCGCGAAACCCGAGTGTCCACAGGTGGACAATGGATATTTGCAATAAGAATTTTCTCCGGATCAATTTCTCCCGCCAAAACCTCCAAATCTTTTGAAATCTCTCCTTCATTTTTGTACCAAACATCAAAAGAATACGGCAACGGCGGCACAAACGAATACCCCAGCATTTGAACATTATCCCCAATCTGCACCACTCTATTTGTTGCATTCACAATCAAGCCGTTCGCTTGCGCTCTATCCAAATCCTCTCCAAGTTCTTTCATGTCATCATTCCCCAAAATGATCGAAACCTTCGCACTTACACGCCCTCTAAATTCATCAATCCGCTCCAAAAATTTCTGCAAAAATTCTCTCTGCTTTGGAAGCGAATGTGAAGACAAATCCCTCTCAATTGCCTCCCATTTTCTTAATGGCGAAAAGGCCAACTTAATAAGTGCAGCAACTCTCTGCCAGCTCAAATAAGAATAAAACCCATTTTCCCTAATTGTTCTGAGATTCTCTCTATCTCCTTTCTTCAAATAATAGTCAAATTTCAAAAACTGATAAACCATATCAACAAATTTCTCCAAGGAACTTGGTAAATCCCTGGTAAAAAACTCAAATATCTTCTGCCCCTCCTCAGTATTTTCAAGAAAATCCATAAAAAATTGCTTATACTTTTCTAAAATTACAATTTCTTCAAGTGTCAAAATTGGATCACGTGATCCTTCAAAATAAGAATTATCAAAATATCCGCTGAACTTTTGAGTAATTCTCAATAGTGCCAACTCATCTTCTTTCTCATCCTCAAAAGAAAAAAGCATGTACCCTTCTTTCTCCAGATCCTCAGAATCACGAACCGAAATTGGTCGCTCTCCATCAATTTTTATTGCACTCCCATCCCTAAACTTAACTGCCATATTTTTTGGCGCAATATCCCCTCCAAATATCACATGTGTAGCCTGCCGTTCCTCTGCCTCACGCAAAAACGCATCAACTGAATTCAAATTCCCATGAAAATCCGACCCAAAAATAAATTTTTCAGACATATTACATTGGTGGATTAGGAACAAAATCCAAATACTGAGCCGGGATCTCGGGATACAAAGTTCTAACATTCGTGCCCGTCTCACAGTCTAGCAAATACGAATAATCCATCTTCATATAGCCCAAATACATCTCCAAAAATCTCAATCTATGTTGAAAATATTTTCTCAAGATTGAAACGAGATCGTAAGAATCTAACTCTCTATATTTTTCAAAAAATTTATCAAGTGTAATAACACGATTAGGAGTGTCTGACGACAACTGCATTTTCGCTCTATAATCATTAATGGCACTATCAATTTTCGCAGCCAAAGAATACAACTGAAAAATGTCGGAGCATAAATGAAAACCATCACTTTGCTTTTGCCACCGCTCGATAAACCTGGATAAATTTTTCTTCCGTTTTTTAGCCCTATCCTCCGCATGTTCAATAACCTGACATATTGTTTCTCTTGATGGCAAGTAAAGTCCCGCTTCAATCATTCCCTCTCTTAACATCTGTTCAATTCTTTGCTGCCTTGCTCGCATTTCATCAACACTTGGCATCTCACATGCAACAACGGGCGAAATATGATCAGAATCTATCGCAAAAGGCTGACATGAAGAGTTATCAACAACTTGATCCACTTGCAGACCCAAACCATAACTTAATTTAACCCTCCCATTTGAAGGTGCTTTGCCTTCCGCTTGAACCCACCAATCCACACCAAATTCATTCGGTGCGGGATTAATTGCATCATGCGCGCCTAATATCAAAACATCTAAATCACCATGATTCAGCAGTTTTTTCATGACCCCTTCAGATCCCGTAACACATCTCAAAGTCGGCACAACACTGCCAAGAACCACTCCTGCTTTTCTCCTTGTGCGAAGAGATGTATCCGCCAATGCCAAAGCTTCAACAACTGAGGGTGACATCACCCCTAAATTATACATTTCAGCATATCTATGGCACATCTCATGATCTTGAGAATCCGGAATAATTCTTTCATCAAAATCATCACCATTAGAATAATACCGTTCAACTTTTTCACCGCCAAAAATGTGCTGGCCTCTATCTACCCGATAATTAAAAGAAAATTCCGACATGACATACAAAATTAGCCATTCTTATAACAGATTTGCGCTCCTTCGTCAAGACTCCTCAAAGTAAAAAGTTCATGCATCCGACGACGAGCGCTTCCGGCCTGAAGGAATAAAGTCTTCTCGGAGTTCGTGTTATAAGAAAGCTCGAGAAGGATCATGCATCCGACGACTAGCGCTTCCGGCCTGAAGGAATAAAGTCTTCTCGGAGTTCGTGTTATAAGAAAGCTCGAGAAGGATCATGCATCCGACGACGAGCGCTTCCAGAACGACGAGAAGACTTTATTCCTTCCCCTTTTTCTTTTTTCCATTCCCCTCTGCTTCTTTTATCTTCTTAGCATCCTCCATATTCTTAGGCTTTTCCCAAATTGCAAATTTACATTTTGGAAATCGGCTGCACCCGTAAAATGGCTTTCCACCGCGCTTTGTGTGACGCTCAACAAGTTCGCCAGCCCTACATTCCGGACAATTTACCCCAACTTTTGTAACAATCGACTTGGAAGTTTTACATTCCGGATAATCCTGACATGCCAAATATTCACCAAACCGACCTGTCTTATAAACCATCGGTTTCCCACATTTGCCGCATTTCTCCTTTGAAACGCGCTCCTCGCCCGGTTCGGTCTTAGGCGCACCTTCACCATCCAGCGGCTTAGCATTTTTACATTCCGGGAAGCCGGTACATGACAAAAATTTCCCAAACCGACCCAATTTAACCATCATCGGTTTGCCGCAAAGTTCACAAACTTCATCGGTCGTATCCGTTATCACGTCTTCTTTTTTTACCGACTCCATTTTCTCCTCCACAAGCTTATGAAACGGCACATAAAACTCCTTTACCTCATCCTGCCACTTCTCATTTCCTTCCTCAATTTCATCCAGCATATCTTCCATTCTCACAGTAAATTGCAAATCTAAAATTTTAGGAAAATGCTCCACCAAAAAATCATTCACAACATAGCCCATGTCCGTTGGCTTAAGCTTCCCCTCCTCTTTTTCAATATATCCGCGAGTTTGAATTGTTGAAATCGTTGGCGCATAAGTGGAAGGACGACCAATCCCCTCAGCCTCAAGTTTTTTCACCAAAGACGCCTCCGTATAACGAGCTGGCGGCTTAGTAAAATGCTGTGCCGGTTTAAGCTCTTTCAAGCGCGGATGCTCTCCTTTTGTAAGTTCCGGCAAGTAATTTTCGCGGTCCTCCTCTTCTTCTTCCGGCAAATCTTTGCCCTCCAAATAAACCTCCATAAATCCGGCAAATTTCACCGTCTGCCCGGTTGCTCTAAAAATATAATCGTTTGCGGTTATATCCACGCCAACCTGGTCAAAAACCGCTTGCTCCATCTGACACGCAAGCGCCCGTTTCCAAATAAGTTCGTAAAGCCTGTACTCATCCGCCTTCAAATACTTCTTCAAACTCACCGGCTTACGCGTAAAATCCGTCGGCCTAATGGCCTCGTGCGCCTCCTGCGCACCCTTTCTGCCCTTATAAAACCTCGGCTTTTCAAGCGCAAACTTCGCACCATACAAATCCGTAATCACCTCCCGCGCCTGCTTTAAAGCCAACTCGGACAAATTCACCGAATCCGTTCTCATGTAAGTGATCAAACCTTCATGCTCGCCGTCAATATCCATACCCTCATAAAGTTTCTGAGCCACCATCATGGTCTTTTTCACGGAAAACCCAAGCTTACGTGAAGCCTCCTGCTGCAAAGTCGAAGTAATAAACGGCGGCGCCGGATTGCGCTTCACCTCCTTTTTTTCAACGTCCGTCACTTCATATTTCGCGCCCTCCAAATCCTTCAAAATTTTATCAACTTCCTCTTTTTTGCCCGGCTTAATCCCCTTCCCTTCAAACTTTGTCAATTTCGCCTCAAATTCATCGGTCTTTTTTTCCGGTGTCATTAAAGCCGTAAGTGACCAATATTCCTCCGGATTAAACGCTTCAATTTCTCTTTCCCTGTCCACAATAAGCCTAACTCCCACACTCTGCACTCGCCCCGCTGAAAGCCCATATTTTATTTTTTTCCAAAGAAGGGGCGACAATTCATACCCCACCAACCTGTCCAAAACTCTCCTTGCCTGCTGCGAATTCACCAAATTCATATCAATTTCCCTCGGATGTTCAATTGCCGCCAAAATTGCAGGCTTTGTAATTTCATGAAAAACAATTCTCTTCACTTCCTTCGCAACCTTCTCCGCATCCAAAGCTTCCACCAAATGCCAACCAATCGCCTCTCCTTCGCGGTCCTCGTCAGTCGCCACCCAAACCACAGTATTTTTCCCAATTTTCCCCTTCAAATTTTTAATCACCGCCGACTTGTCCTTTGGAATCAAATATTTGGGCTTAAAATTTTTCTCCGTCTCAATCCCCATCTGCGACTTTGGCAAGTCCCGCACATGTCCCATGGATGCTTCCACCTTGAAGTCATTCCCCAAATACCGTGAAATTGTCTTCACTTTCCCCGGCGACTCAACAATAACCAAATTTTTTACAGCCATTTTTTTTGCGAATTAAAAACGCGTCCCACGATAGAGACCTCCGGGCCAACTTGTCAAATTTCAAATTTGCAAATGGCTTTCTTGAGCCAAAATTCACCCCAAAATCTCTGCCCGGGCAGACTCCACCAGCCACTAACAGCAGCAGTTTTACCACCCTCTGGCAAGCGGATTTAGTGCATTTCACCGCAAATTTTCTTGTTAGTTACGCCGCCCGCCCTATAATAAGACGCGTATATTTCTAACCCCATGATCACATGACAAAAGGTGATTTAATTAACATCGCTGCTGACAGCGCAGGTATTACAAAAAAAGCTGCCGGAGAAGCTGTTGATGCTATTCTCGACGCCATCACCACTTCATTGAAGAAAGGTAAGAACGTCACAATTACAGGATTCGGAACATTCCGAACTTCAAAGAGAGCAGCTCGAACAGGAGTTAACCCTCGCAACCCAAGCCAAAAAATCAAGATCCCTGCAATGGTTCTCCCAGCTTTCAAAGCCGGAAAGACTCTAAAAGATGCAGTTAGATAACAGTCACAGGAAGCCGAAGGCGATCATGTGACCTCACACACAAGCATAGCGAGTGTGCACAAAAAAAGGCGCGAGCGAACGCGAGCGCAACACAATAAACATAAAAAGCTCCTCTTTTTATTAAGAGGGGCTTTTTTAAACTAAATATCCGCTAGATCATTCTCAACATCCCGTAAAAATGTTTCCAAAGCTTCCTTTGCATTACTTCGAAGATTTGCATTTAAAAGCTCTCCAAGTTCAGCCAACCTTTTCGCCAAATCCAACCTATATTGCATCATCGAAAAAATCTCATGAGTTTCAAAATCTCTTTTTCTATATTCCTTATCAATTTCAAGAGCAGAATTAAAAATTTGACGTGCCTCGCGCAACTTACTCATAAATTCAAACCACTTCGCCTCCTCCTCATTCATAAGCCCTTCTTCTTCTTCTTTTTTCTCCTCCTCCTCATCATCATCTAATTTTCTACCGAATATAATCTGTGAAAATCTGTTCCTAGCTTTATGAATCATCTTCCAATCATAAGGCTCTTCAATCTCCTCCAATTCATCAAATTCAACTCCCATTGCCTTGGCAAGCTGCCCGAACAACTCACGCTTAATACATTCATCCTCTGTACTTGGCACCTCCATTTCAATTAAACCCTCAGGCACATCAACTAAAATTTCACCAACTAAATTTTCTAATTGCTTTCTCATATAAAATTTAATCTGACTCTTTGCATATGGAATCGGTTTCGTTTGTCTGTCATTTAAAAGTTTAAGAACATACTCTGCTCCAGCTTGAACCAAATCATCAACATCTTCTGGTCTTCTTGCCAAAGATTCAGCCACTTTTCTAATAATTGGCAACATTCCTTCAAACAATTCACGGGAATCATTCGAATTAAAATCAGCAGACTCAACTACCTTCTTTATAAGCCTTTTCCTCTCTCCATAGGTTTCAAAGCCTTCAGCTATTCCTTTTTTCATAAAAAAAATTTAATGGCGGTCACTATATGCCATTTTGCCATTTCTGTCAAACCCCATCCCATGCACAAGTCAACCATTTACCCCCCCTTGCCGATTTTTTATTTTAGTGCATAGTTGCCCCTTGTCTGCTAACTCAAGGTATGGGAAACGAACCGCTAAAATTTGCAATTATGCCACCACAATTGCAGCATTGTATTTGAAGATTCTTTTGTTTCAACCATACACCTGCAAATAAAGCTGACCCCAGACGGAAACTCATTAAACGGCACCTTCATTCATACAATCCCCGCTGACGAGCCTTTCTCCTCATTCGGACTGCGCAAAAATTGGAATTAACGCTTTCGAACCAAACGAATCAACCCGTTTTGGTGCAGATTTTTCAGAAAGAATCCTGGAATCAATAATAAGAGCAATCGGCTTTCAAATACACGCAATTGAAGAATAAAAAAACCCCTCATCGCGAGGGGCCTTTGTTAAATCTCAACTGAATTCACAAAATCCTTCGCTTTCTGCAACCTTCCCAAAAACTCCTCTCTAAGAGCAGGCCTTTTATCCAAAAGTTCACCCAAAATACTCATCCTATGAGCCAAAGCAGCATAAATGGAATTCACGTCTGCCATAAATTCACTCTCAAAACATTTAACATCAGGCCGACCACTTTCTCTAACAGCGGTCACCACATCAACCGTTTCTCCATAAGCAATTAGTCCTTCTTCAATCTGTGTTAACAAATTCAAAGCTAATTGTTCAAAGTGACCTTTAGGCTTCTCCTGTCCACCTACACTTTTTTGAATTACTCCCAAAGCGCGTTTGTAGTGATCGCTCACCACAGAAGGCGCAATGCCCATCTCTTCAGCAACGTCCCTGTTCGACCTTGCAATTCCATCTTTAAGGCCATGTTTTATTTGAAAAGTCTCAGCTTGCCTTGGAGTCAGCATACATCTTCTCATAAGATCCTCCACAGCCAATCTTGCTGCCACAACGGCATGAAACAAATCCTCTTCACTGAAAGCTAGCATCTCATCATCCATTCCGTCCATATCCGCCTCTTCTCTATTTAAAACTCTATCATTTATATAATCCCTAACCGCTACTTCACTTACCTCTCGCCCATTTGCCGCTTCTCCCAAAATAAATTCCATAACATCTTGCATCAAATCTTGTCTGTCTTCTTCAGAAAGGTCACATTGATCAACTAAAGCTGCCGCCAGCTGAACATATGGAGAAAGCTTTTCATCAATATTTTCTGTAATCTTTATCCCCTTCAAATTATTTATGGTTCGGTCTTCCGCGCCAGGCCCTCCAAACTCTCCACCCTCGCGAAAGAAATCCTCAATTCTTGTGTTGTATTCCATGTTAAATCAATTAAATGATAAAATTTTCGGCACAACCATACAGTTTTTTTATTGGATGTCAATTTCACTTGTTTAAGCTCTTGTCTATGCCAATCCCATAGTTGGCAATCATATTCGCCGTAACTGCCGCATGAACCCCAATTGGCAATTCACTAAAGCTTAAATCGACCGTACCGTTACTTCCAATTATCTGATTTGCTAATTCAATCAATGCATAATGAGCCGCTCCGCTCGCTAAAGCCGCAGCAATACCTCCTCTTATAGGATTCCGACTTGCATCTACAGCCCAAAGCATTGGCCTGATAGCCAATTGAGAGATCGGATTAAATATATCAATATTATTTTTCAAACTCCTTATTACAAAAACCAAGTCTAGATTCGTAAACTTCTTTTGAGCATCTGTCAAGTTTTCTTTCTCGAACTCAATCTTCGTCCTTAGGTATCTCAATTTTAAACGAAGGAAGTTTCAACAAAAGAAAATCCCCTTTCTTTTCCGTTCCCAAAACAATCCGACCCTTAATTGTATCACTTAAAGTGTATCCCTCTCTTGGCTTAACACCATAGCCGGCAGCAAAATTGCTATCCGCCTCCCTCTCCTCCTTCGTCAAACGCTGCAATTTAGCCATATCATAAACAAAAAGCACAAGAGGATGATCCCTATGTCCATGATAATGCAGTAAATAATCATTAATTTTAGGTCCACCATCAACACAAACTCCAATTTCATCTGACCCGGGCTTCTTCCCTCCCCATTCAAGCGAATCATTTAATATTTTTGGGACCTGAAATTCATCTTCTGCCAGCACACACCTAAAAGTTAATTTGTCCTCATAACGAATCCCCATCTCCTGACAATACTTTCCAATTTTTGCCAATAATTTCATAGTCCTGTCAGTTTCAGCAGCACTATGATTAAGCTCAAACACCCTTTTAAAAGCTGCCGCATATTCCGGCATAGCTCCAAAAAACACAGTCCGAAGACCCTTCTCCTCAATTAAAGCCTCAAAAGTTTTTCTTTCCTCACCTTCCATCTGAAGAAAATTAATTTCCTCTGCAATTTCAACAGCCCCCTCGTCATTACTGGTTTTCTCAACAGACATAATAAACTTTTTACATCACGCTATTATAAACTCAACCACTTGCAACGTCAAGTTTTCTTTCTCATGCCCCTCTGATATAATGCCGCCAACACTCACGATCGGAAACTACCACAATCAAACTCATGGAAGAAAAACTCAAAGAACTGGAAGCGAAAGTGAAAATCGCAATCGCCGCAGCAAAAACCCTGTCTGAACTTCAGGAGGTTCACAACCTCTACTTCAGTCGCAAGGGGGAGCTTGCCGGCCTTATGAACGAACTTGCCAAACTCAGCAGCGCGGAAAGGCCAAAAATGGGCCAGGCCATCAACAGCGCCAAAGTCGCCCTTCTTACCGAATTTGAGCAAAAACAATCAGAACTGAAACGAGCAGAAATGGAATCCCAGCTTGAAGAAGAATGGGTAGACATCACCGCCCCAGGAGTAGACGGCCACCGCGGCCACATTCATCCGCTCTCCCAAGTCCAACAAGAAGTTGAAGAAATTTTCTCCAGCATGGGCTTTGAAATTAAAGACGGACCGGAAGTCGAAAGTGAATATTTCAATTTTGAAGGCCTAAACATTCCCGCTTCTCACCCCGCGCGTGACATGCAGGACACTTTTTTTGTGGATGAAAATCCGGACAAAGACTTCGGCCGCCTTGTTCTTCGCACTCACACCTCACCCGTTCAAGTGCGAACAATGCAGGCTGAAGGCGCACCGCTCCGCATTATTGTACCCGGTCGCGTTTTCCGTTATGAGGCAACAGACGCCTCTCACGACTCAACTTTTTACCAAGTGGAAGGCCTTTTGGTTGATGAAGACATCTCACTCGCGCACTTAAAAGGCGTCATGGAAGAATTCCTGACCCGCCTCTTTCAAAAAGAAGTTCACGTCCGTTTCCGCCCCGGCTACTTCCCGTTTGTGGAACCCGGTCTGGAGCTGGATTTTGGCTGTCTTCTTTGCGAACAAAAAGGCTGCAAAACCTGCAAATTTACCGGTTGGATCGAATTCATGGGCGCCGGAATGGTGCACCCGTTTGTTCTAAAAGCCGGCGGCATCAACCCTGAAAAATATCAAGGCTGGGCATTCGGCTTTGGCCTAACCCGCCTTGTGATGATGCGTCACCGCATTCCGGACATTCGCCTCAATTTTGGCGGTGACGTCCGCTTCCTAAACCAATTCTAATGTATATCTCTCTTGATTGGCTCCGTGAGTACGTTGACCTTCCCAAAAAACTAAACCTGGGCGAATTTGCGAACCTAATAACAATCCGCTCCGCGGAAGTCGAAGGAATTGAAGACCAGCAAAAAGCATTTGAAAAAATGGTAGTCGGCCGCATTACAAAACTCAAAAAACACCCGGACGCAGACCTCCTCCGCCTCACAATTGTGGACATTGGCGACAAAAAAGAAGTCCAAATTGTCTGCGGCGGTTCAAATCTTAAAGAAGACATTCTCGTTCCTGTAGCGCTTCCCGGCGCAATTGTAAAATGGCACGGCCAAGAAATCGTGGAGATGAAAATTGCACGCGTTCGCGGCCAAGAAAGCCACGGGATGATCTGTACCGCTGAAGAAATCGGCCTCCCCGCCGCAGAAGATGAAAGAGAAATCCTGGACCTTTCCCATTTAAAAACAAAACCCGGCACTAGCCTAGCAAAAGCCCTAAACGCGAATGACACCATAATTGAATTCGACAATAAAGCCCTGACCCACCGCCCTGACCTCTGGGGCCACCGCGGAATAGCGCGAGAAATTGCCGCCATTACCGGCAGCAAGTTCACGGATAAACACCCAAATCCCAAAATCCCCCAAAACGGCGAGTCGCCGGCAATCACAGTAAAAGACTCTGAACTTTGCCCTCGTTACATGGGCGTAATCATCAAAGGTGTTCGCATTGGAGACTCGCCTGAATGGCTTGCAAAACGCCTCCGAGCGACCGGTCACAGCGTCATAAACAACATTGTGGACGTCACAAATTACGTCATGGAAGAAATCGGCCAACCTTTGCACGCTTTTGACCTCAAACAAATCTCAGGTGGCATAGTGGTCCGCACGGCAAAAAAGAACGAGAAAATAGTAACCCTGGACGGCGAAACCAAAATCCTGGATGAAAACATGCTGCTCATAGCGGACAAGAAAAAACCGCTTGCCGTTGCCGGCGTAATGGGTGGTGAAAACAGCGGAATAGACGAAAAGACAGTAGACATTCTAATTGAATCAGCTAACTTTGACCCTGTTTCCGTCCGCCAAACTTCGGTTCGCCTGGGACTGCGCACAGACTCAGTCCAACGCTTTGAAAAAAGCCTGGACCCTCTCCAGTGTGAAATTGCAATCAAACTAGCAACCAAATTAATATTAGAGCTTTGCCCGGAAGCCCGCGTAGCCGGCCCAATAGCGGACATTGCAAATTTTGACACTTCCGAACCTCTTGTCCCGGTAGATGTCAAGCGCGTGCAAACAAAAATTGGCGTGGAAGTCCCGCCGGCAGAAATGGGCAATTATTTGGAGCAGCTCGGTTTTGAAGTTCAAGGAAAACTCAAAGAAAACGCCCAAACTTTTGTGGTAAAAGTACCTTCCTGGCGCGCCACCAAAGATGTGGACATTGAAGACGACATTGTTGAAGAAATCGCAAGAATGTACGGTTATGAAAAAATTCCGGCAATCGTTCCGGCCCTCCCTGCTTTTGTCCCCAAACCAAATTTTGAGCGCCGTCACAAGCACGACACTCGCGCAATTTTGGCATACGCACTTGGTCTCACGGAAGTCTACAATTACTCTTTTTACTCCAAGCAAACCGTCAAAGACTATGGCTTAAACCCAAACGAACATTTGCACCTCAAAAATTACCTTTCGGAAGAGCAAAGCCTTTTGCGAACAAGCCTAATTCCAAACTTAGTCCGTTCTCTCCGTGAAGCCGCAAAATATGAAGACATGCCCCATCTCTTTGAACTTGGTCGCGTTTATATTAGGAAGGGCCGCTTTATGCCTGAAGAAAACAAAATGCTTGCCGCAGCGCTTCTCCTCCCCAAAACTGAAAAAAATCCCTTCACATTCATAAAAGGAATTCTTGAAAAATATTTTGAAGTTTTCAACATTGAAGGCGCACAAATCCAAAAAAACGAAAGCCCCGCTCCCTACATGCACCCATTCCAAACCGCCTCAGTCGTACTTCGCGGTAAAAACATTGGGTCGCTTTTCACTCTGCATCCAGCCCTGACAGAAGAAGAGGATTTTGACGGCCGCGTTGCATGCTTTGAGGTCAATTTCTCATCTATGAGCAAGGCCAGACAAGTAGGAAAAAAATATGAAGTCCAATCCGTATATCCGTCAATCGAATTTGACGTTTCGGTCCTCCTAGACAAAAAAGTAACGGTTGGCGAGCTTGAAAAAGCTCTAAAAAGAGCCCTTCCCGACTACCTCAAGAAAATCAAACTCTTTGACTCTTACGAAGGCGACAAGATTGAAAAAGGCAAAAAGAGCCTGGCCTTCAGATTGACATTGCAGGCAGATGATCGTACCCTCGAGAATAGCGACCTAGTTGAAGCGCAAAGAGCCGCATGGGAAACCTTAGAAAAACTTGGCGGCGCGGTCCGCGGCAGACACGAACAAAAGTGAGTGTCGCCAAGCGCAACCAACTAAAAAAACTTCAAATGAAACAATGGATATCACACAAATGGCGCAAACTGATCCCATTAAGACGAATGTCGCCGTTAGAAAAAGTTGTTAGATGGGCCCTTGCAATTGGGATTGTAGGATTTCTTTCAACATTCGTGCTGGGATTTTTGGCGCTTATATTCTTTTCAATTGGCCTGCCAAACCCATCAGAATTAAGAGATCTAAACCTAACAGAATCAACTCTCATTATGGACCGCGAAGGCAATTTGCTCTACGCAATACACGGTGACGAAAACAGGGACTCATTGGATTCACTGGATAAAATTTCTCCATGGCTTGTGGACGCAACCATTGCAATTGAAGACGACCAATTTTACAACCACATAGGAATTGATGTTCCTGCAATTATGAGGGCCGTGCTCTCAGAAGTCGGCATCGGTCGGCCACGTGGAGGTTCAACAATTACGCAGCAATTCGTCAAAAACACATTCTTAAGTTCTGAACACACCTACAAGAGAAAAATCCAAGAAATCATGCTCTCCCTAATGGTCGAGCTGAAATTCAACAAAGACGAAATACTTCTAATGTACCTGAACGCAATTCCATACGGTAACAATGCATACGGAATCCAACTCGCCTCGGAACGTTATTTTGACAAAGACGCAACAGACCTCACTCTGGCTGAATCCGCGCTTTTGGCTGCAATCCCGCAAGCTCCAACGCGCTACTCACCTTACGGAGATAACAAAAATAGTCACCTAACCGTTGAGCTAAGTGAGGAATACTTGGGGAATCGCAAAATTGCCAGTGAATTTGACCTAGACACTTCTGAATATGCTCGTGGACTAATTGGCCAAACAATCTCTCTTCCGGACGGCGACACTTTCTACATCAAAGGCCGCTCTGACTTGGTTCTGGACCGCATGGCGGAACTTAATTTCATCACAGAAACTGAAAAAAACGAGGCCCTCAAAGAAATTCAAGAAATCGAATTCAAACCAATCAAAGAAACCATTGAAGCTCCACACTTTGCTCTTTGGGTAAAACAACTTTTAGAAGAGAAATATGGCTCAGCAGTAGTTGAACAAGGTGGTCTCAAGGTCTACACCACTATTGATCCAACAATGCAAAAAGCAGCAGAGGAAGCAATTGCAGAGAAAAAAGAATCCAACCTCAGCAATTACGGTGCAAGCAACGAAGCCATGGTTTCTATCCAACCTCAAACCGGACAAATCCTGGCAATGGTTGGCTCCGCTGATTACTGGAACGACGAAATCGACGGCCAAGTAAATATCATCACAAGCAAAAGACAGCCCGGCTCCTCATTCAAACCATTCGTCTACGCACTCACTTTCCTAAAACAATACTCTCCAGCTACCGTCCTTTACGACGTTCGAACCTCATTTGGCACGGATACTCCAAGCAACTACGACGGAACTTTCATGGGACCAATAAGCATTAGAAAAGCTCTAGCACAATCCAGAAACATTCCCGCCATCAAGGCATACTTCTTGGCGGGCCAAGAGAAAGAAATTGTGCCTTTTGTGAATAAATTTGGAATGGAATCAATCACGGAAAACGGCAATTATGGTTGGCCACTCGCACTAGGAACTGCTGAGCTTACCCCGCTTGAACTTGCGGAAGGCTATGCCGTATTTGCGAACGGCGGCACCCACGTGCCCGTAACCCCAATTTTAAAAATTGAAAACGCTGAAGGTGAAATTCTTGAGCAATGGCAAGAAAATAAAATTGACCGTGAAGAAATTGTAGATCCTCAAGTTGCCTTCCTGATCAATGACATCCTGTCAGATCCAAGCGTTTACCTTGGCCCAAATGAAAGAGTGGACACAATAGACAATGCTGCAAAAACCGGAACATCCAATAAAAAATTGGATAGCGGCATGATTCTTCCAAATAACACCTGGCTTGCAGCATATACGCCTACTCTCGTAACAGTTACTTGGGCTGGAAATGCTAATGGAGACACAATGAATGCAAACGCAACGGGTTACTCCACCGCAGCTCCAATTTGGAAGCTCTACATGAACAAAATTCTAGACAAACTTGAGCCAACCCAGTGGGTAAAACCGGAAGGCATTGAAGAAGTCGCCGTATCCAAAGCCAGCGGCAAACTCCCAAGTGACCAAACCCCGTCCGACATGATTAGCACTGAAGTTTTTGCTTCATTCTCAGTTCCCACAGAAATTGACGACGCCTTTAAAACCGTAAAAGTTGAAAGCATCACCGGCCGCCTAGCCACTCCATACTCGCCTGAAGACGTGGTCACAGAAAAAACTTACAGAATCCACCACTCCATTTTGCCGGAAGTCTGGCCGTCATGGGAAAGCGGCGTACAAGCTTGGGCTAACGCCAGAGATGAAGGTGAAAAACCCCCAACAGAATATGCTGACGACATTCACAACGCCAAAACCGCCGCAAACCCTCCTAGAATTGCAATAGTCAGCCCTTCGAGCCTTTCAACAGTCAGCGACAAAACAGTAGACATTGAAATAGATATCCAAAGTTATGGAAACGGACTTAACGAAGTAACATATCTTGTAAATGACCAAATTCAATATCATTCCACTAGCGAACCATATTCAGGCACAATCCGAATCCCAACAAACGCAAAAGAAGGCACAGTACTTGAAGTCACGGCAAAAGCGGTGGATCAATACGGATACTCAAGCACTTCCAGCATCCAACTGCGCGTTGGCTCCGAAGAAGATGAAGACAATAGTTCTTCCACAATTGAACCGCAACCGGATGCCGTTTTAAACGAAGAACAATAAATGCTCTCAATAGACTCCTTAAACAGACCGCTAGAAGACGCTCCAAATTTTCCAAACAAAGATGATCTCTCTGGTGTTTTAGATGATTTTTCCACACCTGAAACCCCACCTGAAATTGAATGTGAAGAAGACCCATTTGAAGACGGTCCGTCCGGCTTAATGACACTGGAAGATTACACAGAAGAAGTTGAGGCGGAAAAAGCTCAAAAAGAAGCCGGAATGCGCTTACACGTTATACCTCCGGAAGAAATTGACACTGAAAAAGTTTTAGCACCGCCAAGAATAGAAATGCCAAATCCAAACAGCAGACCAAGACTTGTTCCACCCAAGCCAGTCGCTGAAACCCGCTCAAACCTATCACGAGCCCTTTTGCCGCTTCTTGTATTGGCCGGCTCATGCACCGCCGCATCAGCCGCCTGCCTCAGCTCTGTCACAATTGAAATTGATGAGCAAAAACACACTTTCACCCCATTTTCTCAAAAAAAAGAGGATCCGATTCCTGAAATTAGAGTCCCTTCAACTCCAAACGCCTTGGCAATTGAACCAACTATTGAAAAATCATCTTCCCCTTCCACATTTCACTACAAATGCGACCGCCAAGGTAGATTGGTTAGCGCCATTATTGTTTGTCCAGACGGCTGCAATGATCAAAATTTTGTATGGAATAACGAGTTAACCGGAATAGAGGGATATAAACCTTTTGAGCCCACTCCTTTCACAGTTTGCCGGGAAGCAAAACTCCCCAAATACTTTTCGGTCAACCTCAATGCACTTTAGCAAGTAGTAGTCCGCTCCCCACATTAAGTTCCAGCACCTCCAAGTCAGAATTTTTATGCATAAATTCAATAAATTTCAGCATCTCTTTCTCCCTATGCGACAAAACATTGTCCACCACAATCAAACCTCCGACCCGCATTCGCGGATAAACCGCATCAAAATAACTCCGGTGCTCCATCTTAGTCGCATCAAAAAAAGCAAAATCCACCATCGCAGGCACCGCAACAGCCTCAGCAAAAATCTCCGGCGCATGCCCCTTCATCAAAACCACAAACTCACTCAAACCAGCCTCCTCAATATTAGCCCGCGCCTTCTCATGCCTCTCTTTGTGGGACTCAACCGTCCAAAGTTTTCCCTTCCCATTCGCCCTCAAAGCCGACGCAATCCAAATTGCGCTATATCCAACCGACGTCCCAATTTCCAAAACCACCTCCGGCCGCCAAACCCGCAAAAGCCAATTCAAAATCCGGCCCGTCTCCGGCCCCACAATCCAATATTGCTCCCCGCTCTCTTCAATCCGCCTCAAAATTTCTTCACTTCCCGCCATTCAACAAGTGGTTAAGAATTTTCTCAAAAGCCTTCCCCCTGTGGCTCAAAGCATTCTTTTCTTCCTCACTCATTGCCGCAAAAACCTTCTCTTGACCATGTGCCAAAAACACGCTGGAAAGCGGAATTCCCGCCTTCACCGGCACCTGCAACTCTTCCAAAATTAACCCCTCAGTTTCACTAAGCGTAACCACCTCAACCCCCGGCGCAACATACGCCGCCGCACAAACAAATTTTGCCGCCCGGTTCGCTTCCCCTTGCATCCTTTCCAAAAAATACCGTAGCCACTCCTCATCCGACGCCTTCTCTCCCGCCCCCCACCTCCGCGTCTTCAACCCCAATTCGTCCGCCAAAGCCTCCACAAAAATCCCGCTATCATCCGCCACTGTCGGAATCCCGGAAATTTCCGCATAAAATTTCGCCTTCCCCAGTGCATTCTCTTCAAAATTCCTCCCCACTTCCGGAAAATCAGCCCCAATCCCCAGATCTTTAAGAGAAGCAAAAGCCGCACCAAGTGGCATCAAAACCTCCCGAATCTCCTGAAACTTCCCCTGATTTTGCGTTGCAATTAATATATCCATGCGCGCAGTGTACAATGCCATCAATGACAAAAAAAGCCCTAAATCTCTGGCTCATTTCCCTCGCAATCACGCTGCTGCTTGCCCTGGCCGCAGAACTCTACCGTTTTCACGGCTATCTGCTCCTGGACCTTTTTGTGCCCCCTTTTGTCGCGACATACCTGTTTTTCGCCCTACTCCGCAAAAAACTTCGCCTCCCGGAAACTTTTCTTCCCGCCGCTGTTTTTGTATTAATCGGCTTTGCCTCACTCCTTATAAATTCCCTCAACTTCACCCAAGGCGAATTCATTTCCGCCGCATTTTACTGTGTCCGCTGGGCCTCTTACTTTCTCCTCTCCGTGGTGGTTTTGAACGAATCCCGCCAAAAACAGTCAATTTTCAACCTGTTAATAATTTTTGTCGTCCTTTTGTCTATCGCCGGCTTCATCCAACTAAAAATCATGCCGGATTTCACCTCTTTTGAAGAAATTGGCTGGGACCCCCACCAAAATCGCCTTCTGGCCACCTGGTTCGACCCGAATTTTGTTGGCGGATTTCTGGCTTTCATGCTCCCAATCACACTCTCTGTCGCCCTTGAAAAAAAACGCTCCCGTGCTCTTCTTCTGCCCGCCGCCGCAGTAATGCTATTCGCCCTTATTTTAACCCTTTCCCGCTCCTCCTACCTGGCCTTAGCCGCAGGAATTTTAGTGCTTGGCCTTCTCCGCTCCTGGCGCATAATCGCTTTCGCACTTGTTGTCGCAGTTCTGACAACACTTTTTGCGCCTCCCGTCCAAACCCGCGTTTTAAACCTCTACCAAAGCGTCACTTCCGTTTTCTCAGAAACCTACACCCTGCCGGATCCCTCCGCTCGCCTTCGCCTCGACTCCTGGCGTGAAGCTCTCATCCTCATTTCTGAAAAGCCAATACTCGGCCACGGCTACAACGCTTATGAAAAGGCCGCTCTCGCAAGCGGCGCAATAGAAAGCCTGGAAGCGCATTCCGCCTCCGGCTCAGACTCAAGCCTCTTAACTATCCTGGCCACCACCGGAGTACTCGGCTTCCTGCCTTTCTTATCCATCTACCTCCTCCTTGCCTTCCAAGCATGGCAAACCCGCTCCAAAGGTTTCTCCGCCGGCTTCCTTGCCGCCCTTACAGGTCTAGCCGTTCACTCCATTTTTGTAAATAGCCTCCTGTTCCCGCTTTTCATGGCTCCATTTTGGATTGCCGCAGGGTTGCTTCCCCGCAAAACTAAGCCTGGCCACACAGTCCACTATAAACACTCCGCGCAACAACACCCCTAAGCACCATAAAATGCATATTACTAACACATGGCTTTTTAAACTCGGGAGTTCTTTTTAAAACTCTATCAACAAACTTTTCCAAATCCTCATCACCAAAAGCTAAAACAATATCATCCGAATAAACCCATTGATGTATCTGAAGTCCCGCCCTGCGCGCCCAAGACCTATCAGCTTCTTGCAACAAACGCTGCAATGAATGTCTTGCATACAAAATTGGAGTTTCCCAAGGATGCTGATACTCATTATAAGCAGGGAAAAGAGCCTCAGATTGAGCCCCATCATCAGTCTCACTCAAAGGCAATGAAAGCAAATCACAAACTTCCTTTAATTTCATATGTTTTATATTACGCTTCAGGTGTATTCCAGCCCCAAGAAGTACTTCTTTTTACAGTCCCCGCTAAAATAGTCTCAGCAAGATGATCAAGCTGCCAATCAGCTAACTTCATTGCATTCTCAGGTGCATTGATTTTCTCAATAAGATTATCAAGATCTTCCTCTCCAAAAAGACGATTTATTTCTTCCGCTCTAATTCGTCCATCAACAACTTCCATACCTTGTGTCCACCCAGGCCTTGCCGCTAACAAAAGTATACTTAAAGCATGCCTTGCCTTGTCCAAATCTCCTTCAACAGGGTTTGCTGATCTATAAACCTGCACTTTGCCCTCATCATCGGCCAATAAATTACAGACTTCTTTGATTTTCATAATAAAATAATTTAAAAACGTCAGCGACTATACTTAATTCTTTCGTATCTGTCAAGGTACTCCTGGCTTATTTAAGCCATTTTTCACTCAAATCATATAAATCCTTGAGTCTCGACCCTGGCACAGGAATGCCATCCTTCCTGACCTGCTCCCATCCTTTTTTGTATAGCCACCTATTAAACAGGTTACACAAATCCTCATCTCCCACAAAAAAGCCCACCCCTTTCTGACTAACAAACGACTTCAAAAACACTTTTATCAGCGGACTTAACCCAATCCCAAACTTTGAATTACATTTATCTTTCGCCAAATCATAAAGTTCGGCGTCCATTACAACTGTTAATTTCTTTTTCATATAAACAATAAAAAATTAGTCTCCCATAATAAACGTTATCAAAAATTACGTCAAAAAGACGTAATTTCCGATACAGCCATTTTTGACAACATCCCTCCGTCGAGCTAAAATCCCCTCGCTAACCTAAAAAATATGTACTCAATCGCACAACTCAAACCCGGTGTCGCAATCATTCATGAAGGTGAACCATTCGTAATCACCAAAGCCGAATTTTCCAAACAAGCTCGCCAAGGCGGAACAATGAAAACCACCATGCGCAACCTGAAAACCGGCGCGAACATCCAATACACATTCGGTGGAAGTGACAAAGCCGAGCCTGCTGACCTAGTCCGCGCCCGATGCCAATACCTCTACGACGACGGCACAAAATGCCACTTCATGCACAATGAAACTTTCGAACAATTTGAAATTGACGACGACCTCCTAGTCGACAAAAAACAATTCCTCCTGGAAGGCGAAAACGCCGACATCCTCTTTTTTGAAGAAAAACCAATCGGCGTTGACCTACCTCCAAAAGTCGTCCTCAAAGTTGTTGAAACACCCCCCGGCGTCAAAGGCGACACCGCACAAGGTGGCTCAAAACCCGCAAAACTGGAAACCGGCGCAACAATCCAAGTCCCCCTCTTCATCAATGAAGGCGACAAGATTCGTGTCAACACAGAGCAGGGAACCTACGTGGAAAGGGCCTAGCTCCAGAATTTGCTCAAAGAAGGCCCCCTCACTGGTTCAATGTTGCCATTACCATGTCTTCCGCAGCATTCACCTTTATCTTCCAAAAGTTGAAGAATCAGATCCCTTTTTGAACTTCTAGACTCACCAAAATTTTCATCCAGTCTGCGATCAACCCCCTGATCATCGAGAAATACATTCTTGCCTACTTCCATAATTATTAATAAGTAACGCTGATCATATAACCCCCTTCAGCAATTCTGTCAAGATCTCAATCGCCCTCTCCTGGTCAATAAAAAACGGACTCGTGGCCACCGTGATAAGCGCCGCAGTTTCCGCATGCTCCCTCACAAAACACCGAGCCTTCTCAAAATCCACCTTCATCTCCTCTGCAAAAAAATCCATATCAATATTTAAAATCTTATTCCGTTCATCCACCAAGAGCGAAGACCCCAAATCCACCTCCCCGGTCACCATCAACCGCGAGCCAATCAGCCCGTCCTCAATCGCCGGCACAATATAATTCCCCACATTCACTTCTTCATTGGTATACCTGAAAACTTCCTCCAAATCCGCCCCGGCCCGCAATAATCGTGAAGGCCGCCGCATATCCTTATGCTGATCCAAATGTACCAATTTCGCCCCCCGCCCCAAAACCCCGCACGCCAAAGCTTCATACCAAAACCAAAGCGCGTGATTATGATTGTCGGTAACAACCACCTTCCCATCCCTCACAAAATTCCGTAAGCCCTTGCACGAACGCAGCCGACCCTCATCCACATCCTCAAAAACCACCTCATCCCCCAGCTCCAAATCCTCAAGTCGACCGGAAACCAAAGCGGGCACATAAAGCCGAGGCTCCTCACCACGCACGTCCCACGCAAAAGCATTATTCCCCCTCCGCCCCGTCAAATAAAATGAATTTTGATAATAATTTTCCATTTCTTTACAAAACTTTGCCCCACATTCTACCACAGAGAACCAATTCCGTCCCGGGACGGCCATTCACTCCTTAAAATCCACCTTCCTCCCCTTCATCAACAAAGGCGATCCAATCCGAATCACTGCAGACAAACAAAGCCACGTGAAAAGGGCTTAATAATTTGAAAGACTGGCACAAGCCTCATCATATGAATCTTGGACTGTTGCATCCAAAGATTCCCGATCTGTTGCATTACAAACTACATTTAACAAATCGTAAAGCGTGCTTGGCACCATAGCCGGCGGATCTAACAATGCTTGATCATATCGATCCAACATTGTTGCAAGCTGTGCTCTGTTTACATAATCATTAGGCCCGAAATTTCCATTCTCATAACCTGTAATCACTCCAAGGCTGCGCATCCTATAAGCCGACTCCGTATAATATTGACCCTCCGGAACATCAGGAAAGTCACCTCCGTACCTTTCAGCGAATGCAGTAACAGTCGCACCAAAAGTTGCAGCCAAAACCGCAACAAGAATGAATGATTTTTTCATGTTAGCATGGTTAAAATTCCCCAAAACACTAACACAATCACTCCTTAAAATCCACCTTCCCCCGCATCTTCTTCACATTCCCCCTCTTCGCCTTCTCCTCCAGCATCTTCTCCTTCGCCTTCCGCGACCTTCTCATTTTCTGTTTGCGAATTTTAAACACCTTCTTCGCCCGCTCGGACTCAGCCCCTAAAACCCTCTCCTCAATCTTCAAAATCAAAAGTTTATACGCCGACATCCGATTCCTTGTAAGCTCCCTGTGCTTCTGCACCTTAACTTCAATTCCGGTCGGCAAATGCTTCAGCCAAACCGCATTGGAAGTTTTATTAATCTTCTGACCGCCCGACCCGCTCCCTCGAACAAACCGCTCAGAAATATCCTCAGCCTCAACATGCAAGCGAGCCGCCTTTTCAAGCAAATCCGGAGCTAATTTAACTGGAAATTCCACACAACCAATAAACCACTCATAAGAGCAACTAGTCAATCGGCCCACCCAATGCCTCTCTCAAAAACCGCTCCCTTCTCAAAAACGCTTTAGCAGATTCGGCCCCGGGATTTTCAGAAATCGCAAGCAAATCATCCATCCTTCCCTCACGAACATTCAACCAATTTACAAGATCATCACACATTCTCCTTGGCAATTGATGTGGAACTTCGACAAGAAATAAATATCTAGCAGATAAAAATTCAATATCCTCTTTAGATTCCACGCTAGGCAATCCAAAATCATCCAACTTTCCAAGCAGCTCGCCGTACATTCTCTCCAGTTCAGCCCTAAATTCCTCTCCAGCTTGCGTTAAGCTACGTGAAATTACAAATGCCAAATTATTCCAAAGCTTGCATTTGATTTTTTCCTTTGACCTCATCCATTCCGTAAATTTTAGATTTTTTGCCAAACGAGCAAGCAATCGCCCTTCATTTAAAGAAAAACCCCCAACATCTCCATTAACCTGAAAAACTATAAGCAGCAAAAACAGAAAAACATCATCATCTAAAACATTCTCATCACTCTCAAAACGTTCAAGCAAAATCTCCTCAATTTTCTCCAACTCTTTAGTCCCATGAAGCCTAGCAAAAAACGAATAATTCTCACTTACGCCCATAAAATAAGGGTCCGAACCCCTATCATGCCTAAAATTCACAAGCAAACGTTCAACGTCCAACCCAGACGAACTTAAATAATTTCTCACAATCTCATAAGCCTCATCAATCCATTCGTCCAAACTGTCCTCTTTATATTCTGCACCCTCAAGCTGCGGCTCCCAGCCGGTCGAAACAACCGCTCCCTCAATCTTAAGCTCATCCGTTCGCGGATCAATAAATATCCCTCTGCCGGAATTCACAACACAAACGCTCTCTCCCAACGCCTGTCCCCTGGCCTGCAACCTCAAAAGAGCAAACGGCACAGCCGAACTTGGCTCAACACTAACCCCATACGAATCCAAAAAATCAAAAGTCGTCAAAATATCATCAGCATCAACCCCATAAAACCCATACGAATGTCCAAATTTCTTAATAAGCCACAAAAAATCATTCACTTTCTCAGGATCATCATGCAAAGGCAGCTCCAATTTGTCCGCCAAAATCCTCTCCGCACTTGACTGAAAATCCCCGGGCGAACAATTTTCCACCATATAATTTGTCCCTTTCTGCGCCGCATAATGAAATTTAACACCTCGCACCTCCCCAAAACGAACTCCTGACGACGCAAGCCTCCCAACAGCCTCCGGATCAGAAGTCCAAAAAACATCATAAAAATCCCTCTGAGCAGTCCAATTTGACGAATCGCCAAAACACAGATACGACAATGAAACGCCAGTCGCCAAATACCCCGCCCCCCAAGGCAAATAAACATTAGCCAAGCCTTTAAAGCCCTTCTTTAATAAATCAGTCGCTATCTTTGAAACCGCAATTTTATGCGGTCCAAACTCAGACAAATGCACGTTTGTGTGCTCACTCCCCCTCACTCTCCTAAAGTGCTCATACCTGGAAACTTGCTGATCCGAATGAACAATTTCAGCTCTATTCCCAAGCTCATTCAAAACATACTGCTTTATCCTTTCATCTCCACCAAGCGAATCTATTACTTTTGCATTAATTTCAAGCCTTCTTCTCCTAAGGTCATTCTCATCCAACTGATCAAGCATCCACGCCACTGCCCTCGCCGTATTCCCATAACTAAACACCCTCAAGTCCACGCTCAAATCATGTTCTTTCCTCAGTTCTTTCAAAAAATCCTGCGCATACAGCCCCTTAAAAGTCCCCGTAGGCGAACCACTGGCATCCGCAATCACAAGATCCGTTTTATCAGCCTGCTCCCCCAACAGAAATTTTTTTACCTCCGGTTCCGGTCTAAAAATTTTAACCATAAATTATTACCTAGCCATAAACTCAGGATGCCACGCCCCATGCCAAGCCATGTGAATAAAAGCAGGCAAAATGGCATTATTTGTCACGCTAAAAATATGATACCGTCGCCCATCTTTATATTCCGTGACCGCATTAATATCATCCCTTGAAATCCCCGTGCTGTCACATGCAGCATCAAACTCATTGTAAAAATCTGCATAAGTTTTTCTTACATTCCCACGCCTATTTAAAACTCTATCCAACCAGTTAAATTGCGTAATTTTTTGACGAGCAATTGTCATATAACTATTCCCTCTTTCGCCCTCTCTAGAAGAGATAGTTTTATGCGCAAAATTATTAGTTCCACAATGTCCAGGACGATATGACCATCTGGACTCAAAAAACTGAACGAGCCTCTCCGGCAATTCATCTGGAACATTCGGATTAAATTTTTTCAATTCTTTCGGTGTCTCAATTTTTGGATCTTCCTCAGGATGACGTCTTAATACCTCCGGATATTTTTCAACCCCCTGAAGAACCATTAATAACTCACCAATCACCCTCCTCTTTTCATAAGAAACCTCCCCTACACACTTATAATCATCATCCAAACAGACAGCCAACCCTTCCTCTTCAGGCACTATTGCCCTTGCCCAGTCAGGCAGGTCCATATAGGCATCGTAAATTGATTTATTTTGTTCAAGCATTTTTTTACGTTAAAAAACGAGCTGTGATTATACTAATCCACGCATTTTTGTCAACCCCCTGCCGCCGCATTCCAACACAAAACCTTGACATTCTCAACCTGTTAATCTACACTCAGCACGTTCCTGACGATTTTTTTCCACACAAGCCCACCCATGCTCGAACAACTCCAAAAACTTGGCCTCGCCCCAAAAGAATCCGCTGTCTACATGGCTGCCTTAGAACTCGGTGAATCCTCTCCGGTCTCAACAATCGCAAAAAAGGCCAACGTCAACCGCACTACGACCTACGATATCCTTGAAAACCTCCTTCAAAAAGGCCTGGTCATCATCGTCACCAAAAAAAACATCCATTATTACCAAGCCCAACCGCCCACAAAACTCATCACCCACTTTGAAGAACAGTCAAAAAAATTCGCCCGCCTCGCAGAAGAAGCCACAGAAATTCTCCCGGAGCTCACCTCCCACTACCGCGCCCTCTCCGGTCGCCCCCGCGTCTACTTTTACGAAGGCGACGAAGGCCTCATCCGCGTCTACGAAGAAACCCTCACATCCTCTGAAGAAATCCTCGCCTACGCCTCCGACCAAGCCAACCAAGACGCAATCCCATGGTATTTCCCAGAGTATTACAAGCGCCGCACGGCCAAGAAAATCCCAATCCGCGCCCTATTCCCGGACACCCCAAAAGACCGCGAACGAAACTCCCTGGACAAACAAGAACTCCGCCGCTCCCGCTTGCTCCCCAAGTCCGTCATGAATTTCACCCCTGAAGTCAACTTCTTCGACGACAAAATAATGATCGCCGACTGGAAAGAAAAACTCGGCATCATCATTGAGTCCCGTGAGATTGTCCAGGTCTTCAAACAAAGCTTCGAACTTGCCTGGGAAGCCGCGGAAAAATACCACACGCAAATCCTAAAAGAAGCAAAAAGGCCCAAAAAGAAATAGCTCCCTTTTGCCTCTTGACATTTTACCTAAATACGCTACAATAACCGCTCGTAACTTTTTTTAACATGCCTTTGCCTAAAGCAGCAGCGGCAACTCTACTCCTAACAGTAGCAGGATGTGAGCACAGAGAAAGCCTTTACGGCCCACTACTTGAAGCCGTAGAGTGCACCCCTGAACTTGGAACCAGTGTGGAAACCTTCAGAACACTGCTTTTAGATCACACCGACGGCGTCATTCACGAAATTCGAGAAATGAAACATGAGCCGGGCGAACCAAAATGGGACGTGCCTGAGTGCAGTGAAAATGAGCTGAAAGAAACAATAGAAATTACCCCCACTGAATGTGGCATCAGAACAAAATACCTAGTGCCTTATCATGAAGATGACGAAAATGTTGAAGTTATGGGGATTGGCGGCAGCGGAAGAATTATTTTGAATACCGAAGGCCCAACTTTTCTAGCAGCTCACGAATGCAACATGTGGTTAGCAGATCTCGGGATTGATATAAGTGACCCAAACCAATTCAAAGCAATCCAAGGCCTGGAAAAAGCATGTAATTTCTCATGTGATAAAGAGGGCAAAGATTGTGAATACTCCTACGCTCCAAACACCTTCTTAGGTGACATCTGTGACAGTCTTGATTCAAACAACCACTCTAGATGCGGCCTGTTCATAAGCACATATGCATCAGTCCAAGGACACGAATATGGTCATGAAGCCATTGAATTAAGCGGCCATGATGTCGAATCCCATTATTTGGGGTCCGGAACAGACGCAGTTCAAGCTCTAGGTATAGCTTTTGGTCGGCTCATTCTCGAATCAATTGGCACAGATAGAGACAACGCAAATTAATATCCCTTATTCTCAATCAGTTTCTCAAGCAGCGAAAGCGGATAAATAGGCGGCTTTTCAGCCAAAGCCTGGTGAAATAACACAGTTGAAGGCGTCAAAGCGGGCGCCGTGTTCACCTCGATCACAATAATGTCACCATTATCCACATTCATAAAAGCATCCACCCGCGCATACCCGGCCAAACCCAACCTGTCTGCAACTTTCTCAATCGACACCTTAACGCGCTTCAAAACCGCCGGCGCAACAATATCCTCACTCGGTGGAGTAATGTTGATCCCGGTCCCACCCTGAAACTTTTCCTCCACACTCAAAACACTGCCTTCCGCCACCGTCAAACTCGGTGACAAAGCCCGAATCGCCCCTCCATCCTTATCCGAAAGAAGCCCAACCGTCACTTCAATCCATCCGTCCTTCTTCTTCCATTTCAAGCGGTCTCCCTTCACGCAAATCGCATCAACTTCTATAAACCGCTCTAAGATAACCCGCGCAATAGGATCCAACGGCATCTCAATAATCGACTTCTGTCCCTCAAAAGTCCCCATTGGAATAGAAGGAGCTCCCTTTCTCGAAAGCTTCAAATATTTCTCCAAATCCTTCGCAGATCTAAGGCGAACAATCCCCGACGAACATCCCTCGTCTTGCGGCTTAACAATTAAGGTTTTAGACCCAAGCTCTGAAATACACTCCTGCCAAAATTTCTCCAAATCCGCCGGAAATTCATACAAAGCAATGCTTTTTTTTGGTGCTACAAAAATCCCTTCGCTCTCCATGCCCTTCAGTTTCTCCCCTGTCACATATTTATCCATACAAATCTCGGACGCTTTTTCTCCGGATCCGTTAAATTTCACACCGGCCCGCTTCAACATACCTTGCAAAGTACCGTTTTCCCCAACCCCCCCGTGCAAACCTATAAAAACGAATCGAGACTCTGCAATAAATTCCTCAAGCGACATTTTCTTTGGCACAAAAAACTTCTCTGTAAAAGCCTCATCCGGCAAAGCCAGCCGCATTTTCACCTTCGCCTCAAGCCATTTTAAGCGCATTTCGTCATCCTCCGCATTCTCCAAATTCGCCTGAACCTCCTCCACCGTATGATTCAACGTCAACGCATACGGCACTTCCCAAACATTCTCCTCCATGTCCAACAAAAACGGCTTTGGCGAATACTTCTCGCTTCGCCTCAGCTTCAGCCACGCATTCGTCCCGCTCATAAGTGAAACCTGCCTTTCACTCGTCGACCCGCCAAATAAAACATTCACTTTTTTCTGCCTCTTTTTATTTGCACGCGCTTCCGGGAACTTAAGCCCGTTTCTTTCCGCTGCATTTCCAACAATAAATCTGAGTAAATCCCTGTGTGAAAGCCCAACTCTCGCGGCCTGCTGAAACAAAAAGCTGTTCTGCTCCATCCCGCTTATTGGATTAAAGTCAGAAAACCAAATCTTCCCGTCAGGCAAAAGCCACCCGTCAAAACGCGCAAAATCCCGCATCCCCAGCACCGTAAAAAGCTGCTCCGCCTGCACTTGAATTTTTTCAATCGTCGAATTATCAAACCTCGGCGGACAATGATACGTGACCTGCCGCGTTGGCAAATATTTTTTCCTATAATCAAAAATCTGATTTCCCTCGTAGTCTGTCTCAATCTCCGTCGGCATCACCGCGACCGGCATTCCGAACCTGTTTTGCAAAATAATCACCGTGAATTCTGTTCCATCGCAAAACGGCTCCAAAACAACCCGCGTATCCATCCGTTTTGAGAACAAAACCCTGACTTTCTCCAAAGCCTCCTCTGCCGACTTAACCGAAAAAACCCCAATACTGCTCCCGCCCGTAGCCGGTTTCACAACCGCCCTCTTCACTTTATGTTTTTCAAAAAACGCTTCTAAAATCTCCTTATGATCATTTGTGTGAATCTTCAAAACCGCAGACGGCAGCGTATAAAACCCCTTAGACTTAATAAACTCATTCGCCTCAAATTTATCAAAGCACCGTTTGCATGCTTCAACGCCGCTTCCCACATACGGCACCTGCAGTCTTCCCAAAAAACGTTGAATTGTCCCGTCCTCACCAAATTGCCCGTGCATTACCGGAAACGCCAAATCAACGGTTTTTAAAATCTTTGAAAGAGCCGTCTTACTCAAATATTTTGCCGTCTTCTTAAGCTTAAAATCAAAATCACTCGGCGTATTCGAATAAAGTTGAGAAGGCGAAACATGATAAGCCCGCTTCTTATGGTCAAAATAAATCGGAACAATTTCTATCCCGTCCCCACCCAAATGATCCGCAACACTACGCGCAGAATTAAGCGATATCCCTCTCTCCAACGATGGCCCGCCGCAAAGTAATGCGATTTTCATAATTTTTTACAAATTTATAACGGGCTCATTTTAACCTGTTTTCGCTCGGCCATGCAAGTAAAACCGCAAAATTTCATGCATTATTTGCAAAATTTTCATGCCACCTCTCTTCACTTTCCACGCAATAAGCGCTACACTGTTGAGCACTTATCCCGCAATTATTATGAAAAAAACTATACAACTGCTAATTTGGGCCGCTCTAATCGGCACTGCGGTCGGTTTTGGCGAATATAATTTCCTCCACGACCCGCGCCCGGAGCTAAATATTGACGGCACGCTTCTGGTAGCAATCGCATTTACAGGACTCGCCGTTTTCATCCTGACCGCATATAGAAAAGTCAAAAATATTCCCCTGCTCACGGCGTCCCTGCTCTTCTTTTTCGGCTTTCTGACTTGGTCCAATTTCCTGGATCGAGGCACTGCATATTCGGACTCAATGCTCGTCACCTTTGTCGCACTTGTGCCTTTATTGATAGGCTTTTTCACAATCGGAGTCTCGGAAAAAGAGCTTAAACAAGCCCCCGACGCTTTCAACCTCTACATCCGAAAATTATCCGAGGTTCTCATTGCTTTCGCGGTTTTCATTTTTGCCCTGACCGTTTCCGCCGCCCTTTTCACGGGCCTTCTTTATGTCACCGGAGTTCAAATTCCACCACATATCATAGAGCCTCTCGTTATTACCGGCTACTGCTCGGTTGCCCTCATCTCTCTCGCGCTGAGCTACAACTTTGAAAAGCCCCTCACAAAACAAGCAGAATTTCTAAGCGCTCAAAAAATCCTTTCCTACATAAGCTCGATCTTCCTCACTCTTTATGCTGCTTTTTTGCTTGTCTACATCATCGCGCTGGTACCTCAACATTTCGCCAAAGTGCTCTCAACCGGCCACACCGTTCCCCTGTTTTTAGGGCTCTCAGCCGGAATTTTCATTTTGACGTTTTTCACCACAAACCTCCTCCCGAACATCAAAAACGCCAAATTTCAAAAAGCCCTCTCAATGGTCCAATGCACCGCGTTTCTGGAAGTTTTCGTTCTGGACATTGTGGCACTTTCAGCAATCAATCAGCGCATAGGCCAATACGGCTTCACCTATGAAAGATTCCTTGTCATTTTCGCGATTTTCTTTTCACTCGCACTCCTGCTCGCCTACCTCCAAAACTTCTTTTTCAACAAAAAACCGAGCGAGTACCTTGCAAACTACAAAAAAATCAACCTCGGCGCAGCAACCCTTCTGCTGCTAGTGGCCATTACGCTCAACATTTTCAATTTCGAACAAATCGCACTCAAAAGCCACATCAATCGCATCGCATCGTACGAAAGCGACCTGGAATACAAAATAGATAAGCTTTGGGTGAATTCACTCGGACCCAAGTCCCCGCAAACTCTGCTCAAACTTTACGAACAATCTTCACCGAAAATGCGCCTGGATATAGCTCTCACAATGCCGGACACCTACATTGATGACCTCAAAGCATTAGAAACGGACCAAAACATTTTGGACTTCCTAAGTACGGTTCCCACCGCAAAACAGGACTTCGCCTTCTGTGAAGCCCAAGTCAACAAAGTTGTTGAAGGCAATGCCAAAAAATTCTGCAGTAACTACACGTACTAATTCACCAGTGCCGGCACAACAAACAAAATCAAGCTCGCAATCAAATGCGCAAGCATCGCTGCTTCAAACCCTTTTTTCCAATACAACCACCCAAAAACCGCCCCGGCAGATACACTCATTGCAATCTCTCTTGTCACCACCGCCCCGTTCAAATCCAAGCTCCCCTGTAGCCCAAGCAGCTGAAGTCCCCCAAAAATCCCCGCCGAAAGCACAATCGCAACCCAAACTCCCACATCCGTCGGCCTTTTCTTTTTCGACTTAACTTTCATGGCCACATACGCAATTAAAGTCATTAAAAAAAGTCTCACCATAACTTCCTCGCACACCGCCCCGTAAAGAGCCGCCCCAACCCCTTGCCAAAGGGGTAAAACGCCCGAATAACTCTGCAAGCCGCTACTTTCCGCAAAAGCAAAATCCAGACCAAACAGCCCAAAGGCAACCGCCGCCCCAAACATCGCAGACAGCCACGCTGTCTTTTTAACCCATTCGCTAACTTTTTTTCCTTTTAATAGTCTCTCCAAAATCGGTGCTCCCAATCTAACTCTTCTTCCCAAAAACATCCCCAAATAAATAATCACCGCAAAAAACACGGACGCTTGACCAACCAAAATTGCAAACTGTGCCTCAATCGGCAAAACACTTCCGTTGAAAATCTGGGGCCTAAGCATCATTGCGCTTGGCACAAAAAATGCAGTACTTGAAATACACGCTGCCAATAAAAGCAAATACAACCTCAAGCTCACTCTATATTTTTTTTGCACATTCATGCCTCCACTATAACACCTTCGATCGCCTCAGAAAAACGATGTTGAAAAGAAGCAAAAGAAAGCGAAAAAAGCGTGATCCAGAACATAAAACACAGGGGTGCTTGTATTTTTTTAAAATGATATTATAGCTCTTGTTTTATATCTATCCCTCTCCACGTGATCTGCCCAAATTGCAATAAAATGTCCTCTCACGTTGCCCGTTTTTGCCCTCATTGCGGCAAACAAATTCCTACAAACTTACGCAAACAGGGCCTTTTCCAATTTTGGACAACAATGATAGGCAGTGCCTTAGCCATAATTGGGGGCGTCTTAATAGTAATCGCGGCTACAAGCCCCTCCATGTCGGAATCCGCTCAAAACGCACTTTACGGCGCCGGTGGCACTTTGTTTATTCTGTTCGCAGTGGCATTTTTAATCGTAATGTTTTTAAGCGCCATCGACTTCATAAAACTTCTGTCCCATCACGTAATTTTCGCTTCCGTTTTTTTCGCGGTCGTTGTTGTCGGCTCCGGAACAACATATTTGGTCATCAAAACTGCCCCGAAATACAACGAGAATTTCTCAGAATCGATAACCCTCCTCCAAAACAACCTGGCTGAACTGGAAGCCGTAAAAATTCAGGGCGACAAAAACCCCTCAAGCCCCGAGCAAATGCAAAAAATCCAAATTATGTCCGGCCTCGTAACCGACCGTCTTGAAACAATTTCCGTCCCCAAAGAACTCACCGCCTACAAAGAAACTATCGTTCAAAGAGGGAAAGATATTTCCGAGGCGACAAAAGACCCTGAAAGCTGGTCAGCCCTCCCCTCCCGTAGCGACGATTACCAAATAAAACTCAGCAAAAAAGAAGCCGAAGAAGTGCTGAAAGCAAGCATAAATATGATCGCTGAACTCAAAGAATTTGGTGATACTGCAATCCAAAGAAACGACACCGAGACCATGAAATATATCGCAGCCAAACTCCTCATCCAAACCTCTTTAATGAACGAAGTTGCCAAAAACCTCGGCACGGAAGACGTTTGCATGGGCGCCGGCGGCGTCTCAACCGGCCCAATTGGCACAGGTGAAAACAAAGGCGGCGTTTGGTGTGTGCAAGAAACCGTTCAGGCGACAAATGAAGTCGCCACCACGGCCATAAATTATATAAACGGCGACGAAAGCGCAAAAGACGCATGGAACAATTCTTGGCAAAATGTCCAAAGTATTTTAGGTACGGGCATAACCCTTGGTGAGCCTGACCAAAGCGGCAAACTTTCACCCACAGTCCAAGCATTTTATGACGAATGCACCAGCAAAGGCGGCATAGTCGGCGGCGCGGGAACCGTCAAAACCGGTCTCCCCACAACTGAATTCGGCTACACTTGCGAATACAAATACAACTCTGCCGACTTCGGCCAGCAAACCTGCTGGGACTACTTAACCTACTCCGGCGGCAGATTCATGGGCGGAAATTCCGGCTGCCCAACGGAAAACTTACTTCCAATAATAGAATTTGAAGCCGAACCGTCTGCTGAAAACCCATCAGCCGCTAAATGGGACGGCGCTTACCCAATTTCCACAACCGTTTACTGCTCCACGGATCTTCCCGGCATGCCAACGGTATTCCCGGTAAACACCACAATTACGGTAAGCAACAGCGTTGGAAATGACGACGGCACAACTTTCAGCATAAATAATGACGGCATAGGAACTGAAATCCAGCAATACAATTCCCAAGGCGAAAATTACTCAGTCACTATGTACGGCATAATAAATTACCAATTTTATCTTGAAGGAAGCTTAGCAAAACTTAACGCCATCGCAAACTTAAACGGCAGCGCCCTGATCGACGGTCAAATTTACACAATAAATTGTAGCGGCACCGCAAGCGCGGTAAGGCAATAGGTTTTTGGTGGAGATGGCGGGAGTCGAACCCGCGTCCAAAAAGGAATTGAATCGCTCTCTACTTTCATAGTCACTTCTAGTTGCGCGACGCCCATAAAGAAGCGACAAAAACAGTCGCCGCGAGCAGACCAAAATTTGGGATCATTGCCAGCCTGCCAGCAGCAAATCACCTACATCTCGTAAATGACACTCAATCGGCTTACGAAATCTAGACCGGTGAGCGGGTCCCGCAAAATGGCAGGACATCAAGCCCGTTTATGCAAATACAGGAGCGAAAGCCGAAGCTTCTTCCATGCGAAGAGCATCACGTAACTTAGCAAGTGGTTTAGCACTTAAATTTGTCCAGGACGGATTGAGGTGGGACTGGACAACCACCTGAAAGCAAACAATTGAATTCGAATCTTTCTGTCGAAACCTTCATTCATCCCCACGTTTTCAAAGTGCCCGGTTATTATAACAACATTGACAGGTCAGGTCAAGTCTTCTAAAATAGCGTCCAACCTAATTTTATGAAGAGAAAACATATTCTAGAAATTTCTGGAGCAGCCGCCCTGTCAATTGCCGGCGCGTTCGCAATTGCTAACCTCAGAGTGGACACACAAATGCCCAATCTGCCGCAAACCGTCCATTCGTCTGAAAAAGCAAATCCACTTAAGTCTCCCCGGAATCAAGACCCCCAAATCACAAAAGCAGCTCAACAATTCGGAAATTTATTAAGACAGCAAACTGCTAAAATTGACGACCTCAAAACTGATATAAACGTCGCAACGGAAATTGCTGCATCAATTGGCGATTACTACGCCGACAAAGGCTATGACGTTAACTACGTTGACATGAATGTATCTAGCGACCCCGAAAACACAATGCAAACGCGCCTTCGCATTTTCTATGAGGAAATCGCACCCGAGCCATTATCTAACGAGGAACAAGAAATGTATCAACAAATGGAAGCTGAGCTAGGCACCGAAGCAGTGAAAAAAATACTCGAAATACGTCCCGTATCGGGCGCAATAGATGTTGACGTTTTCCCACGCTTCCCCGGTTCAAGCAAGCGCACCGCCTTTGTTTACAACCCAAAAACCCAAAGAAGCCAGTCTCTTGAAGGAGCTTCAGACGAAGAACTACAACAAAAAATCATTGAATTCACGAACGAACTCCTAAAGTAGCACATCAACTACCCAAATTGTCCTTGTCCTCCAGCGCTTTCATCATTGCTTTCACGGCATCTGCCCCGTCCCCAGTGCTAATATCATAAACACCATCAAGGTTCCCGGCCGGAACCGAATATTGTCTATTTTCAACAGTGCCGTTTTTATTTTTTATAGAGAAGCTAAGGATCAACTGAGCGTCTTCAACTTTCCAAGCCCCCAATTTAAAACCTTCTGCTTCAGGATATTTTTTCTGAAATTTCTTTAACAAATTATTTTTATTGAACGACTTGTGTGGGAAAACAAATTTCCAGTTTTGAGACAACATGTCTAACAACTGTTGAGTGCTCTGTTCAGTAATTTCATCAGGTGAAATTCCAAGCTCCGCAGGTTTTTCACCAGCCTCGCTGTTAGGCGCCGCTTCTTCCTGTTTAGCTCCAGGTTCAGCCACTTTCTTTTCAACTGTTAATTCCGTACCATTAAATATCCTCAGTCGTCCCTCTGCATTCTTCCAAGTTCCGGCTTCTTTATCCCAATTGTACTCTTTCCCACCTGAAACAATTTGATATTCATCTGGATTTTCAAGTTTCATTGCAATGCCATCAGGACCAACAAACTGCTGAATTCTGCTGTCTCTCACAGCCTCAGCCGTGGGAAGTATCATTGTAATTTTAGTCTTGCCGTCAACTTCTTCCATCTTATAGAAACTATCTGGCGAAGTACTCAATTTTTCTGTAAACCCTCCTTGTTTTTTCTCTGGAGCGACTGGCGCCTCATTATCACCTTCATCCGCACTCTCCCTCGCGCCTTCCTCCTGAACTTCTGGCATTTCCTGAACTTCAGAAGCAAGTGCGTCCTCGCCCTTCTCTTCTAAAACACACATTGCAGCAATAACTGCCGTGAGAGGAATCAATCCTTTCAAGAGAGAATTTCCAACTACAACATCAGGAGCATTAGCGGCAAACACTGCTGTAACATCAAGCACATCTTCCGTTAATCCCGCCCCTCTCAAAGCCAACATGGTATTAGGCGAAGGATCTATACCCGCTCTGACGGCTTTTTTCACCTCTAGCATGTTCTCCGCATAAGAAATAAGCTGGAGTCTGCTCATAGGTGGAATGGTGGTCTCTTTCAAGACCGCTACTGCTTCTTCAGCAGTTTTTGGCACTACCGCAAGAGCTGTCTCAGCCACGGCACCTTCAGCCACAGCAGCAACGCTCTCCGCAGCAGCAGCAGTAGCTCCTTCGGCAGCAGCACTGGTTTTCTTCAAATCATCCAGCATGCTCAAAGCTTTGTCGACATCATCAATGCCGGCCGCTTTGAGCTTATCGACCATGGCTTTTTCAGAAGCCTGAAATAAATCCTTTGCCGGCCCTTGAGCCGATTGGATTTTCTTCCTTGTTTCAAGTAATTCTTGAAGGTCATCGCTGTGTTCAGAAACAAGTTTTGTGAGTTGTTGCAACTTGCTCGCTTCGGCCATCTTCTCCATGTCAGCAAGCATATTCATCGCCGCGTCCACGTCCAATATCCCGTTTGCTTTCAAGTCTCTTACCCTAAGGCTTTCCAACTCTTGCAAGGTCTCAAGCCTTTTTAAGCTCTTTGGATCCGTTTTCCCGGCTAATTTTTCAATTGACCTTCGAGTTTGAATCAATTCAGTCAGCATGTCTTTCTGCCCCAAAATAACTCTTTGCACTTCAGCCAACTTGTCCGCCTCATCCACCAACCGAATAGCTTCATCAAAATCATCAATCCCATTTTTAATCAGTTTGTCCGAAAGCGCCTTCATGTCATCCATAAGCCCTTTGAACACCCTACTGGCTGGTGTGCCTGGCACAAAAGTTGGATTATTTTTTGTAATATTTTTAAACGCCTTTCTCATCTCCATTAATTCTCTAATATCATCTTTGAAATTCATCACCGCCTCCTTGAAAGCAGCCATTGCCTCGGGTGATTTTGGTGGTCTTGCTCCCGGAGCCTCTGGTGCTTTAGGTTTTGGAGCTGGCTTGGCTTTTGGAATCTCATACTCATCAAGAATTTTCAAGGCCTCATCAATGTTATCAAACCCCGCAGCTTTAAGCCGCCCCCTTTCAGAAGCAGCCATAGCCTTAAGTCGACGTACTTCATCAACTTTATCAGCTTGTCCGGTAAGTTTATTAATTGAAGCCTTTAAGGTTTTCAGCCTCTTTAGTGCTCCCTGATTCTCAGCAAATAAATTCACCACTTCAGGCCCAAAAGCACTCGCCATAGCAGGTTTCGCTGCTGCACTAGCAGCTTCTGCGGCAGCACCAGCCGCTTTTCCGGCCGTCCTACCGGCTGCTTCAGCAGCCTCTCCAGAAACTTTTTCGGTCGCAGCAAGAAGCCGAGCACCGGATTTGGCCTCCGCTACGGTTTCAGCGACTCTTCCCGCCTTTGAAACTTTACTCAGTCCCTTCATCTTTCCAAACACCTTAGAAGCACCCGCACCACCTGCCAGCATTCCGGCAATGGTAACAGCCAACATTGCAATATCACCCTTCTTTCCTGAAACAACCATAGACGCCAATTGCTTTAACATTTGCCCGCCTTTGTCGCCAAGAATTTCGGGAAGTGCAAGCGCCGGATTTTCCTCAACCAATTGTTCAATTTTAAGCTCAGCATCTGCAACGGTAGCCGGATCATCAGAAAATCTTTTTGCTCTATAAGTTGCGTACCGAGGAAGCAGAATGACGGCAGCATTCACATTTCCAATCATTCTCAAAGTATCCTCAACTCCCTCACCGAGCTCTTTCACCATCAAAAGCGTCAGGTCACCGTAATCGCTTAAAGAGGTAAGGTTGAAAGATTCCTGCGCAATGGCATTTAAATCTTCTTCAGACATAATCCCCAGCTTTTCGGAAGCATAAGTTGTCCAACTTTGTCCCTTTTCGTCACGCAAAACCCATTCCTGAAAATCACAATTCCCAGCCATATATTTGTCCGGACTTGAAAGCATCCCCGTGTCTTCAGCCTCTTCCCCGGAAGTTCTAAGCTCCTCCATGCCACCAAGCATAATCAGCCTATCAACAGCGGTATCCAAAACCGCTGTAAATCGTGAATATTCAAGCATATCCAAGCCCGACTCCGTATCAGTATCAAAACTTTGGACATTATATTCCTTAAGCGAACCACTAAGCTGCCCAATTGCAGCCAGCGCAACAAAATCATTGATCTCGTTCTGTAGCTCCGCTGCTCCTTGAGAACCACCCAGCTTACTCTCTATTTTCTGAGCCCACTTTTCATTGTTTTCCAGCTTCCCCTGAAGGTCCGCAATTTTCTGCTCTTGGCTTTTAAGCTCCTCATTGCTGGGTTTCTTTTCGTTGTTACCTTCGAATTTTATTTGTTCAAAAGCCATTATTATTGAGGTTTAATTTTCTCCAATAAATCGTCAAGATTTGAGCCATCATCTTCCTTATCCTTCTCCTCTAATTTATTTATAAATTTTCTTTTTGCCTCTTGAGTTTTTCTGCTCAATTTTTGCTCAAAATCCTTGTCTCTCATCGCAAATTCCAGCAGGGTTTTGTCAAAATCCTTACCCTGCTTTAGCACTTCCAAAATTGCAGCCTGTACCTGAGCGTCCAAGTTTGGCCACGCCTCTGCTAGTTTTTTTAGAGTTGTTGGCGATAAATATCTTCTGTATTCATTTGGAATACCACCATCTGCCATAACCTATGATTAAATCATAATATTAATAACACGCATCTCTCTTTTCATCAATAGAGCCGTAATGGTTCAATAGCTTGGAAACACTTGGGGTAAAATATTTATACAAATAATCCAAGTAAAAATGGCGTACAATACAAAATACGTGGTGAAGCCTATGATTTCTTAAGATTTAAAATATTCGCAAAACTAGCGAAGGAACCCAACACGGCTCCAGAGAAGTGGGGACGGCTGGGGTTTTAGAATTCCTGGTCTTTGAGGGGCTAAATGCAGAAGATCCTGACTATCTTCTGGCTGTCGATTAGAAAATTAGAGAGGAGCTCGAAGCTCGATTCCTTCTTGATGATACAATCAATTACTTTAGCCGCCTGTTGACTGATGACAAAGAGGATGGGCCCTTCCGCCTTCCTTCTGGCTCTCCTTTTCATAAAGCGCTTATACAGACTCTGGAGGATAAAGAATAAAACCCACTATAGCCGTTGCCTTTTTGCTCATTTTCTGCTATAATTAACAGATTATTTTGAGTTAGATGTATGGCAAACGAAAACCAAAATGAGCTCGGGGTCGTTCTCTCCCTGATCGACCGATCAACTGCGCTTGAAGAAAGCAAAAAACCGGGGATCCGCGAGTTCGTAAAAACCCTCTCCTCAGAGGACTTGGCCCGCGTCCGCATCAACCTGGAAAATGAGAACAATTTCATTGAAAATGCGTTTCAAAAAGGCGTAACCGGCATAATTGACTTAAACATAAATCCCGCAAAAGACCTGAACTCGCTCATCTCTTCAGCTAAAAAAATAATCGGCAAAAAAGAAGAAGGCTAACCCTCTTTCTCCGCCTCCTCCCCGGGCATATTCTTGATCTTCTTCCCCAGCGCCACCAAAGACTTCCTGAGCTCTTCCACCCAGTTCAAGCCCAATTTCTCAAACGTAATTTTCAGCTTAGAGCCGCTAATTTGCCACGCATCATTGTAGTCCAAAAGCGACATAATATTCGCCGGCTTAACCCGCCCTGTCACTTGCAGCACAATCTGCCTGTCCTCTTGCGAGTGGACATTCTCAGCCTTCACGTTAGACACTCCCGCCTTCTTGGCGTGCAACTTGATGTCCAAAACCCTGAACAAATTCGCAACCTCCTCCGGCATCTTCCCATAATCTTCCAAAAGCTCCTTCTTAAGTTCGACCAAATATTCGCTGGTATCCGCAGACGCCAATTTCTGGTAAACGGAAATTTTCTCCTTGGACGACACAATATATTCATCCGGAATATAAGCGGGAAGCGGAATCTCAATTGTAACTTCCGGCACGCCTTCCTCCTTCTCAATTTTCCTTCCCGCCTTCATTGCGTCCACCGCCTGATTCAACATCCTCACAAAGTGCGAAACTCCAACCACATTGATAGCTCCGGATTGATTCGCGCCCAAAATATCCCCCGCGCCTCTAATTTCCAAATCCTTCATGGCAATCTGGAATCCTGCGCCCAATTCAGACGCCTCAACAATCGCTCTCAGACGTTTTTTCGCGTCGAGCGGAAGTCTCTTCATGTGGTACAAAAAGTACGCGTACGCCTGCGTTTTTGACCGTCCGACTCGCCCCCGCAATTGATACAACTGTGCAAGCCCGAACCTCTCCGCATTATTCACAATCAAAGTGTTCGCGTTCGCCAAATCAATTCCGTTTTCAATGATCGTCGAACTCACCAAAACGTCGTATTCCTTGTTTTTAAACGCCAAAATCCTCTTCTCCAGCTCGTCCGGCCGGAGCTTTCCGTGAGTCACCACAAACTTCGCCTTTGGAATCAAACTGCGCAATTTTGCCGCCATATCTTCAATTGTCTGGACACGATTGTGTAAAAAATAGATCTGGCCACCTCTCTCAAGCTCCTTTTCAATTACCGTTTTAATAAGCCCCAAAGAAAACCGCCTAACTTCCGTCACAACTGGCAGTCTACCGGGCGGCGGCGTGGTAATCGTTGTAATGTCCCTAAGCCCATGCAAAGAGATGTTCAAAGTTCGCGGAATGGGCGTGGCTGTCAAAGTCAAAATGTCAACTTCAGTCCTCATTTCCTTAAGCTTTTCCTTTTGTTTGACACCAAATCGCTGCTCTTCATCAATAATAACCAGCCCCAAATCTTTAAAATGGACATCCGGCTGTAAAAGCCTATGGGTTCCAATAATGATGTCAATTTCTCCCCTCTCAAGCTTCTTTAAAATCTTTTTCTGCTCAGCCCCGGACCTAAACCTGCTAAGCATCTCAATCCTAACATCATGGTTCTCCATCCTTTTTACAAAGCTTTTATAATGTTGATCTGCCAAGATTGTAATTGGCGCAACAATTGCAACCTGTTTTTGGTCTTGAGCTGCCTTAAACGCCGCACGCATTGCAACCTCTGTTTTCCCAAATCCAACGTCACCACAAACAAGCCTGTCCATTGGTTTCTTTTGTTCCATGTCGCGCTTTACGTCCAAAATTGCCCTTAGCTGTCCGGGAGTTTCCTCATAAACAAAGTCTTCCTCAAATTTAAGCATGGAAGTGCTGTCTTCTGAATATTTGTAACCCTTTGACTGCTCTCGCTCCGCATAAAGCTCCAGAAGTTCTTTGGCAATTTTCTCAGTTTCCTTCTTAACGCGAGTCTGCATTGTATTCCATTCCGCGCTGCCCAGTCGCGTCAACTTTGGCGCCCTGTCGCCGGCCCCAATAAATTTTGAAACCTTGTCTGCCTGATCAATCGGCACAAAAAGCTTGTCATTTTCCGCATAGCCAATTTTCAAATACTCACGCGTTACTTCATCAATTGTGCGTTTATCCAAACCTAAAAACTGCCCGATCCCGTGGTCGGAATGAACAACAAAGTCACCAACCTTAAGTCCCGTCAAAAAGTCCAAATAAACTTTCTGGTGCTCTGGCCTCTTCTGCTGCTCTTCGCCAAAACCACCAATATCCCGATCAGACAAAACAGCAAACTTCAGGGCGGGATTCTGAAAGTTTTGTGGAAAAACCTCTTCTTGTTCAACTTTAAAAATCGTTACCCCATCTCCCTTCACGCTGCCTCCTTTTTCCCAAACCTCGTGGCTTATATTTTTATCGTCCAAAAGGCCTTTGTATTTTTCCACGTGCTTGCTAAAAATCATCACTCGCCAATCTTGCGTCACCTTATCCCTAAGATCAGAAACAAAATCAGCAGGGCTGTGGTATTTCAAGATCGAAAGATAATGGAGGTGATGATGATACGGCGTCTCCTCCATAAAAGACCTAAACTCCAAATATCTGGACTGCGGATCTCGGTGGCTCATTGCTTTTTCAAACTCCTCTGCCTCAGAATCCGGATACTCCAATTCGTCATCAATAACCAAGGAGTCCTGCCCAAAATAACTCAAGAGCGAAGTTGCCCACTGTCCAGTAGAAATTGGGTAAATTTCAATAGCATCAATTTCATGAATATCTTTCTTTTCGGCCTGATCAAACAAAGAAATCTTCTCAACTTTATCAAAACCAATCTCAAGCCTAAGGGGGAAATCACTGTTGACGGGCCAAATAGTAAGAACATCACCCAGCCTGAAATACTGCCCTTTTTCAACATATGCGTCCATTGAAGCCTCATATTCCACCTCAATAAGTCTTTCAAAAAACGGAACCGGGTCAATTTCATCACCAATTTTGACAGTAATTTTTCCACGCTCAACATCAAGCAAATTGGGGTAAGCTCTAAAAAGATCCCTGTATTCTATTGTAAAAAAAGTGGACTTGCTTTTGTTTGCAACCAAGCTAATAAGCTCCATAATTCGTACTCTGTTTTTGTGATTAATCTCTTTGTCGTGAAGTGGGTTTTCTTCATATTCAAAATCATAAACCTGCGTATCCCCCCAAAGTGAAATAGCCCTCTCAACGTGCTCCTTTTCAGCATGGTTCGAACAGATCCAAATAACATTATTTATTTCTTTAGAGTCTCTTAAAATATCAGCCACCAAAAAAGCCTTTGAGGAATAATTTCCGCTGCCAGAAACAGACGTGTACCCGTCTCTTCCAAACTGCTCTACCACCGCAAGATTCTGCCCTTGAGGGAAGAGCGTAATAAGATGTCTACAATCTTTCACAAAAAAGGACCCTATTAAACGGGGTCGGGTTTTAATAAAAATAAAATATTTTGGCCAACTACAGGGCAAGAAGACGAAAGCGTATCAAACGAGATACGTTGAGAAGTCTTAACGAAGCAGTTGGTCAAAAGGTTCATTTTTATTTTGCGAGGGCCCCGTTTAATAGGGTCCTCAAAATATTAAATCTTCAGCGGCATAATGATATGCACATAATCTTCTGAAGTTGCAGGCACAACCATAACAGGTGACAGGCCATCATTCAAGCCAAAATTTACTTCCGCCCCCCCAATGTGTCCCAAAACATCCACCAAATATTGTGCGTTTAGAGCAACTTCCGCCTCCCCACTTTTTGAGCCTAAAGCCAACTCCACATTACCTTCCCCAACCTGTGTTTCGTCACTCAAAATCATAAGCTTGTCTCCTGAAACCCTAATCCTAACGCTGTTGTTGTTTTCTTTAACAATCACCAAAACTTTTTTTAGTGCCAACGCAAAATCATCCGCCTTCAGATTAGCAACAACCTTAGAACTTTCCGGCAATATCTTCTCATAGTCCGGATAGTTTCCGTCAATCAACCTAGAAATAACCTCAATTCCACCAATTTTAAACATAACCTGATTCTTGCTGGCTAAAACCTCCAATTCTTTCTCTTCGCTGCCCGCTAAAATCTTTGCAAGCTCCTGCGTAGTGCGAGAAGGAACAATCATTTCCATTTTAACTCCCGTGTCCTTCTCAAAAACCAAAGTTTTTTCAGAAAGTCTATATGAATCGGTCGCGACTAGCCTCATTTTGTCACCATCAATTTTCCACAAAACGCCTGTCAAAACCGGTCTTGAAATATTTGTTGATGCCGAAAATGCAACCTGTTCAATTGCATCCTTAAGTGCAGCGGCCGGCAAAAAGAAACTTTGAGCTCCTTCAATTTTTGGCAGGCTCGGAAACTCTTCGCTTGGAATTCCTTTCATTTTTGTGTCAGACCCCAATGATTCAATCTCAAGAGTGGTTTCTCCTTTGAGCGAAAGCCCAACCGATTCATCTTTCAAAAGCGGAACATAAGAATTAATGGTCTTTGCAGGAACAGTTATTGATCCTTCCGTTTTAATATTAGCTTCAATTGTTGCATTAATTGCAATCTCCAAATTCGTTGAACTTAAAGAAAGTCTTCCTTTTTCAGCCCTAAGTAAAATATTGTTCAAAACCGGCAAAGTGTTATTTTGTGAAACGGCTCTGTTAACAACTGAAAGTGCCGAAGAAAGGTCATTCTGTGAACAAGAAAGTTTCATATTTTGTGTTTTTAAAGCGAAGAAATCTTCCTTAATGGAATCAAATTTTTTTACACATGTCCACGCGTTTTTTATTAATAGATAATAAATATATAAAAAGAGTAGTTGTTATTAGTACCATCTTGCCAACCACCCCCTTTTAGCCGCAAAAACCACATATTTTTTATGGCAAAATATACTTTCTAAGCTAATTTCATCAGGAAGAACAAAAACAATTGTGCAAAACTTTAACCCGTTGAGACGCACCGTTGTGCAAAACTCGTGCAAACAGTGTAGACACAGTGCAAAACACGTGCACACCAAACAATTTTTCCACTAAAATCATCCCCGCCCCGCAAAAACCACACCGCAAATTGTCCGCTTCTCACCGCCCCCCCAAATTTTGGTCGTGCAAAACTTTGTCAAAAACTTTGCACAATGGTTGCCAAGGTTTTGCACATTTTTCACACCCTCACCATGTGCGGAGAAACCAGCGGCCTTCTGTCCAGCCGCCTCACAATATATCCCAAAACCGCACTTTTAATGTGCCGCTCAAGATCTCCCGTTTTCCCGGCCGGCCGCGTCTTATGAAAATCATTAAACGCCTTCCGCGCTTCACGCTCAATTTCCGCCACAATCTTCTCGGTTTCTTTCTGGTATACAAATCCGTTCGTAATCACAACCGGATTCCCAACCATCTTTTTCCCGCGAACCTTAAACAAAATCGTCACCACGCCATTCTCTGCCATAGCCTCGCGGTCCTTCAAAACCTGCGAACCAAGATCTCCCACTCCATGCCCGTCCACAACCACATACTTAACCTTAATATCCTCTTTCTTGAACGAAACCGCGCCTTTTCGAACCTCAATAACATTCCCGTTATCCATCAAATGCACGTTAGAATCTGTAAGCCCCATCTGCCGCCCAAGCTCCGCATGCGCAGACCTCATGTAGTAATTTCCATGAATTGGCACCAAATGGTCCGGACGAACAAGGCTCATCATCATCTTCAAATCCTCCTGGTTCCCGTGCCCGGAAGTGTGAATATCCATAATTGCATTATGAATCACTCGCGCCCCCAGTCGCGCCAATTTATCCACCAAAAACGCAACCGCCATCTCGTTCCCCATTATTGGAGAAGCGCTCACAACAACAGTGTCGCCTTTCTGGATTTTTACCTGTGCATGGCTGTCATTCGCCATGCGTGACAAAGCCGCCATAGGCTCACCTTGGCTGCCGGTCGTAATCACCAAAACCTGGTTTGGAGCAAAATTATTTACTTCTTGAATTGGCCGAACAAGACTGTCCGTAAACCTCATAAACCCAAGTCGCCTGGCAATTTCCACATTCTGAATCATGCTGCGACCGGAAAAGAAAACCTTCCGACCATGCTCAGCCGCAAAATCAATAATTTGCTGAATTCGTCCAATCAAAGAAGAGAACGAAGCAATAACAATTCGCCCCTCCGCATCCTCAATTGCACTACTCAAACTTTCCGCAACCACCCGCTCGGACAGCGTGTGTCCCGGCTTGGTCGCATTTGTACTATCAGAAAACAGCACGTTCACACCCCTCTTTCCAATGGAAGTAATTTTCCCAATATCAGAAGGCACACCATCCGCCGGAGTAAAATCAAATTTAAAGTCGCCGGTATGCACAATTCTGGAGCCGTCCGGCGTGCTCACGGTGAGCCCCTTTGAGTCCGGAATTGAATGATTTACGTGGAAATACTCCAGTTCAAACACCCCAAACCGGTAAACCTGCTTGTCATCAATAACCTTCAAATTCACTCGTTTCAGCATCTTATGCTCACCCAAAATCCGCTCAATCAGACCGGCCGCCAGTCTTGGCGCATAAACATCCGGGAATCCAAGGTCCGGAAGAACATATGGCAGGCCACCAATGTGGTCCATATGCCCATGCGTAATCACAATTGCCTTAATTCGGTCCTTTCGCTCCGTGAGATACTTCACGTCCGGCACCACATAATCCACTCCAAGCATCTCATCTTCCGGAAACTGAAATCCCATATCAATCACCAAAATATCTTCCTCATATTCAAGAACCATTGAGTTCTTCCCCACCTCTTCAAGCCCGCCAATTGGGATTACCCTGAGAACATTGCGGTGTACCGGCATAAATGACGGCTTCCTACTTGTCGAAGGCTGCTTTCTCCCCCTCTGCTGTGGTTTGTTTTTTCCATGCGACCCCTGTTGTTTTTGAGGCTTTTTGTACGGCTTTTTATAAGGTTTATTTGTAGGTTTGTTTTCGGGCTTCTTAGCCTCTAGTGGAGCAGTATCCCCGCCCTGCACGGTTGATTTGAGCCACTTCGATAATTTATCCATTTTACTGTTCATATTTTTTTATTGTTAAAAGCCCGCCTTTTTTGGCGAACAGGTTATTTTTGGTCGAATTTTCTTCGTTTTATCATTAATTAGTTAATTTGTCTTCTTCCCTCGTTTTTTCTACCTCACAATAAGTATAGCAAAACCCAAACCTGATGTAAATAGCATGAGCAGCTTGACAAAAGGCAGCCCAATTGGCAACCTAGCCATACTTTTCCCACTAAACGATGCCAAAAAAACCCACAATCGACTTAAACGCTTCCGATAAAAAAGTAGATTTCAACGACCCCGGCTGGGGAACTGAAGCCCATGAAGAAGAGACTATTAAAACCGGCAGAGACGGAGCTGCGCTGGACGCTCAGTCGCCGCAAGACCTTGTTGCCGGAGAAATTGTTGGCGCAAAACGAATAATTGAAGCACAAGAACCAACGCCTCCGCGAACAATTTCACTAAAAAAAGCCGCTTTTGCAGCTTTGCTTTCTGGAGCAGCAGGCTTGGGTACAGGCGCTTTGGGCACGGCTACACTTGGAGCAGGACTTGCCTTTGGAAATAATGTATTGGTACCGCCGTTAACAGAGGGCCTGAGCTTCAACGCATCTCAGCCGCTCGTTTCCACCATAAACAATTGGCAATTTATTAAAACAAAAGACGGCAAAGAAACCACATCTTTTGTCCTCATAAGCAAGCTTGATCGCCACTATGGCCTTGATCGTGACTGCAACGACCAACCCGCAGAAGTGAGCATTTTATTTAACCGCAAAAATGAGGAAGACGTCTGGTACAGCGGTTATCTTATTGCCTGTGACCCCTGGAAAGGACAGAGAAAGAACAGCTTTGCAATTATTGCAAACGAAGACTCACAGCATGCCTTCGAAAATCCACAAATGGCCGTCGACGCCGCACTTGAAATGCTTTTCAACAAACTTACCGAACTAGACTCTAAATAATCAGCAATTTTTGTGATAGAATCCGGGCAGCAAAGCACATGGGAAAAAATTTACACATCGCCATTCTCGGCCACGGCATTGAAGGCAAATCCGCAGAAGCCTACCTCAAAAAACACGGCTACAAAGTAACCGTTCTTGATGAAAAAGACGACCCCGCTGCCTTCAAAGACCTCACCCCCTTTGACACAATTTTCCGCTCCCCCGGCATCCGCTTTGACCGCCCTGAAATCCAAGCCTCCCTCAGCCGCCTCAATTCTGTTACGCGCTACTTTTTCGAACACTGCCCCTGCCCCATTATCGGCGTCACGGGCACAAAAGGAAAAGGCACCACCTCAACCCTCCTCTACAAAATTTTGAAAAACGAAGGCCACCGCGCCCACCTTGGCGGCAATATTGGAGACCCGCCCTTGGATTTCCTTGACGACCTAACGCAAGAAAGCCTCGTCGTCCTTGAACTTTCCTCCTTTCAACTGGAAGATCTGCCGCAAAGCCCGCACATTGCAATTGTCCTCAACACCACCTCAGACCATCTGGACTATCATCCCAGCGTTGAAGCCTACCACGACGCCAAAAAATCTATTGTCAGTCATCAGCTGGCAGAAGATTTTGCAATCCTAAACGGTGACTACGAAGGCTCCCGCGCCTTCGCCAAGCTCGGCGCGGGCGAAAAACTCTACTACTCAACCATAGATCCCGTTGAGGGCGCCCACCTGGACAATGACAAAATAATAGTCCTAAGCAAGCAGGTTGCCACCACCAAAGACGTCGCCCTCCGCGGCGCCCACAACCTTGAAAACGTTCTCCCCGCAGCTCTCGCAGCAACGCTCCTAAACGTCAAACCCCAAACCATCAAAAAAACCCTACGCGAGTTCACCGGTCTCCCGCATCGCCTAGAGTTCGTAGCCACCCATCAGGGGGTCCAATATTTCAACGACTCTTTCTCAACCACCCCGGAAACCTCAATTGCGGCCATCAAAGCATTCCAAGAGCCCCTCTACTTAATAGCCGGCGGCAGTGAAAAACATTCAGACTTCACAGACTGGGGCCGCGCAGTCGTAACCGCCAAAAATCTAAAAAAAGTCCTGCTCATTGGCCAAACTGCCACACGCCTCGCCTCCTCAATCAACGACCCCGACAAATTCATCCACGTCCATTCTCTCCAAGGCGCCTTCGCCTACCTCAAAAAGCACGCCCGCCCGGATGAAGTCGTACTCCTCTCCCCCGCCTGCGCCTCCTTAGACCAGTTCGAAAATTACAAAGTCCGCGGCGAAACCTTCCGCCAACTCGTCAAGAACCTTGACAAAACCGCATAAAAAGCACATAATCCCACTCCAAACATAAAGTGCAACTTTTTTGTATCTATGTTGTTTAGCAAACACTATCATTAATCAACAAAATGGCCGAAACACAACGAACACCAGAAGCTCATCTAGCCAGAAACGCTTTAATTCAAATTGTCAGAACCGCAATATCATCATCCAGAAACTCAACAATCAGCTTAAGGCGCCTAATCAACGCAGTTAACGGCCTTCCCAGCAACCCTCTTGAATTAGACGAGGAAAGCTCGGTCGACAACCAATATTACGACCACTTACTCGAAGCCTTTCATTCCACAATTTCACAAATTCTAGCAGACATTCGAGTGACTGACGTAATCAATTCTTCAGCTCAAACGCTAGAACATTCGAGCCTCACCCCGGCTGAGGTTTTTGCAAAACTTGTTTTAAACGACCATAGAATGATTCAGTTCATAGAGTCTCTCATGGAAAAGGTAAACGCACATTTTGAAGAACGAATAACCGGCAAAAACCCCTTTGGAGATGCAAAATTAGACCTAAGGAGCGAGATTGAAATAAAATTTCCCAGGATTTTCTTTGACACATGTGACGCTGTCCTTGTTCAGCTTGAAAAAGATCAATCAAGGCACACTCCGTCTCAAGTTGAAGAACGAACAATGCCCGAAGACCCAACAGACAGTCCTGTAGCTACACCGCCACGTCCTAAACTTCCAATCCAATTTGACAATGGCCCGGCATTTTCCGGCCCACCAACAGAATGGCATCAAGCACCCAGAGACCCAAAAGCTCTCGCAGAACTTGCAAAACGAGCAAGAGTTGCAAATCCTCTTGAAGCGCCAGTCGTAGTTTTAGGCAAACCTGGCCAAACTGAGTGGCTTCAGCCCAGGGAAATGCAGGCCCGCCTCAATGGACAAGCTCGCGCTGCAATAGCTCAAGTAGCCGCTAAAGAAACCACAGAGCCAAGAGAAATCTCTGAAAAGCCGCAAACTCCTTCACGAACCCCCGAAAGAAGAGCCACCTGGACTCCAGATAAAAAAGTCACAAGAAGGTCAGCACTTCGCGGTCAAGCAGCAAGAGAAATCAGAGCACAACTTATTGGCGCACTAGCCGCAATGGGACTTGCCACGGGAGCAACAGCCGTAGTTCTTGGAGGAGCAGCTTTATATTCTTGCTCGCAACAAAACAACGCTGCACAAACGGCTCAGCCCCTAGAATCAGAAAACAAATAAATCAAGCTACAAACTAGCCCAAACCTGGAAGGCGACATAGTCGCCTTCTTCAGTATCACGGGAAATCCACGCCCCGCACTGCTGACCTTCAATTAACTGCAAAAAATCCGGAGAAAGTCCCCCGGCATCCTTCGCAACCCTGAGCCTGGGCCCGCCTTCCCCAACAAAAAATACCCATTCACCATTTTCTCTCTTAAGCACGCCCTTAACGCCTTCTTCAAACACATACCTCGAGAAATCAACCAAAACCCCGTCGCCACCCCCTTCAGGCAATGGATAGCGCCTTTTTGTTTGGTCGAAGCCAAGAACCGTTCCTTTTTCCATGCATAAATTAATCCATACACGGGCTTTCGCGTCAAGACCGCCTCAATTTCCCCATAAACTCCTCCGGCACAGCCCGCATTCCAAGCAGCAATAAGCCGTAAACCACGGCTCCCACTGCCGCCAAAAGCAGCACATTTAAGTTCTCAAGTCCCCAAAGTTCATAGGTTGGGTCTTTCAAATACCACACAACCAAGCCCATCAATAGCGCTGCCACCGCCGACTTCAAAAACGGCCAAAAATTCAACCTAAACTCAACAAACCTCCGCGCAACCAGCCAGGCCAAAAGTAAAATATACGCCTCCGTGAAAACACTTGTAGCGGCCGCCCCACGGAAGCCCCATTCCGGGATTACAATCAAATTCGCCACCACGTTCAGCGCCGCCGCACTCCCGTTAATCCACAAAAGGTGAGACTGCTTATTCACGGCCACCAAAGAATACGTAAACAGACTGTTCATAAAAGAAAAGAACATTGCGCCCACCAAAATTTTCATTGCAATATCAGACCCGTAGTAGCCAATGCTCAAATTGCTCAAAAAGTCCGGCGCCGAAATCAAAAAAATGATTGGATACGCCAAAATCCACAGACCAACCACCATTGGAAACGCCGCCATAAACAAAAAGTCGAACGAAAGCTGCAGCATCCGCTTAACCCGCGCACTCCCCTCATTCATAGCCTTGGACAAAACCGGCAGTACACTGTTCATAAAATAAACCGGAATCACAGACAAAATCTCCAAAATTCGCATTGGCACGCCATAAAGCCCCACCTCCGCTGGCCCCTTCATAAACAAAAGCATAATTGAGTCGATCCTAAAATAAACCATATTCAAAACAAGAGCCGCCCCATAAGGCACCGCCGTCACCATAATTTCCCTCCAGTAAGCTTTATCAAACTGCGGCCTTATCCGCGCATACTTCAGCGCATACCTCAGCGTATACAAAAACGCGAACAAATTTCCCACAACCCCCGCAACCAAAAGCTGATAAAACGCCTGCGCTCCCGGCTCATCCGCATAAAAGTAAAAAATCACGGAAAGCATCCACACAAGCGACAAAATCTTTCCTCCAACAATCCCAATTGTAGCTCGCTCCATTTTGAGCTCAACCTGCAAAACGCTGGAAACTGTCCCATGCATAATGGACAAAAACACCGCCATAGACGCAATCGCAACACCAACCGGAATATAAGTTTCCTGATATTTTGGAATTAAAAATGCACTGATCACCGCTAAACTCATAGCAATAACCGCCATCATCATTCGCATACCTAAAATATTCCCAGCCACAAAATTTCTGTCCCGCTTCCCCTTGCCCATCTCGCGGACCGCAATTGTAAACAGCCCCAAATCCGCAACAATCCCAAAAAACGCCAGAAATTCATAAATAGCCGTGTACATTCCATACCCTTCAACAGAGAGAAAATTCGAAATGGCCTTCAAAATCACCACGCTTGTCACGGCCATCGTCGCCCGTCCCAGCATCTGCACCAACGTGTTCGAAAGGATTTTTTTTGCAGTACTCATCGGCAGACATTCTAAACCAATTACCGCAAACCCGAAAGTCTCCACCCCCAAAGAATCCAAATTGCATTCACCCTTTTTTTCAGGCAATCTTTGCGCATGCAAGAACTCTCTGAACGCCTCGACCTTCTTCAAAGCGAAACCGAAAAGTCGGTCACTCACCTTGATCTCCCAGCCAAAAAAGCCCGACTCACCGAGATGGACGCCCAAATGAGCGAACCAAACTTTTGGGACGACAACGAAAAAGCTCAACAAGTTTCCCAGAAAGCCGGCCACCTTCGCCAAACAATTGAAGAATGGGAGAAGCTCCAATTTGACATTAAAGACACCGTTGAACTACTTGAAATGATAGACGAAGCTGACGCCGACTCGATCCAAGACGTCACCCGCACCATAGACGAACTAGAGAAAACCCACGCCAAACTTAACATTGAACTCTACCTTGCAGGTCCTTACGACACAAACAGCGCCATAATTTCGTTCCACGCCGGCACCGGAGGTACGGACGCACAGGATTTCGCTGAAATGCTAATGCGCATGTACCTCCGCTTTGCCGAAAAACGCGGCTGGCGTACAGAAGAGCTGGACAAAACCCCCGGCGCCGAAGCCGGTATAAAGTCCGCCTCCTACTTGGTCTCCGGCCCATTCGCATATGGCTACTTAAAGCACGAAAACGGTGTCCACCGCCTGGTTCGCATCTCCCCTTTCGCCCAAAAATCCACCCGTGAAACCTCATTCGCACTAGTTGAAGTCACGCCCCAAATCCCGGAAGAAGAAGTCGAAATCAAAGAAGAAGACATTGAGTGGGACGTTTTCCGCTCCTCCGGCGCCGGCGGCCAATCCGTCAACACAGCGGACTCGGCCGTTCGCCTAACGCACAAACCCACTGGCCTGGTAATCACCTGCCAAAGCGAACGCTCCCAACTCCAAAACAAACAACAAGCCCTCGCCCGACTCAAAGCAAAACTGGTGTCACTGCAAGAACAACACCACCTTGAAAACATCTCCTCGGTCCGCGGCGAACACACTCAGCACTCCTGGGGGAACCAAATCCGCTCTTACGTAATGCAGCCTTACCAAATGGTCAAGGACCACCGCACCAACCACGAAACCTCCCAAATTGACGACGTCCTGGACGGCAACCTGGACGAATTTATTGAGGCGAGCCTCCGGCAGGAAAAATAAGCTGCCCAACCTGCCGCCCCCTTGACAAAACATCCCCAACAAGGCACAATATCACCCTAAATAAATTAAACTGAACCCGATGACGCTTCATGTTGAAACCGGCACCGACAACAAAATCCTAAGAACAGTCTCAGCCCCTGTTGAGAAAATCACAGGAGAGCTCAGAATGTTTGCTTTGGATATGGTTCGCACAATGCTTGCAGAAAAAGGGGTCGGTCTTGCAGCTCCGCAGGTTGGCCGCAACATTCGCTTAATTGTTTGCACCCTAAACCCCGGAGAAAAAGACGAAGCCTACGTGCCCATGCTCAACCCGGCCATTTTAGAAAAATCAGACAAAGCAGTATTGGGAGAAGAAGGCTGCCTTTCCCTCCCCAAAACCTGGGGTCAAGTAAAGCGCGCAAAGGAAATAACCGTAAGCTTCACAGACTTCAACGGGAAAACCCACACAATCGAACTTGAAGACTTCAACGCCCGCGTAGTCCAACATGAAATTGACCACCTGGACGGCATTCTCTTCATAGACAAGGCCAAAAACATCAAAGAAAACAACACAGAAAACGTTACCAACATTTAAATGGCAGAGCCCAGAAACGAAACCCTCTTTGACTACCTTGGAGAGGACGACATAGAAACCAACCAAGGCTCTCCTGACAGATCTCACGTCCCAGGCCCACCCCCGGTTCCACCAAATCTAAAAACCGTACAATTCGCCAAATCACCGGACCCAGCACCTGAATCTGAATACATACCCAGAGCCGCACTCCTTAGAAATGAAAATCCGCAAGGCTGCCTGGTGGCACCTGTCGAATGGATTAAATCACTTCTTGAAAAGCTTTAGCGAACCCTCGCTTTCGCCAACTTCACTGCTATCCACCAAAACGGTTTAAACACCAACACGGAGGCTTCTTTATATTTTACCCGCCTTCCCCCAAACCGCGACTTAAACTGCGTCACACCCGCCAAAGAATGCCGCTCATCTCCCTCCGGAGCAACACCCAAAAAATCATACCATTTATAACCATGTCTTTTGGCGGACTCAATGGCAAACCACTGCAGCGCATACGGCGCATACGCCTTCCTGTGCGAATCAGAAGACGCCCCAAAATAATAAACAAAAGTATCCCCAAACCCAACCCCGAACATCCCCGCCACAGTCTCCTTGTCAATTTTTGCCAAATAAACATGCACTTTGTTGCCCAAAATATCATAAAAAGACTCGTAAAAATTCCTTGAATGCAAATGAAACCCATCTCTCTCCGCCGTCTCCTCCATCATATCCCAAAAATCCCTAAAATCTGTCATATCCGACTTCACCACATAAACCCCCGCCTTCACCGCCTGTTTTATGTTGTAGCGCCCCTTTTGCGTCATTTGAGCTCTAATTGACTCCTCTTCCCTAGTTAAATCAATCATCATAGTTTCCCCCGGCACATACCTATCTTTTGTATAAGCACCCTTTACAGGCCAATCATCACCCTCTCTTGCTCCCGGCTCAATCCTCAAATACACGTCCCCTTCCTTCCTGGCAATAGCGCTAACTTCCTGCTTAAGCAAATTCCACACCTTGCTTCTATCTTTTTCCGGCAAAAGAGGCCCGCGCGGACACCAAAGCCAGCACTTATCCATGGCCATATGCTGCCGAATCACCAACATAGACCCAACCAGTCGCGAATCTTCAAAAACTCCCCACACATAAAACGCCACCCTTCCCGGTACAGTAGTCTGCAGCTCTCCCCACGCCCAAGTCTGCTCAATAAAGCCGTCAGGATGCTCTACGACAAATTCCTCAAGCATTTTCGCATCCGTCGGTTTTAAAAATCTAACTTCCATGCGCATATTTTACAAAAAAAACACGCCCTGAGCCCCCCAAACCCCCTTTACGCAGACCTAGAAATAAGGTATAATAACAAGATTTAACAATAAAAAATGCAAGACGACCTACAAAAACCAGAATTACTTGAAACCGCAAAAGTTTTCCCGGAAGTAGACGCCGCATTCAAGCAAGTTGAACAAGAAACCGGATCAAGTCCTGAAAACAATCCAGCCCTGAAAAAATTAAAAGAAAACATTGCGGCTGTGCCTTTGACTCCGGAAACAAAGCACATCCAGCCGGTACAAATTGACACGGAAAGCCGCCTTGCAGGCCGGGACATGGTCTTAAAAGTCAGATCAGACGCCACAAGAGAACAAATTGCAAAAGCATTAAACGTGGTGCTCGGACCCCTTCAAGAACCCCTTGAAGTTGACGGACATAATGAAGACAAAGTCCCCGCTTCTCAGCTTCCCGCCAAAGACGGTCCCACGGCATAAACACACAAAATCAACTTGTCCAAGCCAAGATCCCGGAATATATTGAGGTCTATGCTTAACGAAACCCCAGGATTTACAGAACGAAGATACGCCGTCAGGCAGGTCTCAGAACTTATGAGAGCAGCCAAGCGCGAAGACAGCAGAGCAGCTTTTCAAAAAAACGGTATAATGCTTGAGCATGCAGGAATGCGAAGCGCCCATACATATCAACAAGATGAGGGAAAATTAAAAAAAGAAACCAGCAAAACCCCGGACGGAAGAAAAGTAGAAAACCAGCTACTTGTCGCCACATTTGCCAGCCCGTATGAACTCCCTAGCGGCCAGCAATGCGTGAAAGCTGATATTTCATCGGAAATCGACCCACGGGGCGCATGCAATTACTCCATATGTCTCTATTTTGCAAACGGAGAGGCAGAGGAAATAAGATATCCAGACGTCCTCACCAATGAAGACGCAAATAACCTCCTGGGTCATTTAGGAAAAATCTACCTCAGCGAACCACCCGCATCTACAGGGACAATTGAACCTCCGGTCACCACCAAAAAACCAGACCTAATCATTGAAGAAACAAAGAATCGCAAAGGTTGTCTTTTGCAAGCACTAAGAGTCTTTACTTCTGCATTTTCTGACGAATAAACGCCGGAATATCATATTCACTGCCACCATCTTCAGCCGCCGGCATTTGAGGTGTGCTAATAGGCCTTTCGTCATCCATTGAAAGCGAATGTTGAGGAGCAGATGGCGCCGGTGCCGGAGCAACTGACCTATGATGATACCCTCTCATGTCGCCAAGCGGCCTGGCAATATTGATAGACCTCTTGTGATCATCGAATCCGGTGGCAACCACGGTAATTTTGATCTCACCGGTGTAAGAGTCGTTCACAACAGATCCAAAAATAATGTTTGCTTCAGGATCAGCCGCCTCAGTAATAATTCGCGCAGCTTCATCCACCTCAAACATTGAAAGGTCTGTTCCTCCGGTAATATTGAACAAAATGCCTTTCGCGCCTTGAATATCAAGCTCAAGCAGAGGGCTTTCAATAGCCGCACGAGCAGCCTCAGTAGCGCGTTGCTCGCCGGCCCCATATCCGATTCCCATCAAAGCGGATCCGGCATTTTCCATAATTGCGCGAACATCCGCAAAGTCCACGTTGATCATTCCATGCACGGTAATCAAGTCTGAAATACCCTGCACACCTTGCCGGAGTACATCATCCACAACCGTAAACGCCTCCGTCAGAGGAGTCTTTTTATCAATCAAAGACAAAATTTTGTCATTTGGAATTGTAATCAGCGTATCAACTTTATTCTTCAAGTTTTCAAGCCCTTCTTCCGCTTGCGTTTTTCTGCGATGTCCCTCAAATGAAAACGGCTTGGTAACAACTCCAACCGTCAAAATTCCAAGATCACGCGCAATCTCCGCAATCACAGGAGAAGCGCCGGTCCCGGTTCCTCCTCCAAGTCCGCAAGTAATGAAAACCATATCGGCTCCATCAATCGCCTGCTTAATTTCCTCGCTCGACTCTTCAGCCGCCTGTTTCCCCACTTCCGGATGACTTCCGGCTCCAAGTCCACGCGTAGTTGCCTTACCAATATTGATTTTGATCGAAGCCTCATTATGATAAAGAGCCTGCGCATCTGTGTTAACCGCAATAAATTCAATTCCTTGAATATTTGAGCGAACCATTCGGTTCAAAGCATTGCCTCCTCCTCCTCCAACACCAATAACTTTAATTCGCGCAACCGGCGAAACATCAGGTGTTACTTCAAAATTGCGCCGTTTTGCGCTGGAAGAAGAAAAAAGATTTTTAAGACTGTCGTCGTTTTTTTTGTTGTCGCTTGCTGCCATAAGCGAAGGGGGGTTAGGGGAAGCCGCTAAAGCGGCAATAAAATCTAAGGTAATAGTCCACGGACCCAGTTCTTGAGTCCTTGGGTCATTTTGTCCATTGAGAAACCTTTGAGGTCCAGTCTCATTCCAGAGTAGCTGTCACCCTGAAACCTGGATCCCCAAATAGCTAGTCCAATTGGCGTTGCATAAGCCGGGTCTTCAATCTTGTCTACAACACCTTCATAATTAGTTGGAAAACCAATCTGCACCGGCAAATTCAAAACCTCCCGAGCCAAATCAATCACGCCCGGCATCTTAACGGCCGCTCCGGTCAAAATTGCCCCCGCAGGAAGCATTCCATCTCTTTGGATCTTGGCCATTTCAGCCTTCACCATCACAAAAATTTCATGATATCTGGCCTGGATCACTTGCGCCAACTGCTTCTTGGAAACAGTCGCAGTGTCAATCTTGCTCATGAGCGAAAGGTCAATAGTCTCCCTATCATGCACATCCTCCGGCATACAAGTTCCATAATCAATTTTAATCTTCTCAGCCGTGTCAATTGAAGTTCTAAGCCCAATTGCAATGTCGTTCGTCACATTCTCCCCTCCAATCGGAAGAGAAGCTGTGTGCAAAACCGTCCCCTCTTCAAAAACTGCCACATTCGTTCCTCCACAACCAATATCAACCACCAAAGCCCCAAGCTCTTTCTGACGCTTGGTGAGCACGGCCTCGCTCGCCGCCAAACCAGCCGGAATAATGTCATTTATGTCCACTCCAGCCTGATGCACACATTTTTCAATGTTCTTCACCGCCGGAACCAATCCTGTCACCAAATGCGCCAAAACCTCAAGCCGAATCCCTGTCATTCCAACCGGATACTTAATTCCGCTCTGTTCATCAACGGTAAACGACTTTGGAATAATCCTCAGAATCCTTCTGTTGCTCGGAATTGCAACTGCCTGCGCCGCCTCCAAAACCCTGTCCACATCATCCTCAATAATTTCATTCCCACTGTGTGAAATGGCAATCACACCCTTGCTATCTTGCGACGAAATGTGTGACCCGCCAATCCCCAAAAACACATGATGAACCGGTTCTCCGGCCATCCTTTCAGCATCCTCAAGCGCGGATGAAATATTTCTCACAGTCTCCTCCACATCAATCACAGCACCCTTTCTAAGTCCGCCTGAAGGCGACACTCCAACCCCCAAAATATTTGGAGTTGAACTCTGCTCGTCCATTACTGCAATTACTGTCCTAATTTTCGAATTTCCAACGTCCAGACCTGCAATTACTTTATGTTTTGGCATAAGTTTATTTTACGGTAGTCCCGACTCTACCCCAAGAGCACCAGGCAAGCAAGCCTTTTATTGTAAAAAAAGCGGCATTTCGCACCTCCTGAACACAAAATGTACCCACCCTTTTGACGCTGCAGCAAGCCGCGTTTTCTGCCCCATCCACCAGTTTAAAATCACCACTTTCCCTGTGACTTTTTTTACAAACCGTCATATGCCCAAAATCGTCTAAAATCACCCGAACAAATAAATTGAACAGCAGCAAGCCCTAAAACAAACTCACCTGCTTTTCCTCCGCTCGCCTTTTTGACCACTCTTTGTCCAAAACTTCCACCCGTCCAAGCAGAGACCTAAACGCCATCCGCCCAAAAAGCTCCCTCACGTTATCCATGGAAAACTCATGCACCGCGCATTTCCCCAAATCCACACTAAACCCATCTTCCTTGGACAAAATTGTAGCCATCCTTTTACATTGCCGCGCCTCTTTCTCATGCTCATTTAAAAGACTCCGAATCCGTTCCGGCATAACTTCCGAAAGACGCGAATAAATCCCCTCAACCGACCCAAACTTTTCCAATAAAGAAGTCGCTGTCTTCTTCCCAATCCCCGGCACACCCAACAAATTATCGCTCGAGTCCCCGCACAGCCCCTTGTAGTCCGCCACCTGCTCCGGCCACACGCCCATTTTTGCCTTAACCGCCTCCCTATCATACCTTTTCACCTCTTTATACCCGGACACCGGCGTCACCACCGTCACCCCATCACGAACCAACTGAAACGCATCCTGATCTCCCGTCACAATCACAACAGCAACATCACTGTGATGTCCCCGCACATCCGCCGCCACCATCCCCAAAAAGTCGTCCGCCTCCAGACCTTCCTTTCCAAACTGCGGAATCTCCATTGCCTCAAGAACGCTGCGAGTCAGCGGAAATTGTCCAATAAGCTCATCATCTGTTTTAGCCCGAGTGGCTTTATAAGACTCCATTTCCTCATGCCGAAAAGTCGGCCCCTTCATATCCCACGCCACCGCCAAATAATCCGGCTTTTCATACTCCAAAATGCCCAAAAGTATGGACGTAAACCCATAAACTGCATTCGTGAGCTCGCCGGAAGGCGCTTTCAAAGTCTTTGGCAGAGCATGATAACACCTGTGAATAATGGCATTTCCGTCAATAATCACAAACTTTTTCATGCCAAAAGTGTACACGTCTTCCCGCCCGCGGTAAAACGCCTAATCCTTGCCTCCAACTTTCATTAATAAACTTCTCATCTGCATTGAAAAAAGTCTCACCATTGGATTGTTGATAACCTCAAGATTACAAGCCGACCTACCCCTTCTTTCCTGCAGTGAAGCCAGTAAATCTTTACAAACATCCCTGAGGCTTTCTTCCATACCCGGGGCCGCCCCCATTCCTTCAAGCAAAGCAAACAAATTAGCCTGTAGTCCTCTTAACTTTAAATATGCCGCCTTGTCCGCCTCAAAACGAGCTAACTGATTTTCATCCGGCCAACCACCCCGTGAACACTCATCATAAACTGCCCACACTCTATCCAAACGGGCCTTCGCCCTACTGTTCAAAAGACGCACAAGTGAATATATTTCCAACGCATCCAAATCCCACACTCTGCTAACCAAATCCTCATCAAATTTCCCTTCCTGGATTGCAGTCGTAACAATTACCATTGCCTTCCCATTTGCAGCGTTAACTGCCTTATTTTGCTCGGACTTTTCCCAGTTACGAAAAAACACACTAAAGAGGCTTATCGACCCTTGAAAATTTGCAATCACACTTTCACTCAAATTCCTGTCCCTAGACCTAAATTCAGCAGCAATTTCCTCTAAGATTTCAAAATAATAATAGACCTCAAAAGGATCACATTCTTCATGTGGATTCCTATCCCGAGTCCATTCATCAAGCCTCCTGGCCAAATCCACGGCAATTCTCAGCAAATCTCCCCACTGCAACCCATCCAACTCTGCAACAATAGAAGGCGGACTGTTTCTCAGTGCGCGATCCACCACCTCCTGCAATTCAGGAGTCAACGTGCTATCCCCACTTCTGTCTACCCCTTCATTCATATTAAGCCAATTTTTTTCACCCAATCAAGAATTGCAAGAAATCGAAATTGTGGAACCTCAGACTTTTCCCGCATTTTAAGCCACAATGGATCATTTAATGCACTATCAATTGCATTGCAAGCAGCCTCACCTTTTTTAGCCGGCCCCAGTGCAACTTTCAATTTTTCCATTGCCGCATGCAAGGTTTTGCATCGCTCCATATCACCATTATAAGCCTCCAACCTTTCTTCGCTCCACCGAAAACCATTCTCTAAGTCTCTGGCATACTCCATATACTGCATCAAAAGAGTAGCCGCCTTCCCCCTAAATCTGTTCGCAATCCGATAAATCTCATCATCATCCATTCCAATAATTTTAGCCATAAGCTCTTCATCAATACCCTGCTCAGCCACAAGTTCAACCAGGGCAATCCCTGCATCATCTGAATAACCCAACATTTCTAGCTTTTCGTCCATGCTGAAACTCTAACATAATTCCTATCCTCGTCAAGCCCTACGCCCTGGTCAAACCCGTAAAAATGGGCTATAATTATTTAATCACACACGAACAAGCGTGAGTGTGAAGGAGGCCCTCCTCAAAAGGCCGAGGCTAAGGCGACTGAAAGGAGCAACCCATCAAAAAATATGGCAAAACCGTCCCCAAAAACACAAATCAAACTTAAAGTCAGAATTCCGCGCATAATCATGGACATTCGTGATGCAGACCCAACTCTACTGGAAAAGCTAGAGCCCGGCCTTGAAACACTGGACGCACGCATAAAAGTAATTGGCGAAGGAGCGGAAACCCTGCCCCACGTTTTTTCTCTTGAAGAAGCCATGGAAGAAGCAGACATCTGGGTTGTCTTCTCCAACAAACGACCAAAGGATCTCAAAGATATTGTCATGGCGGGCATAGTCCCGGTAATGCTGGAAGGGCTCCATCCCGCAGCAGAAAACTACAACCCCTCTGAGGAAAGCGGCAACGCCTTTTTGTTCCCACGCTTATCAGTTTGGTACATCTACGGTTCGCTCGTTCGCGCAATTGAAAACTTCGGCTTCACATACGACTGGAAAACCCTCACAGAGCACGGTAAGGAACTTGCCGTTTAACGTAACGTATCAACTCCACCACCACCCGTAGTCGACGTAAGATCAGAAATCATATCGAATATTTCGCCAAGGTTGATGTACTGAATAATATTCAGACCCAGAGCCTTCCCCACAAACCCCACAATCACCACCGCCATAAGAGTCACTACAAGTCCAATAATCGCATATCGAATAGTCGAAACGGCCTGCTTAATCTTGTCCTCCTGCCCTCCAGAAAGAATAAAAGAAATACCCCCAAAGAAAATGAAGACAACACTCAAAAACCCGGCAATGATAATTGCATACGCAATCCCACGATTAATAATCTCAATGGCATCATAACTCTGAGCCACATCCAGCACGCTCCCTTCGGTCACCGTCAATACATAAGACATTAAATCCATAGCAGAAAAAATTCTACACCAACCCCCCTTAAGAAGCAACAAATTTACGCCGCCATTTCAGCGCCTTCCGGCTCAATAATCTTCAAATTATACCTTGCATCATTTTTAGCACCCATCATTCTAAGCAGAACTCTAAGCGCCTTAGCGGTTTGCCCACTCTTCCCAATAATCTTTCCCATATCACTCTTAGCAACTTTCAAAGTAATAAGAACGCCTAGATCGTCAACAGTTTGAGTAACCTCCACTTCATCTGGAGTATCAACAATCGCCTTAACCACGTGTTCAATAAAATCACGTGCGGGGCTTTCAGTCGTATCAGGATTAGCCATTTTTTTAATAGTTAAATGATTATTCTTTTGTCTCCTCTTCTTCAGCGGGAGCGGCCTCTTCAGCAGGGGCAGCTTCTTCAGCGGGAGCGGCCTCTTCAGCAGGGGCAGCTTCTTCAGCAGGGGCAGCTTCTTCAGCAGGAGCGGCCTCTTCAGCGGGAGCGGCCTCTTCAGCAGGGGCAGCCTCTTCAGCAGCTGGAGCTTTTGGAGCTTCTTTTACCTCCTCTTCCTTCTTTTTCTTCCTCTGTAAATTTCGAGGAGCAATAAATTTTTCCATACCCGGAACACCGGCCGTCTTCAAAAGAGAAGCCACGGCATCGGACGGTATTGCCCCCATATTCACCCAATGCTCAATTCGAGCGGCATCAAAAGTTAATTTTTTCCCCTCACTCACATTATACATTCCTAAAACCTCTTGAAATTTTGCATTTACCGGCGCGCTTTTTTCAGCGAGAACAATACGGAATGCGGGTTGGTTTCGTCGACCTGTTCGACTTAATCTTATTACTTGCACAAATAAAGGGGGTTAAGATTGCTTACAGATTTTAGTGAGCTTTAACGAATTGTCAAGAGCAAGCGAAAAAAACTTGTTTCAAATTAACCCACAGAAAAACCAACATGTATTAAAAAACTATCAATTTGGTTGCCTTCTGGAGAATCAAACCTTCTATAAATAGATGGAGGCCGACCATAACCACCGCCCGTTACCTCAGCAGCTCTACCGGAAACGCCAGTCCAAAACGCCAAAGCTTGTCCCGCAGCCCTCCTCATAGCTTCACTGGAATATTCTATTTGCAAAACCAAAAGGCATTGAGCCTGCTGTTCCGCACAATACGCATGAATATTTTCAGGCAAGTCAAAATGAGGATCACCATCATTGGTAGACAATGCGTGGTCTATCATTTCCCTCAGTACCGAGCATTCAAGAGGAGTCATAATCATTAGCGAAGCCAACGGCTTCAACTACTGTTCGTATATCATGTACAAAATCATTGTCAACCTCCAAATTCAACTTCATAATGATGTCATGCCTATGCACATAAACGCGCTGCGCATAGCTACTGGAGGGTACGGAAACATACAAAGTTCCTCCTTTAAAACTCTTTGGGCGAACAACACCAGCGCAATCCTCACCAATCATCTCCGGCACAAGCTTGCGAAAACGCTCACAAATTAATGACGCACGAGCCTGCCGCGCTAATTTATATTTCTGCAAGGTTTTTGGCACCCAATTTTGAAATGGTTGGAATTCGCTCATACAAAATAAATATACTATAATCACAACGCTTCACCAAAAAAGATGCTTACAAAACTGGGCAAGAAAATTGGAATTGACCTGAATTACTTCATAAAAAACGGTTTTTTCCTGTTTCTGGACGACGGCGTTAACGTAGTGATGGTTTTTCTCTTATCACTTGCATTTGCCAATTTTCTGTCACCGGAAACTTATGGTCGTTACAGTTTCATCACAGCGGCACTGGCAATGATCACGGCATTCTCACTGCCCAAAATGCAAACCGCAATCACCGCCGCCATTTCACAAAATAGAGACGCTATTTTCATTCCGGCCATCAAAACAGTCCTGAAATGGGCGGCTTTCGGCGGCCTGATTTTAATTATTATAGCCCTTTATGAGCTCGTTTTTGAAAAGGACATTGAAATGACTCAGGCTTTTGTAATAACCGCCATCCTTTGGCCATTCGCTTCAGCTTCCAACTACTTCAAGGCCTACTATTGCGGCAAACAAAAATTCAAAACATTCACGATAATTTCAATCAGTCTCACAGTATTAATGAACGGCGCATTAATCCTAGCCTCGTATCTCAATGCGAGCATCTTAATTTTAATTGCGGTTTTTCTGGGCGCTCAAATTATTCTCAAAGGTTTTTGGACACTTTTAATTGCCTCAAAAACTCCGCAAAACAAAACCACCGACTTTAAAAAAGACCTGCAATTCGGCATCCAAATGAGCTTCGTCGAACTTCTACCGCAAATCTCCCATTACGGCGACAAAATCATCATCGGCTTTTTTCTGGACTTCCGCTCCCTTGCCATTTACACATTTGCCATCCTCATCACTGAACAAATCAAATTTCTTCTCAAAAACATCTTCATGCTAGCTCTCCCGCGCTACAGCAGCAAAAGTGAACAGGAAGTTAAAAAGCGCATACCCGTCCATTTTGTTTACATTTTAATAATCACAGCCCTAACCGTCCTTGCCTTTATTGCAGTCTGCCCATGGATCTACAAATTTTTCTTCCCACAGTACAAAGACTCCATTCCCTACGCCCAAGTCCTTGCAATTTCCCTACTTTTCATGCCCGGCAAAACCTTCTCGACCGCCATGGAATCGCACTACAAAAAAACAGCCCTCTTCATTTTTAACACCATACTTCCAATCCAAAAAATCGCGTTCATGCTCGTGCTAATCCCAACTTTCCACCTTTGGGGCGCAGTACTCTCCCTTGCCCTTTCCCGCCTTGTCGAATTAATTGTCTCCCCGCTTCTTTTCTATCACTTCTACAGCGACAAAAAACTTTCATGAAAAAAATCCTGCTCTATTCTTTGGCGACTATTGCAGCGTTGCTTCTAATCAATTTCATCTGGCCACTTCAGTTTTACGGCACGGACGGCTACTATTTTTGGGGGCTCGGCAAATATATTCTGGCCGGCAAATTTGCGAACAGCGAAATCTTTTCCCATATTTACCCGCTGACTTTCGCTTTTTTCACAGCCCCGATCCAAGCTCTTTTCCCATCTGCTGAACCAAAAACCCTGGGCCTGATTTTCATTTCATTCTACTTGTTAGTCGGCCCCGTAATCTTTGCAGCCACATACAAACTGAAAACTCCCAAAGAAACCTTCTACTACTTTTTCTTTGCAATGAGCGGCTTTTTTGTTGTCGAATATCTGATTGGCGAAAGTGTTCTGCCTCAAGTTTTCGGTTATTTGTTGCTTCCGGTTTTCCCCGCCATCCTTTTTTCACAACATAAAAACGCCACCTTATTGGCCGCAATTTTTCTATTCTTCGTCTACCTCATCCACTCCGCGACAGCATTTTTCATACTGCTTTCCTGCGCAATCACTTTTTTTTGGAAGCCCGCAAGAAAACGAACCCTCCCTTTTTTCATCTTAGCTATCCCATTAATTACAATAAAAACGGTCCACCTTTTTGCAATCGGCCTGGATTTCCCCCTCCCATTCAACCATATCCTCTTCAAATGGGGTCTCGGGACTCTCCCCGCAGACCTGCCCTCAAACTATTTCGACCTATCCCTCACTCAATTCCTACTTTCCGGCGTGCCATTCTTTTTTTGGATACTGACACTCCCTTTCACAAACAAAAAACGTCCCCCACAAATTTATTTTTTCTTTTCACTTTTTTTAGTGACAACTTTTGCTTTTTTCCTCTACCCTCAGTGGTCTGAGCTTTTCCCGGTCAACTGGCCAAGAGACCGCTATTTGGGTCTTCTCTGGTTATCTTTTGCCCTCACTCTGCCATTCACACTGAAAGCCCAAAGCCTCACGTTCAGGAAAATTTTCATCCCGATTTCAATTCTCTTCATCGTCGCGCAATTTTCTTTGGCCTTAAAGCGCGAATCCACTGTAGACCCATACATAGACAGCCAAATAGCCTGGATTCAAAGCATCAAAACTGACGGTGCAATTCTTTTTATGTCCCACGAAAACTTCAATACCTACGCCTACGGCATACTCTCTCCCGCGGACATCTACTTCCACTTTCCCAACCCGGATGGAGGTCTCCCCAAAGAAATGCTCATCAACAAACGCATCGCCAGCTCTTCTTTTAACGGACACGACCCAAACCCCGAGGACATTCAAAATTTCCTAACCGAAAACGGCATCAAACTTGTAGTCTTCAGTAAAGAATTCCAACCCGAATTTAACTTTCTCCTTCAAAGCGAATCATTCAGTCAGCTCTCATCCTTTAACGACGAGATTTTCGTTTTTTCTTCTTTGTAATATCCAGCCCCTCGTAAACACTCAGCGTTTTCTCCGCCATTTTCTCCCAAGAAAATTTCTTGGACCATTTCAAACCGCGATCCCTCAGCTCCCCTCTCAGCTCTTCATTTATCCAAATTTTATTTATGCTGTCCGCCATTTCAGTCGGATCATAAGGGTCGAAGAAAAGAGCATTATCCTCCCCGCAAACCTCCGGAATGCATGAAGTTTTTGAAGCCGCAACCGGCGTTCCGCACCTCATGGCCTCTAGTGGTGGCAAGCCAAATCCTTCATAAAGCGAAGGAAACACAAAAACACGTGCCTCTTGATACAGCGCCACTAATTCCTCTTCAGAAACCAGGCCCGTAAAAATCGTGTTATTTTCAAGCTCAAGCTCCTTCACTGTCCTCTTAATTTCCGGATAATACGGATCATCCGCTCCGGTGATCACAAGTTGCGCATCAAAAGTTTCGTCTTGATGCAAAATTGAAAAAGCCTTAATCAAATTCACCAAATTCTTATGGCCGCGCCACACCCCGGTATACAGCAAATAATTTTTAGTAATCCCATATTTTTTCAGCACCCCCTCATTCTCTTCCTTCACCCCGCGCGGCCCAAAATTCTCATTCACTCCTTCGTAAATCACCTCAATTTTATCAGGGAAAGCTCCCGCCACCTCCTCCAAATCCATTTTAGTATTCTCGGAAACCGCAATAATCTTCTTTGAATGCTTCAAAATACTCCTCAAAACTTTATTATAAGAAAACCTCTGAAACCCGCTATTCATCTTTTTCCCCGGGAAAAAAGACAGGGTCAAATCATGAATGGTAACCAACGAAGGTCGCCTGTACAACATAGGCGCATTAAAATGCGTAAAATGCATCAAATCCAACTTTGCCTTTCTCAGAATGGAAGGGTATCTAATCTGCTCCGCATATGAATAATGCTTCGCATTCACCAGCACCTTGGAAAACCGCTTATTCGGCGGCTCATAAGCGTCATACTCCGGCTTGTTCATGAAAAGCACATACTCATTTTTTTTGTCCACTTTGGCAAGGTTCCGCGCAAGCTCGAACACATAGCGGCCAATGCCCGTAAATTCAGTGCTGTACATTCTTGCATCAATTCCAATTCGCATGCGAGGATTCTATCACGGAATTTTTTATAGGCGAATAAAAATGTGTGCCCGTGCATGCTTTTTGTAAGCGAAAATGGCTTGCACAAGCCAAAAAACGACCCAAAATCTCTGCCCGGGCAGAGATTAGAAATCCCGACAGGTGCAAGCATATTTCCCCTTTTCTCTCAAGAAAAAGCCCTTAAAAAAAACATTGCATCCCCAAGGCGCCTTTGCTACAGTTCGACCGCCTTTTTAGGCAAAATATGGGCGGCCTAACCTGGAATCATATACGCATTCCTAAACCGGCCCCCCTACGGAGTGGTAGCTCAGTTGGTTAGAGCGCCTGCCTGTCACGCAGGAGGTCGCGGGTTCGAGTCCCGTCCATTCCGCCACACCCGCAGCGAAGAGAAGGGTGCACTAAAAATCAACGCGACCAACGGAAGCTACTTATTTACATGCCCATGAAAATATTTATTTTTGGAGCGGGAGCATCACAAGGATCTCAAAAAGACCTTGATTCGCCCTTGATTGATGAACTTTTTGATGAAAAATATCACGAAATTGCAAAAGAAATAGGATTAAATCCCGAAAAATAATTGAGATAAAAAACATGATAACAAAATTTGATTTGCATATTGGTGAAATGAAAACTTATGAAAGGCATGGGAAATATTACAAAATTAGCTGTGACCTTTTTAAAGATCACGATCACAAAAACAAACCAATTTATTATTATCATGAGGGACAAAAAGCAGATGACATTGTCGCAACAGTTGAGGCCAATGATAATCCACCATATGATTCCCCATATTCAAGTGAGGTCCATGGTAACTGGATAGTGTTTAGAGCAAATGTTGTTATTCATTTCATCAAGAAAAAAAACGGACTCAGAGTAGAAATCGAAGACATTTAATTATTGGGAAGGAGAGGAACAGTTTTACCTAATTCCCCTCCTAATATATCGGTCAGCAGACTCTTCACTCATCTCACGATGGTTTAAGTCATCACTGCTCGATACACCGTCACTGATTGCTGGTTGTTGCTATTGGCTTCTACTTGTAGGAGAGGTTGAGACCGGTCAGTCTGTTGACGTCCTCGATCATCTTCCTCCTGCTCGTCTCGTTCATGCGATCTACCTTGATGGAGCAACACACGAACTCTTCCGTCCCGTCAGGCCGAAGGCGGAACTTGATGTGAATGTGGTTTGCATCTCGCTTCTTGTCGGTGTCCATCTCGGGATCTGCGAAGAGGTTGTGGGTCCAGACGCCATCATTTTGGGATTTCGTCCAGTACCCATCGACCATGTGCCAGGTAGTCCACTGTCCTTCTTCGACAATATGCTCGCCGAACTTGTATTTCTGTGGCATTACTTCCTTCCTCCTTATTCAGCAACCTTCAATCAGTGACAGTAAACCGCCTAAACGCAAATAGACAATTTACTATCACGGATTGAATTGTCAAAGAGCTAAGGAACAACACTAGCAAAATAAATGCTTCTGGCTCAAGGAAAAAATATTTGCTAACATCAAATTACAATTCTTCAACATGCAAACCTTAAACGAAGACGACCTCCTCAACCTCTTAAAAACCACCAACAAAATCAGTGGAGTTTTTCTTATAAAAGAAGCCAGTTCACTGATGGATCTGGATTTCATTGATACCGTCTTTGAAAATTGTGAAATCTACGGTGGCGACTTTTGTAGCGGAATATTCAAAAACTGCACTTTCAACAATGTATTATTCAGAAAGTCAGCATTTATAGCCGTGGATTTTTCAAACTGCAATTTTATCGAATGTGTATTTTCAAATATCCAAGCAGACTATGGATTGGATAATTGCATTGTAACTCGACTAGACACGGCAAATGAATCTGATGAGGCGGCCAGCTACTACAGATTTGGCTTAAAAGCAAACCTCTAACCTACCCCTCCACCGGCACCGGAATGGGAAAATCCGGCGCTTCTTGCCCAATTGAGGAAAGCACCCGGTCCGCCTGACGACGCTGAATATAGTCGCGCTTTGCCCTGTGTATAATTTTATAATAATGCTCCGGATGCGGTACCAGCTTGATATTCATTGAGGTGTGCGTTCCGGATAGCGTGATATTGAACGAACCAAAATCCAAAATATTTTCCAAAATCCCATTCTGATGTTTTTGAATATCCTGGATTTTGGCCAGATCAATCGAATCTTTCGAGTCGCGAAAATAAATACTTCTATCCACATCCACAACCCTGAGGCTGGTAATTTGCACAGTTCGCAAATAATAATGAAAAATTCCCATAAAATGATTGTGAACCAGCCCAACAAGCAGAACAAAGCCAAAAATCACCCCAATCCTCACTGCAATTTCCTCCTTCGCAAACCGCGCCAAGTCGCCTAGAAAAAAAATAACAATCGCTGTAACCACCACCAAAACAAAAAGCGCCGAAAGGCGCGGTAACACACTTATCCAATGCTTACGAAAAGTGCAGATGACCTCTTCATCTGAAAGTTGCCCCTTAAACGACACACCTTCAGTCATAATAAAAAGTAAAAAGCTAAATAAAGACCAATCACGCTCGTCGCCCCCACCATAAAAAAATAAAACCAAACAAAATGCCTGAGCCTAACCACCCCAAAAAGCAAAGTATAAACCGACTCCTCAATCCGATACCTATTGATATAATTATATAGCCTTCGAATGCTCACGTAGCACATCGCCGCGGAGAAACTGACAATGATTATGAGAAGCAAAAAAGAGGCCATAACATTTTCCGTTTTAAGTTATCGGGTTGGCCTTGAGCTGGGGTGCGGCCCATAAGGCCTTTCTTATCATTCACTCTACCAAAAAAGGCCAAAAACGTCAATAAGAATCCTAAAAAAGACACCACTTTCCATAAGGCCGCAGCTTAACTTCAAAAATCCTTCTTAAAATCCTCCAACAACTGATCAGCTGTCCCTCCCTCACGCATTACATCACACCTTTCCGCTAACTTTGAAGCTATCACCCAATATTTTCTTGGATGCATTTGAAGGTCACGCTCACTTGCAGCTTCAAGCATAGCAACTAATTCCTCGTTACTTTTCCCGTCCAAGCCAAGCTCCACTGCCAACTGAGCCTCCAAAAAAGGATTAAGGTAGAGCCCCTTTTCTGCAACCTGTTAAAATCAACATTTTTTTTTGAATGTGCAAGAATGTCTGTGAAAGTGATGTTTTATAATTCGACTTACCAAATTGGCATATACAACAAAACCAAATTTTTATAAAGGATAAAATGGCTTAAATAAGTCAAAAAGAAAGGTAAAATCTCTGCCCGGGCAGAAACAATAAAGCCCGGAAATTTAATGTAAACTTTGATGGTCGGTCATTCCGTCAAGCACCTCTTTGATAAATTTTCGGTAAAACTGGGGTCTATTTACTACTTCAGCTGCTTCCCATTCAAAAACACCTGCACTTCGCTCTGAGTTTGCAAGCGCATAGGTGCACCTTGAACGTTGACTGTCTGGTCCAAATTCCCTTTCTCTCGGCTCAAATTTGCTGCAGTCGCAAAAAGCTCCAATTTAGCATTGGCAATTTCCTCCTTTAAATTCTGAATCTCCTCGCGAACCTCCGGATATTCAGCATTGTTTTCAAGCAGGTTTTTAAGGTGCTCCTCCTTTTTCTCTTTCACTTGGTCCCTAAGATCTTTCAGCGACAAAAGCAAATCTTCCAAATCCATCGGCACATCCGCCTCAAGCTCTCTAAGATGCTTTTTTGCATCCTTAAGCTGCTCGTCCTTGGCGTTAATAAGTTCAATAAGAGTTTTAAGTTGCTGGTCGCTCATAATATGAATGGTTAATGGTTTCCGACTCGCACATTAAATTAAAAATTGCTAAAATAAAAGCGAACTTAACGCTCCCAAAATGAAAAAATTTGCAGCCATCCTTCTCATCCTCGGCGGGCTGGTTCTTGCGGTTCCACAGATTTATTTCTGGCTAGACTCACTAACAGCAATACCAATTATTCAAGCCGGTATTGGAGGCCTGGCAATCATTTTTGGGATTGCACTTTTATTTTCAAGCAATGAGCATTAGTACAAAAACCGGAGACACTGGCGAAACCAGCCTTTTTTCCGGCGAAAGGGTATTAAAAGATAACTTCATAATTGAAATACTTGGCACTATTGATGAACTAAACGCCCACCTTGGTGTAATTGCCAGCGAACACAACGCTGATTTTTTAATTTCAATCCAGCGAGACCTCTACGAACTCGGTGCCCTTATTGCCAACTCCAAGTCTCAAGAAAACTTTCATCTTCCGCTCCAAACTCTTGATGAGCTGATCAATACTCTGGAAGCCGAACTTCCCCCTCTCAAAAATTTCATTCTTCCTGGCGGCCACCCCATTGCCGCAAAAATCAATCTGGCCCGCACAGTCTGCCGACGCTTGGAGCGCAGAATGCTTAAAGTAACTCCGCTGCCCACAGCAAGCCTCCCCTATATAAATCGTTTGTCGGATTTTCTGTTTCTGCTAGCCAGAAAAATCAATTTTGACACAAAAACGGATGAAATCATTTGGAAAAAATGATACAATCTAAAATCCATTTTCTAACCCTCCATTTATGCGAATCATACCAAACAGCAAAAACTTGAATGAAACTGACAAAAAGAAATTTCTTGAATATTTAGAAGAAAAAATGCAGCGCATCAAACCATTTATGGAAGCTCACTACCCTGACCCTGACACGGTTAAAGCAGCTTGCCGCATCCAACGGCATGAGCGTCACAACGCATACGAAATCACTTTTGACATCACCGCACCGCGCGGCGGCAAATTCAACACAAAAGTGGTGAAACACAATATCAATGAAGCCATGGACTTAGCCGTGGACAAACTTGAAGATCAAGTTCGGGAACACTTTAAAATTTTAACTCGATCATGATCTACCTGGACTACGCGGCCACAACACCGCTTGCCCCACAGGTTTTCGAGTCAATGCGGCCGTATTTAACGGAGCATTTTGGCAACCCATCTTCCGTTCACCGCTTTGGCCAGGTAGCCCGCAAGGCAATTGACGAATCCCGTATTTTTTTTGTCGAAGCCCTAGGCGCCGCCTCTCCGCGAAATATAATTTTCACCGGCTCCGGCACAGAATCCTGCAATCTCGCTATATTCGGCACAGCTTTTGCCAACCAAAAACGCGGCAAACACATAATAATTTCCGCCTTTGAACACGCTGCAATCCTCGAACCAGCAGAATATTTGCGTGACAATTTCGGTTTTGAACTCACCCTCATAAAACCCTCACCTGAAGGCATCATAAACCCGGAAGAAGTAGCCGCCGCCCTCCGCCCGGACACCACTCTGGTCTCAATTATGTACGTGAACAATGAAGTCGGCACTGTCCAACCAATCAAAAAAATAGCCAAACTCGTCCGGCAGCGCGGTGCCATTTTCCACACGGACGCTTGCCAAGCTCCCGGTTACCTGGACATAAACTGCGCTCACCTCGGCGTCGACCTCATGACACTAAACGCCTCAAAAGTTTACGGCCCCAAAGGGATCGGCCTTCTATACATTCGTGAAGGAATCCAGCTAACCCCCCAAATTATGGGTGGCGGCCAGGAATTCCGCATGCGCGGCGGCACGGAAAGTCCCGCTCAAATTGTCGGCTTTGCCTCCGCAATGCGCCTATTCCTAGAACACAGCAAAGAGGAAGCAGAGCGCCTCCGCGCCCTCCGGGACAATCTTCAATCAAAACTCCTCACCCTCCCCGGTGCAGCCTTAAACGGCCACCCGGACCTTCGGCTTCCAAACTTCCTAAACCTCAAGATAGACGGAATAACCGGAGAAAACCTGGTTCAACGCCTTGACATTGAAGGCGTCGCCGCCTCCGCCGGCGCCGCCTGCTCTTCTGGAAAGCTAAAAGCTTCTCACGTACTCCTGGCCATGGGCAAATCACTCAAAGAAGCCAGCCATTCAATCCGTTTCACCCTCGGCCGCCCCACAACAGAAGAAGAAATTGAGAAGACAGTGGAAATTATGCGCTCCCTATACACCTCTCCCTAAATCTGTTAGAATCCAAGCATGACGTTTGTAAATATTATCATCGGACTTATCGGTTTGGGACTCGGCGGCGCCGTCTCCTACAGCATGATTCGTGAAAAAATGGAAGAAACACCCGCGGATGAAGCCATTTTGCAAAAAGCCAAAGAACAAGCCGGCGAGATCAAACATAAAAGCAAAGAACAAATCGCTCGCGCCCAAAAAATCCTCCAAGATGAAGAAAAATATTTTGCCGAACATGAAAAAAACCTTGAATCCACTCTAAAGCAAAAAGAAGAACTTTTAGAGCGCAAAGAGCACCGCAACAAATCATATGAAGGCTCGCTAAAACAAGTTGAAAAACAAGTCGAAGACCTTCAAAAATCCACCGAGCAAATCAGCGACAAAATGATAGCCGCCCTTGCCCAAACCGCGGGCGCCACGGCAGAAAAAGCCAAAGCACACATTGAAAAACAACTGAATGAAGTTATCACAGAAAATCGTGAGGCACGCACAAAAGGCTACATTGAAGAATACACGGAAGAGGCACAAATTCAAGCAAAGGCGGTTCTCCGCCCGGTAATTCAGCGCCTCCAAACTCAAAGCTCAGTTGACAAAAACTCAACCACAGTAAACCTCAAATCAGACAAATTTAAAGGCATACTAATTGGCAAAGGTGGCCAAAACATCCAATATCTTGAAAGCCTCCTGCCGGTCTCCATTATTTTCAATTTGGACCCAATGGAAATTCATGTCGGCGGCGTAAACCTGCTGCGCAGACACATTGCAAAAGGCGCCATCAATCGACTTCAAAAACGCAGCGCAAAGTCCGGCAAAATTGATCCACCAATGGTCAAAGAATGTGTTGAAGAATCTGAAAAAGAAATCATGGGCATCTGCGACAACAAAGGCAAAGAAGCCATGCAAATGATGGACATTGACTTTAAAACACTAGATCCTGAATTGGTAAACCTTGTTGGAAGAATGTATTTCCGCACTTCTTTTGGACAAAACGTTCTTCAACACTCAATTGAAATGGCCCACATTGCCCGTTTACTCGCGGAGCAAATTGGTTCGGACTCGCAAACTGCAATGCTGGCTGCTTTTTACCACGACATTGGTAAAGCCGTGGACCATGACCTTGGCGGCTCACATGACGACCTCAGCAAGGAAATCCTGGAAAAATACAATTTCCCGGAAGAAATTGTTTATGCGGCCTTCGCCCATCATGACAAAGTGCCTTGCGTCTCCCCAGCTGACTTCATTGTGAAAGCAGCGGACGCAATCTCTTCAGTTCGTCCGGGTGCTCGCCAAGAATCCGTCACAAACTACTTTGAAAGAATCAAACAGCTTGAAGAAACCGCAAAATCCTACGGTGGAATTAAAAAAGTTTACACAATGTCCGCCGGCCGTGAAGTGCGCGTAATAGTGGATGAAAAGCAAATTAAAGACAATCAAATGCAGCCCGCTGCAGATTCAATTGCAGAAAAAATATCTGAAGAGCTTTCCTTTCCGGGCATTATTAAAGTAAACTTAATTCGTGAAATTCACGCTGTTGACTATGCTAAGGAAAAAAAATAAAGAAAAATCTAATGACTCCGCAATTGACCGAATTGTAATGGGAGCCATTATTGGCACCGCTATCGGATCCGTTTTGGGAATTTCACTCGCGCCAAAAAAAGGACAAGAAACCCGCTCCGACCTTAAAGAAGTATCAAAACTCGGCAAGGAAACGGCAAGTGGCTTTTTCAAGCTGGCTCGTCGCCTTTTACTTGGCAAAAAGACAAAACAAGAGAAGTCACCCCACGGGATGAAAGAAATCCCGAATGAAATGGAAGTAACCAAAAAAGAGCATGTCGATAGAGATTGAGAACCTCCTCCTCATAATGGTGGTGGTTTGGTCAACAGGTATGCTATTCAGAGCGGTAAAATTACCGCTGATTTTAGGCGAGCTTCTGGCCGGCCTCATTTTTGGACCCGCCCTACTTGGCGTCTTCCATGAAACCGAAAGCGTAAAAATCCTAGCGGAACTGGGAATTTTCTTCCTGATGCTTCACGCCGGTCTTGAAACCGAACCAAAAAAACTCCTTGAATCCTCCCGCCTGGGCCTCCTGATTGCTCTTGCCGGCATTGTCCTGCCTTTTGGACTTGGAGCGGGTATAAGCTTTCTCTTTAATGCAAGCCTCGTACAAGCCCTTTTCATTGGTGTGGCCATGTCCATCACAGCCATCTCCGTCACCGCCAAAATCTTCAAAGACTTTGACTACCGTAACAGCGAAATAAAAAACCTGGTCATGGTGGCTGCGGTTGCAGACGACATCTTGGCCTTTATCCTGGTTTCCGCAATTTTGACCATCGCGACAGCCGGAACAATGACAACCGCAGAAGTTGGCCTACTCTTTGTTAAACTAATTGTTTTCTTTTTCTCAATAATCTTCATTGGCGAAAAACTAATAAACCCGGTTCTGAAAAAATTCTTCTGCTCTTCAGGCGGAAAAGCCTTTACCCTCACCCTGATTTTCGGTCTTCTTTTCGGTGTTATCGCCGAAAAGCTAGGCATCCATTTTGTAATCGGAGCCTACATGGCCGGGCTTTTCATTAAAGAAGAGCTTGTTTCTGAGAAAATTTTCCAAAAAATCGAAGACCGACTTTTTGGCTTGTCCTACAGCTTTCTTGGTCCTATCTTTTTTGTATCACTTGGATTCGCAGTAGATTTTGCAGTTTTTTCTGAGCCCGGAACTTTAGCATTTTTGATACTGATTTTACTCGGCGCTTTAGTCGGCAAAGTAGTTGGAGCCGGCGCCGCAGCCTACTTCTCCGGCAAAGGCCTCCGCTCCTCCGCCATCATCGGCTTCGCCATGAACGGCCGCGGCGCCGTCGAACTTATCCTTGCCTCAATTGGTCTGGAGGCCGGAATAATAACTCACGAAATCTTCTCCATTCTGGTCTTCATGGCTTTCTTCACAACCTTCATAACGCCAATCGCCCTCAAATTTATCTTGCCATCAGGTCAAAAACCTGATCTTATAGGGTCATGACGAAGAATAAAAAACCAGCAAAGACAACAAAAAAAGCAAAAGCCAAGCGCAAACTACGTTTCGCAAGAGGCTTGGCATTGAGCATTTCTCTTCTGGTTCTCGCAGCAGAAGTCGGCTCGGTTTTTGCAGTACAAGCTCTGCCTGAGTCAGCCTTTTTGGATAGAATTACTATTGAAGATTACTCGCTCCGCTCTTTTGAAAGCTTCAATCACGCTTCTGAGCAGATCACTCAGCTTGACAAAGAATTCCAAAAACAAAAAATTCTCTGGACCTCTGACCGCGGAGAAAAAGAAATCCAAATCAGTGAATTCCAGCCCCAAACCAACCTGGACATCTTAACAACTTACCTAAACGACTTCGACAAAAGACCCGCAGTGGACCGTCTTCGCGTCTTCATTCTCGGTGAAAAAAATCATTCCTCCCTCACCGTATCCTTAAGCCGCATCAAAGAATCCTACTCAGACACTGAAATTGAACAACCTCTCAAAGAAGCCGCCTACTACTTTGAAAACGGCGAAATCAAAATTTCCCCGGAACAAACCGGCTATGAAATTGATACCCTCGCCATTCTAAAAGCCTTGAACGAATATCATCGCACTTTAAACGTGCCAACTTCAGAAAAGCTACCACTTGTTGTACATGAGCCAACTCTTACCACAAAGGACCTGGAAGCCCACATTGACGAACTTGGTCAAATAATTAACAAAAAAATCACACTCCAGGATCCTGACGGAGCAAAATGGACAGTCGTTATAAAAGATCACCTGAACCTAATAATCCCGGACGGCGAATCCTACAAAGTCTCTGAAGACGCCCTAAATGACTTCCTAAACCAAGAAATCGCAACGGAAGTTGAAACAGAGCCAGTCAACGCAACAATAACGGAAAATGAAGACGGCATATACGCTTTTGAAGGCTCAGCCCGCCGCGGCCGCATGATAGACCGCGCAGCATTCTATCAAGAATTCCAAAACGTTCTAAACAGTGAAGAAGACACCCTAACTCTTCCAATAATTGAAACAGACCCCGTCGTCACAGTCCCCGACTCTCTCAAAGAAAAGGGCGTCACGGACCTGGTCGGCTACGGCTACTCACTCTTTTACGACTCAACCGTCAACCGCATCCACAACTTGACCCAAGGGATCGCAACATTTAACGGTCAACTAATCGCCCCCGGTGAAGAATTCTCATTCACCACAAGAATGGGCCCAATTGACGCCGCTCACGGCTACCGCGCCGAACTCGTTATCAAAGGAAATGACACCAAACCAGAATACGGCGGCGGAATGTGCCAAGTTTCTTCAACCATGTTCCGCGCAGCCCTCTACTCCGGCCTCCCAATTACCGCCCGCAAAAACCACTCTTATGCGGTCTCCTACTACGCCTACCCCAACGGCTACGGCCTTGACGCCACCGTCTACGACCCCCTTCCGGACCTTCGCTTCATCAACGACACTGAAAATTACCTCCTAATCCAAGGCTACACGGAAGGCAAAACCGCTTACTTTGTCTTTTACGGCACTTACGACGGCCGCAAAGTCGAAATGGATGGCCCCTACAGTTACAACTACCACTCAGTTTCAACACCTTCTATCACCTACACCTCAGAGCTCCCACCCGGTGAGCGCAAATTCAAAGAATACGCCCACACAGGCTTTGACGTTGACTGGTATCGCACAATAATCACCGCAGACGGCACCGCCTCAGAACCGGAACTCTTCCATTCCTCTTATGAAGCCCGCCCACCCCAATACTACGAAGGCACACCCGCAACGGAGTAAAGCTAAGAGACAAGAAACCTTCGGTGCAGACGAATAAAAGAAAGCGGCCATAAAGGAACACTGCTATAAACACATTCATTCCTCATAATCCTGGTCTGCTCTTTAAAAGCATCCACATCACATCTGCCACGCATATTAATTGGAGTCAAAGCCCTCACAGCATTTATATCAACAGGAAATTCAGAGGAGAACTCCATTAAATGAGAAATAGATTCGGACATTCGCCCAAGACAGCACTCCCGGCCAACAAACGACATCATTAGCTCAAGAATCTGCATTTCATTTAGCGGCTTGTAACTCATTTCAACAAAAACAGGTTTTTCTCTATAATAAGCCAATTCCATATCAAATATTTTCGACTCATTAGATCTCATTCCTCCAACTCCGGCAACAACACGTCTACCCAAATCCAACTGCTGTTGAACAAGACTCACACTTGCATTATCATTCGCCAATTCATCAAGCACAACGGTTTCAATACCCTCTTGACCGGCAGAGAGCTCTCCAAATTCCTCAAATACTAACTGTCTATATTCCTCAACATTTCGCCAAGCAAAAGTGCCATGAGGAAGCTCATAATACATAGCCCCATCTCTTTCAATACTCCTCAACAAATGGCTCTTCCCAGCCCCACTTGGTCCAACCAAAACCACCATACAATTATCACGAACAGCATCTCTTGTTCTCTGCAGCTCATTTTTTCGAAGATCCTCCAAAGCAACTCCATCAGGGTCTTTTTGGTTCAACTCCTGACATCTTATTGAGCCACCCTTGCCCCAAACAAAGCCTAAAGCATCATAATATGCAGTTTTCATATCTGCAGCTTCTTGAACTGAAATCTCCGGGAATTGCAACATATTTGCAACCTAATCAATTAAAGAGAGGCATTTAACCACATTTAGCTAAATAATGCAAGTAACCATTCAGGTTCAAATATTACATTCCTCCCTTAACCTCCTTCACCATCTTCTTCACCACGTCATTATAAGGGTCACTTTCCAAAACCTTTTCAAGTGCAGCCAAGGCTTCTTCAGCCCGCCCCATCTGCCTGTAATATTCCGCCAAAATAATCTTCAAATCATTATCCTTTGACTTTCGAGCCGCTGCCGCCTCAAAATACTTCAAAGCCTTCTCGCCGTCCCCAAGCTCATGATAAACCTGCGCCAAACTCTGCAAGCGGTTTGCACGTCTGTCATCTAACGCAATAGCATTTTCATAAGCTTCCGCAGCCTCAAGTAGTCGCGACTGACTGTACAAAGCCGCCCCTAAATTACTGAAATAAACCGGGTCTTTTTTTAGATTCACCAACTTGGAAAAATAAAGCTCTGCTGATGGAAAATCCTCAATCTTCAAAGACAAAAGTCCCATATGATTAAGTGCATCCAAATGCGACTCATCCGAATCAATCACCGCCAAAAAACAATTCGCAGCCTCCTCAAACTCACGTCTGCTCATATGCATTTCCCCTTTTGTCAAAAGCCTTCTAAGAGCACCTCCGGAAACCTCCTCGCTAGGCTCTTCTTGCTCCATTGGCTCTTCCTCTTCAGCTATTTCTCGAGCCTCTATCGCCTCCTGCTCCGCCAAACTCTTTTGAAATTCAATATCTCGCCGCGTTTTTATCAAGCGATTCGAAAAAATGTATAAAAGCACCAAAACCGAAGAGATAAATACAATTAAAGGAAGCATCTAAGAAGTGAAAGGTAATAAAAGGTTTTCTAGCAAAAGTCGCGAGTTAACATTATTTCGTGCGTCCTGTTTTACACCTAAAATGTCCTCCATGACAACCGTAAAATCAAGATGACTTAAATTTGTTACGCTCTCACGTGAAAGTGCAATTGTCCTTGCTCTATGTAAAAAAATGTCCAAAAAATCCTGCAAATTCTCACTTTTTTCAAAACTGCGAACAATTTCAAACGCACGCCCAGTATCCGGATCCTCTAAAAACCGCGAAATCACATGATTCATCTCCCTGTGCATTTTTAAATAATCAGAATCAGCAATAAGTCGCATCAGCTTGCCCGGGCGCCCCATTGCATACATCACAAGCTCATCGGCATTAGACTCAACGCGGCACGCCGCAAGCATTTCCAAATCATTCACTGTGCCAAATTGAGTCACGCGTGACCGAGAACGAATCGTTTCCAAAATATCTCCCTCATTATTCGCTGTTAAAAAAAATACAGAACCATCTGGCGGCTCTTCCAAAGTTTTTAAAAGTGCATTCATTGCCTCCGGCTTCATTCGCCCAATATTTTCAATAACAACCACAAAATACGGCCTCAAATGTGTCATTCCTGTTCGCTCCACAATTTTCCTAATTTGCTCAATCATAAGCCCCTCACCATTATCCAAAAAAAGCAAAGTATCCGCGTCCACACCCTCCGTGACATGCTTTCTCAAAACCAGCTGCGACTCATCCGGACACTGCATAAACGAAGCCAATTTCAAAGCAAGCTTTGTTTTACCAGTGTGCTCCGGCCCCACAAATAGTTGAGCGTGATGCAGCCGACCCTGTTCCGCCTCTGCCTTAAGCCTATCCCAAATTTTCCCGTGCCCAATTAACATTTCACAGTTTTGTTAGCCAATATGGTTCCTGTCTCACCAAAAGTTGCCGCGCATCTTCCGGATAAGCCATGCACATTTTCACCACATGCTCCATTCGCACTCTATTTTGCGACCCCTTCACGAGCAATGTATCACCTCTTTCCAAAAATCCACTCAAAAATTGCCCGGCATCTTTTGAATTTCTGAATTGGTGAATCATGGAAGCAGACATGCCGGCTCTGTGCGCACCCTCCGCCATATCCTTCGCATGAGACCCTACCGCAACCAAAACATCCGCGCTTAAAGCTGCTTCTTTCCCAATTTTTATATGCGCACTCTCTGAAAGTTCACCCAGCTCATTCATAGTCCCAAGTGCCGCAATTCGCCGACCCTGAAAAATAGACAAAACCTTCAATGCTTCTTCTACAGCATCAGGAGAAGCATTGTAAGAACTGTCCACAATCAAAGACGAATTCACTCCTTCAATTTTATTCATCCTTCCGGGCGGCAAAGAAAATTCATGCAACCCTGCCTCAATTTCCTTCCAATTCATACCACTCACAAACCCCACCGCAATTGCAGCCAGCACAATAGTCACATGACAATCTCCCAAAATCCGCGGCAGTTTCACCGGAATTTCTTTATTTTCATAATTTAAAACAAACGAAAGTCCATGAGGGGTAGTTTCAACGTGAGTCGCCCTAATATCAGACTCCCCGCTAAGCCCAATTTTCAAAGTGGACGCAGGAAGTTTATCCGCCAATTGCCTCACATAAGTGTCATCCACATTCAAAATCACCCAGCCATCACTTTTTGTCGCCGCACTCGCCCTGGATTTTTCCTCAAAAATCGCTTCTTTGTTTGGGAATTGCCCTTCACCACGGTGCACGTCCTTCACGTTCAAAAACACCATAATATCCGGTGTAATCACACTCAAAATCTCCTGCATATCACCCGGCTTATCCACCCCCATTTCCATCACAAGCGCATCAAAAGGCTCAGGTTTTTTAAGCGAATCCAGCCCCGCTCGTAACAATATCCAAAACCACCGCCCCAAAGACGAATATCCAGTTGAATAACCCAAAATAGTCAAAATCGCTCCAAAATCCGTATTGTAATTTTTCTCACTCTTCACAACCTTGAAATTCCTCTCAAGCACGCTACTTATTGCCTCTTTTGCGCTTGTTTTTCCAACGCTCCCCGTTATGCCAATCACTTTTGGATTGATGCGCTTTAGCTTCCGCTTTGCAAGCGACCTCAAGACATTCCTCACACTATTCTTAAAAACGACTTTCATAATGTCGATTACAGGCTAACACTCTAGCAGAAAAATGCCGCTTCTGCTACACTTCCTTCCGAAAACTAACCCACACGCCATGAAACTTAAAGACAAAGTTGCAATTGTCACGGGTTCCGGAAGAGGAATCGGAGCGGCAATTGCTATTGAATTCGCCCGCCAAGGAGCGAAAGTAGTTTTAACAAGTCGCCACACAAAAGAATGTGACGAAGTTGCAAAAAAAATCAAATCACTTGGCAGTGAAGCACTCGTAGTTAAATGCGACGTTTCTAAGAAAAAAGATGTCGATGCACTTGTACAAAAAACCGTAAAAAAATTCAAGAAAGTAGACATTATGGTCAGCAATGCGGGAGTGGTTGTCCAAAAGCCAATTCTTCAAATGGCGGAAAAGGACTGGGATTTTGTACTGGACATCAACCTGAAAGGTGCATTTCTTTGTGCCAAGGCGGCTGCAGCCCACATGACCAAGAAAAAATACGGCAAAATTATTTTCACAGCTTCAATTGCCGGTGAAGTCGGATTTGCCAACACTTCTGCCTACTGCGCCTCAAAAGGCGGGCTGGTCAATCTTACCCGTGAACTTGCTCTTGAGCTTGGCCCACTCGGTGTGAACGTCAATTCAATCGCTCCGGGCATTATCAATACTGAAATGACAAAAGACATGCTCAAAGACAAAAAAACCAAAAGCATGTTCATGGCACAAACTCCAATCGGTAGAGTCGGCAAACCGGAAGACATTGCCTTTGCAGCGCTTTACCTCGCCTCGGACGAAGCCAGCTTTGTCACCGGCCACACTTTAGTTGTGGATGGCGGCTGGATTGCAAGCTAGCAAGATAACAGACAAACAAAAACCCCTTCGCATTGAAGGGGTTTTTTAGTGTAAAAATGGAATTTATTTCACTTCCTCAACAATCTTTGCAAAAACCTCAGGCTCGTTGACTGCAATGTCAGCTAAAACCTTTCGGTCTAGCGCAATCTTCTTTTCATGAAGAGCGTTGATGAACCTGCTGTAGGACATTCCGTGAGCTCTAACTGCAGCATTTAGTCTGGCAATCCATAGGCGCCTGAAATCGCGCTTTTTCGTACGTCTGTGAGTGTACGCATGTTGGCCTGCTTTCATTACTGCATTTTTCGCCTGCCTATAAAGGCGGTGACGAGAACCACGATATCCCTTTGCAGCTTTGAGAACCTTGTTGTGTCGACGTCTTTGCGTCACACCACGTTTTACTCTAGGCATTTTATAGGGGGGTTAAAAAAGTGCGCGGCCATAGGCGAGGCATGCCATGGGCCAACGCTTAATAAATTAAGGTAGAAGCGCTTTAAATCTCTTTGCATCTGCTGGCGAAACAACCATTTTGTTGCCACCAAGATTTTTCTGCCTTTTGGATTTGTTAATCAAAAGGTGTCTCTTTGAACCTTTTTCAATTCGAATCTTACCGGAACCCGTCTTTGTGACGCGCTTTTTGGTTCCGCTGTGCGTTTTCATCTTCATTATTTTAGGGGTGAAAGAATCATAAATAGGTTATACCCTTGCTTTTTTGGTTCCTGATCAACTTTCGCAACATCCTTTAGGTCTTCTTTAATCTTATTCATTTTTTCAACTGCCAAGTCATAATGTGTAACCTCTCGGCCCTTAAAAATCAAGGCGACTTTCAACGAATTCCCTTCTTCCAGGAAACGCCGAGCTCTTTTTATCTTGACTTCGAGATCATGCTGATCCGTACGTACACTCAGACGAATCCCTTTCACTTCATGCTTTTTCTGCTTTGCTTTATGCTTTTGATCCTGTTTATTTTGCCTGTAAAGATACTTCCCATAATCCATTAGCCTGCAAACAGGCGGAGTTGCATTCGGAGAAACCTCAACAAGGTCGAATCCATTTTCTTTAGCCAAAGCCTGTGCTTTCTCGATTCCCATAATACCCATCTGGGCCTCACCATCGCCGATTAAACGAACAGTGCGAGATCGAATTTCTTCATTTTTCCGGAGTCGCTTTGCTATAAATCCTTGGTTAGAAAAAGACAAACCGCATTCTAGGTGTTTTTAACCTTGAAGTCAAGATATTGCATCTATATTAACTTTCGACTACATTATGCCCACTTCTTAGATCACGAATGTCTACATCAAGACGAAAAACCCGAACTTGCAAGGTAGGAAAGCTGAAAATAGGCTCCGACCATCCAATTGCTATCCAAACAATGGTCACCGGCCAAGCCAAGACGACTAAGGCTATTATTGAAGAAATCAAATCCGTTGAGGGTAAAGGTTGTGACTTAATCAGAATTGCCATTCCAAACCTGGAAGCTGCAAAGGCAATCCCTGAAATCAAAGAAAAAATCTCCCTTCCCCTGGTTGCAGACATCCATTTTGACCCCCGTCTTGCAGTGGCAGCTCTGGACTACGGCGCTGACAAAATTAGAATCAATCCGGGAAATTTTAATGATAAATCATATCTGGACAAAGTAATTGCGCTGGCAAAAACAAAAAAAGCTGCAATCCGAATAGGCGTAAACGCAGGCTCACTTGAAAAAGACCTCTGGGACAAATACGAAGGTCCCGTGCCGGACGCGCTTGTAGAATCCGCCCTCCGCTGGTCCTCCTACCTTGAAAACAAGAACTTCGGCAACTTCATAGTCGCCCTCAAAAGCTCGCGCGTCCCCCAAATGATTGACTCTTACGAGCGTTTTGCCTGTCAAACAGACATTCCACTTCATCTTGGAGTCACTGAAGCCGGCCCAACTTTGCCGGGCGCAGTCAAAAGCGCAATCGGAATCGGCACGCTTCTCAGAAAAGGTATCGGTGACACAATTCGCGTCTCCATCCTAGACACTGTTGAAAAAGAAGTGGAAATCTGCCGCCAAATCTTAAAATCGCTTGGCCTTTACACAAAAGAACCGGACATCATTGCCTGCCCAACCTGTGCAAGAACGGAAATAGACCTCCCCTCCTTGGTTGAAAAAGTTGAAAAAGCGCTATCAAGAGTCCACAAACCCATCACAGTCTCTGTAATGGGCTGCGTGGTCAACGGAATAGGTGAAGCGCGTGAGGCAGATTTTGCCATTGCTGGCGGGAAAAATTGCGGAGTTTTATACTACAAAGGCGAAATTTATAAGGCAAAAGTCACGGAAGACCGCCTAATCCCGGAACTTCTCAATTTAATCCAAAAAAAGACATGAAAAATGCTCTAACTTATATGAAGTTTGCGGTGGCAATATTTTTTATGAGCTTTGTGGCGTTCAATTTCTACAAAATTAATCCATATTACGAAAATGCAGCCCTTTTTTGGAAGTTAGCTGCTTTCCACATTTTCTTGGCTTTATCCATGTCGACAGCCATATATTTCATTGGCCAGAAAAAGCAATCAATAACAATCAAATGGCTATTTGGGCTGATTCTCCTTTGCACATTTATTGTTGGGACTTATCAATTCGCAGTTTCGGATTTCTCAAGGCTTGTTGATGGCACTCTCGTCAGAGAGGGAACAAAAATTGAAATAGTGCAGCCGGAAGATGTCACAGAAAGCATGACGGTTCTTTTTGAAAAAGATCAGCTTGTGCGTGAAACTAAGTATATAGCGGAAAACCTCCCCGAAAGCATCAGGCCAGCCTTTCAAAAGGCAAAATTTATTGAATCAATGGTCTCTTACTCAAAATATATTCTTGCAACTTTCTCCGGGGCACTAATATTTTTCTTAATTTTTGCAGGTCTGGGCACCGCAATATTTTTTAGAAAAGCAAAGCAAATCACGCTTGAACAACACCTGATCAGCTTCTTTCCCGGCGCCGCTGTTTTTAGTGTAGCAATTTTCGCTCTTAACTTAGCTGGCGCTTATACAATTAAATCTTTTCTAATAGTATTGGCACTTGCAATTCTCATAAGCTTCAAACAAATATGGGGCAAAATTAAATTTCTCTGGAGTGAAAGAATCTCTATAGAAAATAATAAAAAAGAAACCATTGTTATTCTTGGTTTCTTTATTGTCATGCTGGCAATGTGCCTTTTGGATTCTATTCGCCCATTCCCAATTGCTTGGGACGACATAAATCTCTACGGCCGAGCTGCAAAATTAATGGTCACAGACAATCTTTTCCCGCAAGGCATTGGCCCAACTGCATGGACAAATTTGCAGAGCATCTCCTGGCTTTTTGTAGACACCTTCCAAGGAACTTACGCAATACTTTTCACATCCTTTACGTTAATGCTGGCCCTTTTCTATATCCTGGCCAGAAAATTCATTTCACAGTCAAGCTCCCTTTGGGCGACTTTGTTTTTATCGCTCATTCCCATGATCTCGTTCTTCTACGCGATCGACACCAAAATTGAAATTCCACTTCTGGCAACAAGCATCGCCGCTATGCTGGCACTGGAAACTTGGCTGCATTCAGACAAAAAACACGACCTCATTCTTACGGCAGTCCTCTTTGGCTTCCTTGTAACAATAAAAATCACGGCATTGTTATTTGTATGGGTACTCTTGCTTTTGGCTTTCTATCTAAAAACCCAAAAGAAATACCTTACAGCAAGTTTGTACTTTGCATTCATGTCGGCTTTCGCTTTCGGTGGTCAAATGGCTACCCTTCAAGCTTTCAAATTAAATCCAACTCCCTTTGCAATTGCCTTCTTAATTTTGGCAATTCTTTGCGCAATTTTCAGTATCAAAAAAGAAAAACCGTTAGGTGCAATAAAACAATTGAAACCGTTTCTCATTTTTGGAGGAATAATATTGCTTTTCATGCTGCCATGGATGATTTGGCATTATGTTGAGACGGGCCATTTCACAATTTCATCTCTGGTTTTTGGTGAGAAAGATATAATAAAATTCGAATACGAACGGGTTCAATCCTGCCAAGAAAATTTTGCATTCTTTGCCGACTACAAACGCTATGCCGGCCCCGGCCAAGGCCTGCTATCATTAATATACTTTCCATGGAACACAACCATGACGCCTGAGCTCGGAACATTTATCTCTGATATCACCTTTTTATTTTTAGGCATTGCGCCTTTTTGGTTGCTTTTCCCCAAAAAAATCTTTCAAGAAAGCAACAAAAACCTCCTTCTGCTTGTCTTTACTGCTGCCTACGCTCTGCTCTGGATGCTCGTTAGCAGCGGGGTTAGCTGGTATGGGATATTCATCCTCATTCCAGCAGTAATACTTTTATTTTTCACAATCGAAAAAAAGGAAATCTGGTGGCGAACCATTCTCATGGTGTTTATTGTTATAAGCCTAATTGGCAATTTCCTGCTAAGAAATCAATTTTACGCTGAAGCTCGCATGTTCGCTTATTCAGTCGGACTTTATAACAACGACACAATTCTGATAGATTTTTATCCCGGATTTTATGAAATCGTCCAAATCCTGGACGAGTATAAGAAAACAAACAAAGCCCCAATAATTTACAAAGTTGGAACCCAATCCAAATATTTTTTACCAGTACCGGACTCAAACATCATTGACGACGACTTTATGGACTACTATTCCTGCGCAATTAAACAAAAATCAATTGAGGAAATCAGACAACTTTTTGCAGAAAAAGGAATCACACATATTTTCATGCATCGCGGAGTGGAACTTTCCACAGATTCCGAATTTTATGATGAATACATCCAAAAACGTGACGCATTCGAAGAATTCTTGCAAAATAGTGGCTGGCCAATTGTTTACAGCGGCCATGATTTGGTCCTTCTGGAAGTCCAATGATAAAAAAAATCGCAATATTCGGTTCTACTGGATCAATAGGCACTCAAAGCCTTGAAGTTCTCAGAACTTTCCCCGACAAATTTGAAGTAGTCGCACTTTCTGCTCTTCAAAACGCTGAGCTGCTGGAGAAACAAGCTACAAATTGCCGATCCCAACTTGGCCCTTTAGATAAAAAAACCATAAACAGCCTGATTGCCCCCGCAGACTATGTAATAAACGCCGTCCCCGGTTTTGAGGGTCTTCTGGTTTCTTTACAAACAGTCAAAGCGGGAAAAGTTTTGCTGGCCGCAAACAAAGAATCTCTGGCAATTGCCGGCAGACACCTTTGCATGATTGCAAAAAAAACCGGCGCACAAATCCGTCCGCTGGATTCTGAAGCATCCGCAATTTGGCAATTAATCTTTGATCACGGCCGTGAAAATGTGGCATCCGCAACTCTTACTTGCAGTGGTGGCCCGTTTTTTGGCAAAAAAAGCGAAGATCTAAAATTCGTAACGGCAAAAGACGCCCTTGCCCACCCCACCTGGCAAATGGGTCCAAAAGTTTCAATAGACAGCGCTACTCTCATAAACAAAATCCTGGAAGCCTATGAAGTTTCAAACCTCTTTGATATTCCCATTACAAAAATTCAAATAGTCATTCACCGCCAAAGCGTTGTGCATTCTATGATCCACACCTACTCGGGCGCCACAAAAATGCACATCACCCAGTGCGACATGCGCCTCCCGATTTCCTACGCCCTGAATTACCCGGAGCAACCTTCTTGCCCTTGGCAAATTAAACGCACCCGCAAAAGCGAACTTTCTTTTGACACCCCGGACGCCGAAACTTTCCGCCCAATTAAGTGGTTCGCTATGCACAAAGGCAATCCAATCTTCCCAATTGCACTAAACGCATTAAACGACATAGCAGTTTCACGCTTTCTCTCGGGCAAAATCGGCTTTTTGGACATCTACGACTTCATTGAAAACGGCCTTCAAAAATGGCTTTATACCCAGCCGCCAAACACATTGGAAGAAATCATTTCGCTTCATCACAGAATTCAACACTCACGACTAGAAGGAGTGAGGTCGAGCGACTACCAGAATCGCGAGGCTAACGCGACCGGAGGGAGCAACCTATTATGAATATTGCAATAATCCTAGCAGCAGGCCTATCCAAGCGTGCGGGACAAAATAAATTGTTCGCTTTGCTCGGTGGCAAACCCGTCTGGCAAAAAACCTACGAACAATTTCAAACGCACCCGGAAATTGACCGTATCATAGTAGTTGTCCCAAAAGGCGAAGAAGCATCTTTCCCCACAGACGCAATTTTCACCGCCGGTGGAGAAACCCGCATGCAGTCTTTTTTAAACGGCCTCGCTGCCGCTCGGCCGCACCCCTCAGACATAATTATTGACCAAAGCGCCGCAAACCCCTTCGTCACAAAAGAAGAAATCACACAAGTAATTCAAGCCGCCAAAGAGCACGGCGCCGCCGCCGTTTCCCACCAAGCAATAGACACAATCACACTTGAAAAAGACGGTTTCTATGAAAAATCCATTCCCCGCCAAAAAGTCCGCCTCATGCAAACCCCTCAAGCTGCTCGCTTTGACCTAATTCAAGCTGCAAACCCACCCAAAGACGCCACAGACCTTACTACCGCCCTACTCCCAAAAACTCGAGTAAAACTCATCCCCGCCTCCCCACAAAACAAAAAAATCACCTTCCCGGAAGATTTCCGGCCCACTTACTTCATTGGTGAAGACTCACACCGCTTCAGCAATAAAGGCCAACTCACTTTGGGTGGCCTCATAATCCCGGAGCTCCCCGCACTCAAAGCCAACTCGGACGGCGACGTCATTTTTCACGCAATCGGCAGAGCACTTGCTCAAGCAAACGCCAAAGAATTTTCCTCCATTGCAGACCCACTCTGCGAAAAAGGCGAAAAATCCTCCATAGCTTACCTAAAACCCCTACTGAAAAACATAAAAATCCAACACATTTCCCTCCAACTCGAATGCGCTAGTCCACGCGTTTCTTCGCTTCCACTAGCGGATTCTATTGCAAAATCCCTGAAAATCCATAAAAATGCCGTAAGCTTAGCGGTAATGACCGGTGAAGACCTGTCCCCATTCGGCCGCGGCGAAGGCATAAGATGCACTTGCATACTAACAATTTCAAAATGGCATACAGATTAAATCCAAACATGATATCAGAGGAAGCTAAAACAGAAACAACTCGCACTCACGCAGGCCCAATTGGAGATGAACGTTTTAGACATAGACGCCGCCCAGACAACCGAACATACTATAGAGCTCCATCTGCGCCAGTCCCGTTGGACTTTAGGCACAGCCTTGAAGGGTCTATTCATTTTCAAAAAATAGCGCTCCAGTTGGAGGATACCCCAGCAAGAAGAAAGCTTATTAAGCGAATGGAGGCTCGCTTAGAAGACACCTCGCCACTCTCCAAAGAAGAATACGACTCATTTAAATTATAACCGTGTTCACCCTCTCCTGCCCCGCCAAAATCAACCTCTTCCTTGCCATCCACGGCAAGGACCCATCCGGATATCATCTTTTAGAAACCGTCATAGCCCGCCTCAAAGAACCTTTTGACGAAATCACAATAAACCCCGCCCAAACCCTGCAAATTGACTGCCCTTCCCTCCCGCAAAACGAACAAAACACAGTTGAAAAAGCTATCCGAATTCTTGAATCCCACAGCGGCAAAAGCCTCAACTACAAAATCCAAATTACCAAACACATCCCACCAGGCAGCGGTCTTGGCGGCGCCTCGTCGGACGCAGCCGCAGTCATGCTCTTCCTAAACAAACACGCCGCCCTAAAAATTCCCCACCAAACCCTCATGCAACTCGGCGCCAAAGTTGGCATGGACGTGCCATTTTTCATTTCCGGCCACCCGGTCGCACTCTGTACCCATTTTGGGGAAAAAGTCTCTCCGCTTCCCTCTCTTCCGGAAAATCTGGAAATTGAAATCCGTGCGCAAGGTAGTCAAAACACAAAAACAGCCTACGCTCTCTGGGACCAACACTTCGAGCGAAGCGAAGAAGGCCGAACGGGCCCTAGCATCCGTGAGGCTAAGGCGAACGAAGTGAGCAACCATAAAAACCACACCGCCGCCAAAACCCCCGCCAAAACCTCAAACGAACTTCAAAAAGCACTCAAAGCCAAGAACACCAAAGCAATTATTCAAAATCTTCAGAATGACTTTCAGACAATTTTTCCCCTTGAGGAACCTTCAACTTCTTATGAGCGCCGGCTTTTAGCCGGTTCAGGTGCCGCGTTCGCCGTTTTTCGTGAGAAAGATACGCATAAGTAACAACCGTCAAAATCACGGCAGAAAAAGCAACCATCCAAGTGAGCTGCAGACCCAAATCAAACACCACGTCCTCCAAAAACATAGTGATTATTGCCAAAAAAGTCAGCCCATAGGCAAGAGGCCAAAAGATCTTCGTCTCTTCAAAATGCGGAAAAGTTTTATCCCCCATGGATTTTAACCAGACCATCATAAGCAAAAGCGAAAGTAGCCCGAAATAAATCAAAACATCCAGCCACAAATCCACATGCTTAACATCAGCAGCTGTCAAATATTGCACCAAAAACGGATGCATCACCCAAAAAGCACCAATTGCAGAGGCTAATAAGACAAAGGAAACTTGATTTCGCCTAAAAACTCTTCTGACTTTTATCACGCCAGGTACCTTTTCAAGCCTATCAAAAAGAGCAATTAACTGTTCATGACGCTCAATCAAGAAATCAAAATAATCCCTACTCAAATATTTTCTATTTCCGGGCATCCCCAAAGCATGTGAAGTAGAATATTTACTTTGAAAAACATCATATCCTTGCCCAACACTTTTTATTAGCGGCACTTTTAAATCATAAAACGGTTGGATTAAATCCTTCAAAAGTCCAGTTCTGTCATTCGCCTCAACCACAATCCTTATCTTATATTTATTTATCTGTTCTCCTCTGGAAAGCCAAGCAAAAATCCTGCTGAAAAATGAAAAAATAAAATTAATTGTGCCAATGTTCAATTTGGGGAACATTACTCTGTAAACCGTTTCAGCGCTCAAAGACCCCTCCCCAATCATTGCCAAAAGCTGCTCAAAATTCTTTGCCTCAAATTTTTCAGTAACCAAATCCAACTTTTCATTAGGCAAATTATAAATCATTCCCCTGTCCTCATGATCTAACTCCTTTTGAAACAATTGCTGCCCCAAATTCACCTTGGTACTTAAACTTTTCTGCTTATAAAAATCCCTAATTTTTTCCTGCGCGGTAGCCGTTTTTACATGCTCAAGCCACCACCTTTCTGGTCCCTCCCTGTCTTTATTTCCATAAATAATTTCAACCGTATCACCACCATTTAGCTGCCCAGTTATTGAATAAATTTTATTGTTCACCATGGCTCTAAAAAATTTCTTGTCAGTAGGCAATCCCAGCGTAAACATATAGTCCAAAACAACAGACCCCTCCGGCAAATTAACAATCTCACCACTCGGTGAAAAAACGCTGATCCTATCCTGCAAAATGTCCTCTTGCAGAGTTTTGAAAAACATTCCCGGCTCAGTAAAAGTCTTTAAAATAGATAAACTTTGCTCCGTAAATGTAGTGTTGCCGTTTTTATAAAACAAATGCGCTGCCGCTCCCAACTCCGCCTGCTCATGCATTTTATTAGTGCGAATTTGGATCTCAGTCAACTTACCACGGAGACCTATAACTGTTGTGTGCAGAGACTGATACCCATTTGGCTTTGGCAGTGCAATATAATCTTTAATGCGCCCCGGCTTTGGCTTATAAACCTGATGCACAAGCCCTAAAACCTTATAACAATCCTCCTCCTTTTCAGTTATAACTCTAATGGCAAAATAATCATAAATATCCTGCAAGACTTTCTGATCCCGCACCATTTTTTGATAGATCGAATAAAAATGTTTCGGCCGCCCCTCCAATTCCACTTTTAACCCCTCCCGATCAAAAACCTCTTGAAGTGCCTCAATTGTTGAATTCACAAAGTGACTACGCTTCTTGTCATGATCATGCACAAAAGCCTCAATCCGCGCATATTCTTCCGGCTGTAAATACATAAAACATCCATCCTCCAGTTGCCGCCTAAGCTGGTAAATACCAAATAAATTTGCCAGTGGCGCAAAAATCTCCATAGTTTCCTTTGCAATCCTCTGCTGCTTTTCTGGTCTCAAATACTGCAAAGTTTGAATATTATGAAGCCTATCCGCCAGTTTAACCAAAATCACTCTCACATCCTCAGCCGTCTCCAAAACCATCTTCTGCAACGACTGAACCTGCCTCTCATCCATTGAATATTTATAATGCACTTTTGACAGCTTCGTCACAGCATCCACCAGCTTTGCCACATGCTTCCCAAACGCCTTTTCAACATCCGAAATCTTTATTTTTGTATCCTCAGGTACGTCATGCAGCATCCCCGCAATAATTGTATCCTCATCCACCTTCAAGCAAACCAAAATTTTAACCGTCTCAATAGGATGCGAAATATACGGCTCTCCAGACATTCTGTATTGTCCCTCATGAGCCTCCTTTGTCAAAAAATACGCCCTTCGAACCCTATCCAAATTAACATCAGGTAGCTCTTTTTTTATTAGCTCCTTAAGTTCTTCAAAAACCACATCTGTTTGTTTTTTCTGAGTCATGCGTTGATTCTACCACCACATACGAGCAAATGCGAGTATGGCCGAAACGCCCCATCAGGCGTGTAGGCTAACACGACCGAAGGGAGTACCAAATCAATATCAATCAATTAATTTTCTGCCTCCCCTCCAGCGCTCTAATTAGCGTTGCATCATCGCTATATTCCAAGTGCCCGCCGGACGGAAGCCCCCTGGCAATTCGCGTTACATTCACCTCTTCAAATTCAGAAAGCTTTTTCTGCAAATAAAGCGCAGTCGTTTCACCCTCCAAGTCCGGATTCGTCGCCAAAATAACTTCTGAAACCTCGCCTCCGCGCACCCTTACCATTAGCTCCGCCGCTTTAATATCATCCGGCCCAACTCCGTCCAATGGTGAAATCTTCCCCTGCAAAACATGATAAACCCCACTGTATTGTCCTGTTTTTTCAATCGCAATCATGTCCATAGTCGTCTCCACAACACATACCGTCCCCTTATCCCGTGAATTATTGCTGCAAACCGGACACGGATTTTCACTGGTCAGCGTGCAGCATATTGCGCAAACCTGTACTCCTTCCTTCACATTCAGCACCGCCTCCCCAAGCATTTTATTTTTTACATCTGAACTCCTTAAAAGCCAAAACCCCAGCCGTTGCGCACTTTTTGGCCCAACACCCGGCAACTTTGCCAGTTCATTTATAAGATTCGAAACCGATTCAGGCAGGAAATCCACGAAGGTATTCTAGTGCAGCACTATCAAAAACGCTATCTTTTTGATATCGTTTTTCATACTAAGTAACGCACAAAATGCCCAAAATCATCCTCATTCAAGGCAGTTTACGAGAACGCTCCCACACAGCCTTCATAATTCAAGCTGCCGCCGCCCACCTAAAGCGCCTCAAAATCTCCTGCGAAATAATTGACCTCCGCAGTACCCCTCAACCCTTCTGCGACGGCCGCGAAATGCACCTCTACCCCGAGCCAATCCGCGCCTTGCACGAACGACTCCGCAAAGCCAAAGCCTTTATTTTTGGCATGCCCGTCTACTGCCAATCAGTCTCCGGCCCTCTCAAAAACTTCATAGACATCCACTCCCGCGCTTTTGACGAAAAGCTAGCTGGCATCATTTCAGTCGCCGGTTCAGAAAAATCCTATCTCGCATCCTCAGACCTCCAGCACATTCTCTCTTACGAATCCTCTTGTGAAGTCGTCCACCCAATTGTCTTTGCCTCCCGCACAGACTTCATGGGTGACCACCTTGACTCAAAAAAACCCAAGCAAAAACTCAAAGAAATGGTGGAAGAGCTAAGCAAACGAGTATGACAAACTTCTTCATCTTTCACGGCGTCGGCGGCCACCCGAACGAAAACTGGTTCCCCTGGCTCAAAACCGAGCTCGAAAAACTCGGCCACACCGTGCAAGTACCTCAGTTTCCAACTCCACAAGGCCAAACTCTTGAAAATTGGCTTGAAGTCCTAAACAACTACAAAATCACACCGGATTCAATCCTCATCGGTCACAGCCTTGGCGTGCCTTTCGCCCTAAACGTAATTGAAAAACACCCCGTCCAAGCCGCCTTCTTGGTGGCGGGCTTCACCGGCAAAGCAGACAACCAATTTGACAAAGGAATGCGAACCTTCGCCCAAAAACCCTTCGACTGGCCCGCTCTCCGCCAAAACTGCAAACAATTTTTCGTCTTCCATTCGGACAACGACCCTTACATAGCCCTCTCAAAAGGCGAAGAACTCGCCGCAAACCTAAAAACCGACCTCATCCTTGTCAAAAACGCCGGCCATATTAACCAATCCTCAGGCTTCACTTCCTTCCCGCTTCTGCTGGCAGAAATCAAAAAATTCATAAAAAATTAAGAAAAATTTCAGGATAAATTCAGAACCACCCGCTAAGCTTTTTATGCTAATAGCATGGGCTCGGAGGTGGCTCATTGATGGGGTTGGTACCTATCAATTCGGGTTCGACTCCCGGCGGGTCCACAGTCTATTAGCAACATAAAGGCCTCCACATAGGAGGCCTTTATTTGGAAGTGTCACTGACAGGGTTGGTACGCAAAAATTATAACAAAACTCGCACAAAAACACCACCTAACGCCCAATCAACCTCATAAACTCCGCCCGAGTGGCCTGGTCACGTTTGAACAATCCCCTAAGAGCAGAGGTAGACACGCTACTCTCCTGTTTCTCCACGCCCCGCGCCATCATACAAAAATGCCTCGCCTCCAAAATCACGGCAACGCCTTTTGGGTGCAAAAGCTCCTCCAGCGAATCCGCAATTTGTGTCGTCAAGCGTTCCTGATTCTGCAGCCGCCGCGCAAAAATTTCCACAATCCGCGGCACCTTGGAAAGCCCAATTATTTTCCCGTTCGGAATATACCCAACATGCGCCTTACCGAAGAAGGGCAAAACGTGATGCTCGCAATTTGAATAGAACTCAATGTCCTTCACCACAATCATCTCATCATATTTTTCGCCATCAAAAACCGTCAAAACATCCTCTGGCCGCTGCTTATAACCGCTGAAAAGCCTCTTGTACGACTCATCCACGCGCCTCGGCGTATCCCGGAGCCCTTCGCGCGTGACGTCCTCGCCCAACGACTCCAAAAGTTGTTTTATGAGTTCCTGTCTATCCATTGCACATTTGAATGAAGTATTCGTGCACCCGGCGATCATCAGTCAATTCCGGATGAAATGAGGTCGCCAAAAGGTTTCCTTGCCGGCACATGATAGGCGAATCCCCGCATTTGGCAAGCACTTTTACCCCCTCGCCAACCCGCGAAACCTTTGGAGCGCGAATAAAAACCGCCGGAAACAGCACCTCTTCCGTTAGCTCCAACAAAACCGACTCCTGAAAACTATCCACCTGCCGCCCATACGCATTCCGCTCTACTTCAAGATCCATCAGCGCGAGCGGCTCCATTTCACTTTCCCCGCCCTGCGCAAGCAAAATCATCCCCGCACAAGTTCCCCACACAGGCATCCCATTCAAAGCTCGCGCCCTCACCTCATCAAAAAGCCCGGCCCTCCGCATCAACTTACTAATAGTCGTACTCTCGCCGCCCGGAATAATCAAACCGCAAACCCGCTCCAAATCCGCAGCCGTCAAAACTTCCACAACGGTCGCCCCGCACGCACGCAAAGCAGCCACATGCTCCCGAATGCTTCCTTGCAGCCCCAAAACACCGATTTTTTTACCAACCGCGCTCTGCATAATTCGTTTCAATAGAAGAAATTTCCTGCCCTTCCATTGCATTGCCCAAATTCTCGCTTACCCTCGCAATCACCGCCGGATCATCAAAGTGCATCACAGCTTCCACAATTGCGCGAGCCACCGCCGCCGGATTCTCGGACTTAAAAATCCCGGACCCAACAAAAACCCCATCGCACCCCATCTGCATCATCATCGCCGCATCAGCCGGCGTCGCAATCCCCCCGGCCGCAAAATTCACAACCGGCAACTTACCGGCATCTCGAACAGCCACCACAAGCTCCAAAGGCACGCGCATTTCCCGCGCCGCTGCAGAAAGTGCCCGCTCATCCATATCCCGCAAAGCCGCAATTTCACCGGTAATTTTCCTCCAGTGCCTCACAGCCTCAACAACATTCCCGGTCCCGGCCTCACCTTTTGTTCGAATCATCGCCGCACCCTCATTGACACGTCTCAAAGCCTCACCCAGACAAGTAGCTCCACAAACAAACGGCACCTTAAAGCCGCTTTTATCCACATGAAACTCGTTGTCGGCAGGCGTTAAAACCTCACTTTCATCAATGTAATCAACACCCAAACTTTCCAAAACCTGCGCCTCCACAAAATGTCCAATCCGAATCTTCGCCATCACTGGAATCGTCACAGCCGCCATAATTCCTTTAATCATCCCGGGGTCGCTCATCCGCGCCACCTTCCCATCCGCTCGAATATCCGCCGGCACACGCTCAAGTGCCATCACGGCAATCGCACCTGCTTGCTCGGCAATTCTGGCCTGTTCCGGGTTTACAACGTCCATGATAACTCCACGCTTCAGCATCTGCGCGAGCCCTTTTTTTAGATCCACATGTGTTCTATCGTTCATTATGGTGTTTTACTAGCGAATTCCCAGCACATATCAAACACGGTTTTCAAAAATTGCGCAAGCTCTTTACTCTGAATTAGAACACCAAAAATAGGCTTTGAAACCCCCAGCAGCATAATTTCATTATCGTAAATCATCATAGTTGAAGTAAAGTCCCACTTATCATCCACAAACCTGATCTCCCGCTTCTCTTTCGAATCCATTCGCTTCATCTGAATCATCTCCGGAGAACGCCGAACAATCTTCCTAATCTCAATATCATATTGTAGTCGCGTGGGAATGTAGTGATTCAGGTCATATTCAAACCCAATCAAATCATAAAAATCATTCACGGAAGTCAAACTGCGAATCAGTTTCGACTTGTTTGTGGTGAGTGTCCTCTCCATAAGCTCCAAAATTCCATCCCTCCCTTCATAAAACCGCACCTTTACCCAGTGCGGTTCATGTTTTCGTTTTCTTATTTGCTCTTTTGCAATGCGGAGTTCTTTGTGAGCAATTTCTACTTGTCTTTGCTTCTCATCTATCTGCCACTTGACCTCCCCCAGCTCCACAATGTCAAAAAATGTAATACCTCCCTGCTCGAACTGACTAATCAGCCCGGCCTGCACCAACTTTAAAAGGTGATTATACGCATCACCTCTTTTTAGCCCCGACTTTTTTGCATATACGCTTGCAGGCTGCGCACCAAACTTAAGACCAACCAAATATAGTTGCCTATCTTTGTCGTCCAAGTTGAGAAGCGCCATCGTCTGCTCAAGCATATTTCCAATCTTAAAAGCCTTTACTATATCATAAAGGTAACAAGCTGTCAAATACTTTTCGCTAAAAAGACCCCAGTTTTTCTGCAACCTGTTAAAAGCAACATTTTTTAAGAATGTGCTAGAATGTCTGCGAAAGTGATGTTTTATAATTCGATTTACCAAATTGGCACATACAACAAAAAACAAATTTTTACAAAGGATAAAATGGCTCTAATAAGCTAAAAAGAAAGGCAAAATCTCTGCCCGGGCAGAAACAATAAAGCCCGGAAATTTAATGTGAACTTTGATGGTCGGTCATTCCGTCAAGCACCTCTTTTATAAATTTTCGGTATAAATATATTAATCCCAATACTCCCCCCATGCTTTAATCTCCAAATCCTCTTCTTTGTAATGCAAAATCGCATCCACCATCAATTTTGCCACCTGCACATTGGTAATCAGCGGAATATTATTGTCAATTGTCAGTCTGCGAATAAAGTACCCCAGCGTCATCTCCTCGTGCGAATAATTCCGCGGAATATTTATCACCAAATCAACTTTATCTTTCTGAATTAGCTCCGCAAAATCCGGTTTCATGCCCGAATCTTTTTTGTGTACCACCGTGGTGCGGATCCCATTTTCATTTAAAACCGCAGCGGTTCCCGGCGTTCCAAACAGCTCAAATCCCATATTTGAGAGCTTTCTGGCCGCCGGCAAAAAATCCGCTTTTTCTTCAATTTTTCCAATAGAAACCAAAATCCGCCTCTTTGGGATCGAAAACCCGGTAGACATCATCGCCTTCAAAAACGCCTCATGCAAATTGTCGCCAAAACACGCAACCTCCCCCGTAGACGCCATCTCAACGCCCAGCACCGGATCCGCCCCCTTAAGGCGAGAAAAAGAAAACTGCGGCGCCTTAACCCCCACATGATCCAAATCCACGGTTTTATAGGTTTTTTTCTCCGCAATTCCCAGCATTGCCTCCGTTGCAATTTCCACAAAATTATACCCCGTCACCTTAGAACTAAACGGAAAAGACCGCGACGACCTCAAATTACACTCAATCACCTTAATGCGGTTATTCACCGCCAAAAACTGAATATTAAACGGCCCGCTAATCTCCAGTTCCGCCGCAATCTGCTTTGTAATTGTCCGAATCCGCTTAATAGTCTCCAAATAAAGTTTTTGCGGCGGCAAAACAATAGTCGCATCACCGCTGTGCACACCTGCATTCTCAACATGTTCCGCAATTGCATAAATTAAAAGTTTCCCATCCTGCGCCACTGCATCAATCTCAATTTCTTTAGCACCGGTCTCAAATTTTGAAACCACCACCGGCGCCTCCGTGGAAATTTTAGCCGCTTTAGCCAAATAACGCTCCAAACTCTCCTCGTTATGAGCAACCGCCATTGCCGCCCCGGACAAAACATAAGAAGGCCTAACCAAAACCGGATACCCCACTTCATCCGCAAACTTCATGGCTTTGCTTACATCCGCAAAATCCTTCCATTTTGGCTGATCAACACCCAAATCATCCAGCATCTGTGAAAACTTATGCCTGTCCTCCGCCCGGTCAATACTCGCCGCCGAAGTCCCTAAAATTTTCACCCCGGCCTCATGCAGTTTTTGAGAAAGCGTATTTGGAATTTGTCCCCCTGTTGAAACAATCACCCCGGTTGGATTCTCAAGCTCATAAATATCCAAAACCCTCTCCAGCGAAAGCTCATCAAAATACAATTTGTCGCAAGTGTCATAGTCGGTGGAAACCGTCTCCGGATTGTAATTGATCATAATGGTTTCATAGCCTTTCGCCGCCAAAGTATTCACCGCATTCACAGAGCACCAATCAAACTCAACACTGGAACCAATACAATAAGCCCCACTACCCAAAACCACAGCTCGTTTGCCCTTGCCGCCCGCTTTTACATCATGCTCGGTTCCGTGATACGTAAAATACAAATAATTTGTCTTGGCAGGCGCTTCACCGGCCAAAGTGTCAATCTGCTTCACCATTGGCAAAACACCCATTTTCTTGCGCGTTTTCCTAACTTCCATTTCGCTAATCCCGCGAACCAAGCCAATTTGCTTGTCGCTATACCCATATTTTTTTGCACTTCTCACCAAATCCTCAGTAAGTTCCTCTTTTTTGAGCCGCGACTCCATATCCACAATATTTTTTATCTTCCCCAAAAACCACGGATCAATCCCGGAAAGTTCATAAATTTTCTCAATTTCAAGTCCCTGGGAAATCGCCTCGCAAACCGCCAATATCCGTTTTGGCGTTGGCTCTTGAATTTCTTTCTTTAAATTCTCAACCTCCACCTTGAGCCTGTCATTTACCGTCAGCCCAATCAATCCAATCTGCAGCATTCGAAGCCCTTTTTGCAGCACCTCCTCAAAACTCCGCCCCAGCGCCATAATCTCCCCCACACTCTTCATTTCAGAAGAAATTTTATGCGAAACCTTCCTAAACTTATCCAAATCCCATCTGGGAATCTTCAGCGCCAAATAATCCAGCGCCGGTTCAAAACAGGCCGTCGTCACGCCAGTTATTGCATTCTTTAAGTCCGTCAAGCAGTACCCAAGCGAAAGCTTCGCCGCAACATAAGCCAGCGGATACCCCGTCGCCTTACTGGCCAAAGCGGAAGACCGCGACAACCTCGCATTCACCTCAATCACTCGATACTCCTCAGAATTCGGATTAAGTGCATACTGAATATTACACTCCCCCACTATTCCCAAATGCCTAATCACCTTTATAGCAATCTCCCTAAGCTTATGATACTCGCTGTTTGTAAGAGTTTGCGACGGTGCCACCACAATACTTTCTCCCGTATGAATCCCCAGCGGATCAATATTTTCCATATTGCAAACCGTGATGCAGTTGTCCGCGCTATCCCGAACCACCTCATACTCAACCTCCTTCCAACCCTTCAAATTTTCCTCCACCAAAACCTGCGGCGAATACGCAAACGCATTATTAAGTAGCTCGTTAAGCTCCGCTTCATTCTCCGCAAACCCGCTTCCCTTGCCACCCAGCGCATAAGCCGCCCGAATCAAAACCGGATAACCAATTTTTTTAGCGGCCTTCAGCGCCTCTTCAACGGAAGTACAAGCAAAAGACCGCGGCATATTCACCCCGATTTTAGTCAGCTCTTTATTGAACAAATCCCTATCCTCAGTCTTTTCAATTGCCTCAACCGGCGTCCCCAAAACCTCAACCCCGTATTTCTTTAGCACCCCCGAATTCTTAAGCTTTACTCCGCAATTCAACGCCGTCTGTCCACCAAAACTAAGCAGCAGCCCATCCGGCTTTTCCTTTTCAATAACCCTTTCCACAAAACTAGGCGTGACCGGCAAAAAATAAATCTGATCCGCCAGCCCCTCACTTGTCTGATTCGTCGCAATATTCGGATTTATCAAAACAACCCGGATTCCTTCTTCCTTCAGCGCTTTAATCGCCTGCGAACCGCTATAATCAAACTCTCCGGCCTCCCCAATCTTCAGCGCCCCCGACCCTAGGATCAGAACTTTTTTTGGCAGCCGAATCTTAGATTTTTTCAGAGTCAATTTATTAGGAGCCCTCTTCAAAAGGGCTGAGATTTATAAAAAATTGAAGAATTTTCTTCCAAACAAGACGTGTCGACGAAAGAGTAGCTGAGTACTACTTCGAGGAGACACAACGTAGTTTGGGAGGAAAAGATTCATATTTTATTATTGAAGTCCCTTTTGGAGAGGGCTCTTGGAAGTCTTCCAATTGAATTTACCGCGCCGCGCCGCGCTACGCAACAAAAAAGACTACAAAAAGGCCCCGCGCCATTCGGCGCGGGGCCCCTAATCCCACTTTACTCGCCCAAATAGTCGTACACCGCGGAAATCAAATTAAGTTCCGCCACAACTTCACCAAACTTTTTCAAGTCAATTACAAAATTTTCTTCTGTAAGCCTGCAAGAAGCCACAGCATTTTTATCCTCGGCATCTCCAACCACAGAAAACCTCTCACACAGTGTCTTCTCAATTTTTCTATCTGAACACTGACAATCCCATTTAATAGGCTCCTTAATCTTCTCACATATTGCGGAAGCAGCGCCAAGTCTATAATTTTCTGGAACCACATAACACTGCTCAGCATTTCCATCAGTGGCCAAAGTGCTTGCAATTTGATCAGCGGTATCTTGTCTCACCAAAGTCCACATGTAACTGTCATCAAGTTTAATGGCTCCATATTTTAAAGCTCGATCAAACACTGCAATACTGTGGAGATCTGAGGGTTTCAAGTCCGCATCTTGTAGATATTCGGCAAATGGCACTTCTTGAGTCGCAACACCGACTTTTCTGATTGTTGCAGTAGGCCTTGCCATATCCTCCGTAGCCAATCTTAAGGCTTCCATAATCAAACCTCTCTGAGTTAGCTTGCTTTCCGCTTTCGGATCGGCATTCTGAAGTGCAATATGATACCCTCTAATTTCTCTGTCATAATGTGTAATAAACATCGCAACAAAATCTTCCATTGCTTTCTTAAAAGTCGGATCAGCCTCTTGCTCCCAATGCAGTGGAGATAAGCTCTTAAGCGAATAATCTCTACTCACTCCGGGAGTCGCATATTCCACCATAAGAGGAGCAGCTCCATCACGTCCGTCCTGAGTCATAAAATCAATATCAAAGTCCCTTCTGGCAAAATCCACTGCACCACTTGGCCCACCTGCCGGTCTGGCCTTCTCCATTTTCTCCAATTCCTGTTGATACTGAAGGATATGAAGCATCGCCTCATTCACATCTGCAAGTTGAGGATCAACTGCAGCGGGATTTACAGTTGCAGCCTCCTTTTGAACGTCCGCAATTCTTTTATCAAGCTCATCAATTTGAGACTGAATACTGCCAACGTCAATACTAGGATTTTCAGCAATCTTTGCATATAACTCATCACGCTGCTCAATTAACTCAGCTTCCTTGTTATCTAATACTCTTCCACCTGTTCTTTCTGAGCCACCGGGATTCCCCTGATCACGTAGCTGCTCATATCGAGCTTGCAAAGAATCATACATATCTTCCAAAATCTCCCTTTGTCTTTCAGCGGGAAGACCGGCATTGGACATAAAGATAATCTTTTCATAAACCTTCTTTTGTTCAGGCCCTCCATATCTCTGAATAGCTTCTTCATTTCTTCTTCCGGGATTAGGTTTTTCAAAACTCATACGTGAAGGTTCAAACTCAGCCATATCTTTTCTGAGCTTCTCAAGTACATTTGCCTCTGTAACAGCTCTATTATACGCAGAGCTGCCCTCAGTTTTCGCCTTTTTTTCAAGTTTCTTTTGCACCTCAACTTTTGCCGCATACATTCTGTCCAAAGCCGCGAGTCTATCAGCCTTAAATTGCGAAAAAAGTTCATTAACAAGTCTTGTATCACCACCGGCTTGAATATAAGCATTTGCAGCTGCACTTAGCTTTTGAAAAAACGGATCCTGTTCAAACTCAATGTTCAACACGGGCCCCGTACCATCTTCATCCTCCCCAAGAGTATTCAAGATGTCTGTATCCAACACGGTTACATGAGTAGCAACAAGCTTTCTCATAATTCCCTCCCACAAAGCAAGGTCAAACTTCTCACCCAGCTCCTTATTAAGCTCGGGAAGTTGCGACAAAAGTTGAAAAGTAGCTTCGGCACTTTCAGAGCGTTCAGCTTGCACTCTTTCATATGAGTCAGGTTTGGCATCAGCAACATTTGCAGCCAAAAGTGCAGCCGCACCGAATGCGGCATTAATCGCACCACTTCTGCGAAGCGAAGCAAACACTCCATCTGAACTGTCTGGAGCAAGTGAAGCACCTTCTGCTCTCACTTCAATTTCATTTTTTCGATCCATATTTATGGTTATTTTAAGGATTTAAGGGCGCATAATTACTCAATATTGCAAAAATGTCAATATTATTTTCTAAAATTAGTTGTGTTTTGCTCTAATCGCTTGCTCTGCTTGCATTTTTACTTCTCCGGCATACGACTCATCCTTGTATTGAGGATAAGCATGAAGTAGTCCCTCCGGATCATTCTTCAGTGCAAAGTGAAGCGCAGCTTTAAACATATTCTCGCCAAATTTCAAATGCTTATAATTTCTATACAATGCAACAACAGGAATCGGTTCCCTGGAAACCATCATTGCAACAGCCCTATTCAAATAATCGTCAGCGTCCGGTGCATCTTTATAGTTTTCATAAAACATAATAAAAGACTCAGGATCTCTCCCCAAAAGAATATCCGCATAGTATCTGAACAAAAGCTCTGAATGGGCCAATTCAGCATAAACAGGATAATGCTCCAAATAAAGGTGAGGCGCATCACTCAATTCAACCGGCATACCCAATTTTTCTTCAAATAACTGAACCAATCCCGCAGCGGTACTCGGAGCTCCATTTTGCAATATTCTCACGCCATCCTTATCCTTAACGGCAATTACCGGAATTGACCCAAAATTCGAACTTCCAAAACCCAAACTTCTTATTAAATTTTCTGATTCGGGATTTGTATCTTTTGTAATTTTCACAGCTTTTAGCCTATGACCATAAAGACCATTAACGACTGACAATTCTTCTTGCAATTTATGACAAGGTCCGCACCAAGTGGCCCCAATCTCAATAATCACGGGCTTTGAACCCGCCATGACCTCTTTAAAATTATTACTCGTAAGCTCGGGAATCGAGCTTTCATAAGTTCCCCATAGCTCCAGGCCTGTCGCATGGCCATAAAAAACCATCGCAGTTATAAATGCTTCAGACACTTGATTAACTCCGTCACCATTTATATCCCCCCATTCGCTCTCCAGCGCCTCCATCAAAACAGGAGTAAAAAACTGACAACCGGTTTTAAAGCACTGAAGCCCGGGTGAAAGAGCAATTCCTTCCGCTCGCTTGTCCCAAATTAAATCCGCCGGGAAAATCCCGCTGAAACAACCATCAAAAACACCAACTATCCTGGCACCTTTTCTAACAATATCATCCTTCACATACCCGCCAAATTCCTCACTGCCCACCGGCCTTTCAAGCATAAACGAACCCCCATTATCAGGAGTGCCATGCCCCGTCACATACAAAAAAACCATATCATCCCTCTCAAGCGAATTCCCCAAATCATTAAACGCTACCTCCAAAGTGCCACTTTTCGCAGGATATTGACGAACTCCTTTCCCATTCATAACAGGCCTATCTTGCATCACAACAATAGGCTCAAACCCTCTCCTCTGACACATATCAACCGTTTTCTCGGTATTAACCAAATGTTTTGTCTCATTTGAATCCCCATTTATTATCAAACAAGACTGCCCTTTCACGGGATAGCCCGGCAACCAATCAATTTTGCTTTGTTTGGGCGAATCATCACTGGCCTCGGCAATACGTTCCCCAAACCCATCCATAGCCGCACCCAAAACTGTAAGGGCTATCGCACCATCACGACAAACCTTGCTCACATCTGGCAAGGCATTTGAGCCTTTTCCAATAATATTTTTCGCTTTTTCAAACATTTACCATAGCAATAACACCAGCGCAGACATCTGTCAATACCTAATTCTATACTGCAGCGCCTCCATCAAATGCTCATTTTTTATCTGCTTCGATCTTTCCAAATCAGCAATTGTTCGCGCCACTCTAACAACCTTAAAAACACCTCGTCCGGAGAGCGAATAGTGTTCAGTCGCTTTTCTCAAAATCTCCTCAGCCCCACTGCCCAAAACCTCCGCCCTCACCTGCGTTGCACTCATACCTTGATTCGTCTCAAACCCATAGCCCTTTAGCCGCGCTCGCATCCGCTCGCGCGCTCCCTCAGTAGCTTCCCGCATCTCCTTCGACCCCACACCATCCGACCCATTCAGCTCATCAAATGAAACCCGCGGCACTTCAATTTGAATATCAATCCTATCCATCAGCGGCCCGGACATCCGCCCTTGATACCGCTTCACATCCGCCGCCCCGCACACACAATTCCGGGACAAATCTCCAGCATACCCGCACGGACACGGATTCATGGCAGCAATCAGCTGAAAATCACAAGGATACTCAAAGACCCTGCTACCCCGCCTCACCCTCACCACTTTATCCTCCAGCGGCCCCCTCAGCATCTCCACAACATCCCGTGAAAATTCCGGGAACTCATCCATAAATAGCACCCCTCTGTGCGCCAAACTCACCTCTCCCGGTAGCAACGAAGCTCCACCAACAAGCCCCACACTCGTCAGACTTTGATGAACTGCTCTAAACGGCCGTGCAACTCTAAGGCGATTCCACGCCCCTGCCACTGAATAAATTCTCAAAATCTCAAGCAGCTCCTCTCGCGTCAAACTCGGCAAAATGGAAGGAAACGCGCGCGCTAGCAAACTCTTCCCCGTTCCCGGAGACCCACTCATCACCACATGGTGCCCACCGGCCGCCGCAATGAGTAACGCGCGCTTAGCCGCCCTATGTCCGGAAATCTCCTCAAAATCCCACTCATGTTTGCCCTCCACAAAATTCCACTTAACCCGCGCCGACTCCAAACCACCCCCCTCAAAATGCCGCACTGCATCCTTAAAACTCTTCACCGGCACCAATTCAATTCCCTCCACCAAACTCGCTTCCTTCAAATTGGCATATGGCAGCACAACCTGCCGCACACCTCGCTCTTTTGCAAACATCACCGCCGGCAAAATCCCACGAACTCCCCTCACGCCACCCTCTAAACCAAGCTCACCCGTAACCATCACATCCTCGGCCACCGGCCCAATCTGCCCGCTCGCAATCAAAAGCCCCAGCGCCATAGCTAAATCAAAATGACTCCCGTTCTTCACCTGTTCCGCCGGCGCCAAATTTACAATCTTCCGCGTCAGCGGAAATTTATACCCGGCGGAAGAAATCGCCGACCTCACCCTATCTTTTGCCTCCAAAACGCTCTTCCCCGCCATGCCGATTATTGAAAAATGCGGCATTCCCTGCCTAACATCAACTTCCACACTGACAGGCAATACACTAAGCCCTGAAAGCGAATACGACGAAAGCTTAACACCCATGTAAAAAATTAAGTACACTCAACATGCCCGCTATAAAAAGCTTCCACCAGCCCCACAAACAAACCTAAGGTTTATTTCACGTTGTCAAAATAGTGACAACAGCAGTCAAAAATAATATAATTCAAGAAATGAATTATCATTTCACTCATTTCTAATCCACATAATATGACTAAAAAAGTCCTAATTGGAGCAATCGCAGTACTGATTGTTGTATTAGTCGGCGGCTTCCTTTATTTCAACAATTCTTCAATCCTTCAAGGAAGCGTACGCAATATAAGACCTCAACAAACAAATGTTAACACTCATGATGTTGTGCAAACAGAACTTACATCTCACTCTATACGCATTGAAAATTTATCAGTGAATGATCACATAATTGAAACAAATGAAACAGATCAGCCACTTAGCAGATTAAGAATTACAAATGACACAAATGAATCTATAGAATTCACCAGACTTAGGTTCAATTTGAACGCTGGAGAAACTAATCAGGTTGACAATCTTGGATTTTACGACGTTTCTGGGAATCCAATCATGGAAAATTTACGCATTATAACTCCAGAATACACAATGGCCAGGGAACCCGAATTACCTTCGAATCCCAATAATTCACCTGTCTCAACTTTAGGCATTAGCTTTTCTCCAGATGAATTAAGCCTTGCGCCAGGAGAATCAGTAATAATTAAATTAGTTGCGGATTTCACAAGAGCATTTGGTAATTCAGCAAGTCACGACCCAATAACTGCCACTCTAGTTCCGGAATGGACCATGACCTATCCGACACAACACACAGTTGAATATTCAGAAGAATCACCAATTACAGAAATAATACGAAGCGCATACTACTAAAGAGTTAATTCAGAAGTCATGAAAATGAAATTTTAAGTGCTTATTTGGCATAAGTTCTAATCCCAAAAACGCCATCCTCCCCGGCCGCCGGTCCCCACTTGCCTCCCGCCACCGCCAAATCGCCCTCCGCGTCCGCCTCACTTTTTGTGTTGTCAGACTTTCAACAACATCCCCAAACTCAGCACTCCTCCGACCCTTCACCTCCACAAACAAAAGCCGACCATCCGGCCCCTCACAAATCACATCAATTTCCCCTTCCCTAAACCTGACCCGCCTCTCAAGTACGCGCATCCCCCGCGCCTCCAGAAATCGACACGCCTGCTCCTCCGCCCACAACCCAAACTCATGCTTTTCCATGTGAAAAGCATATCAACTACTTTCTACTTGCATCAACCGCCTCCTTCAGCCCTTTAATATATTCCTCAACGCGAACAATAGTATACTCATTCAAACTTGAAGAAAATTCTTTAACGCCCAAATTTCTAAGACCAACAAGAGTGGAATACAAAGAATCGGTTATTCTTTCATATGCCTCATTCATCAGGTTCCAATGAAAGCCCGTACTGCGGAGAACAGCATCCGTTTCAGCTTCTTTTTTATAAACACTAAGAAGTTTATCCCTAACTCTACTCACCACAGACAATTGCTGAACAAGGAAGTTTCTTTGAACCAGCAAAGCATCTGCAGCCTGAATCAACTTATCCCTCTCTTCCACAATCTCAGGCGTTTGCTCGCCCTCGCTGCTAATAACATCTTTTCTAGTGGTATCCATTTTTTAAAAAATATATTATCTATGCAAAACCCAAGTGCTTTTGGTCGCTTCTTTAGCCTCTTCAAGCATCTCTTCAAGTTCAGCTTTTAATTTGCTTAGAGAAATTCCAGGTCTATTTGGGTCATCAATATCTATTGAATCCACTCCAAACTCAATCAACAAGCTAACATTCTCAAATAGAACTTGAACCATATCACCATGCGCATACCCTAATTTCCCCAAATCAACACCAAAATCTTCAAACATCGGCTCAGCATTTTCCTCAGGAAGAAAAACTTCTGCCATGCGACCTCTACATCCATCAGCCACCTTTTTAAATTCAGAAATGCAATCAAAGCAAAACATAGCCCTTTTAAATTCCAACGCCTGCTCACCAATATCATGCACATCATTTCCCGTAAGTTCACGGTCACCGGCAACCTTAACCCTCAAATTCCCAGAAAAATTCAAAACAATCTTCCCGCTCTCTTCCGTCCTACTCTCCAAGCCAAATTGAGGCTCATCCTGCATAACTTCCTCCTCAATGCGATTTTTTTTCTTACCCATGGTGTGAAAATTAAATTTTAAGAGAGCATCCTAACATTTCTTTGAGTGCAATACAAATTTTCCGCTTTGCAAGCCCGCTTTCTTGTCCGAACAATCCAAATTGTGCAAAACTTTAAATCCCACTCACGAACGAAAGTGAGTGAGGCCGAAGCGCCCCATTAGGCGCGGAGGCTAACGCGCCAAAGGCGCAACCTTTTTCCAACTTTACATGCCCGAAACCCCACACGTCCCGCCTCACAGTCTTGAAGCGGAAAAATCAGTTTTAGGTTCCGTCATGATTGAAAAAAACGCAATCATCAAAATTGCGGACATTCTGCATCCCGAAGATTTTTATTACGACACCCACTCTCTCATCTACCAGGCCATGGAGGAACTTTTCGCAAAACGCTCCCCCTTAGACATCCTAACCGTCTCAACCTGGCTCAAAGACAACGGCAAGTTGGATGAAGTCGGCGGCCAGTCCTACCTTGAAGAACTCACAAATGACGTCCTCACCGCCTCACACGTCTTTCAATACGCGCTCATTGTCAAACAAAAAGCCACACTCAGAAAGCTCATCACATCCGGTTCAAACATCACCGCACTCGGCTACAAAGAGGATGAAGACGTGGACGAACTGGTAGACCAAGCCGAACAAGAACTTTACAAAGTCTCCCAAACCTTCTTAAGAAACCGCTTTGTCCACATCAAAGAAGTCCTCTCCCAAACTTATGAGAAAATTTCCGAACTCCACGACCCAGAAACCGCCAAAAAATACCAAGGCCTCCAAACCGGCTTTGGCTCTCTGGATAACATCCTTACCGGTCTCCAAAACACAGACCTTGTTATCCTTGCCGCTCGCCCATCCATGGGTAAAACAGCTCTCGCCTTGAACGTCGCCCAAAACATCGCGCAGCACGGTAAATCCGTCGGTCTAATTTCCCTGGAAATGTCCAAAGAGCAGCTTGTAGAACGTTTGTTTGTCTCGCTACTCGCCGTTGACTCTTGGAAAATGAAATCCGGAAAACTCTCCCAGGAAGACTTTATGCGAATGGGTCAAGTTATGGACTCCCTCAATAACTCAAAAATCTTCATTGACGACTCTGTAGGTTCCTCCATTGCGGAACTGCGCGCCAAGGCGCGCCGCCTCCAAATGGAACACGGCCTTGACCTCCTGATTGTCGACTACCTCCAGCTCATGTCCATAGGAAAATCCGGCACTTCAATCACAAACCGCGTTCAGGAAATCTCGGAAATCTCCCGCAATTTAAAAGGCCTCGCTCGTGAACTCCACATTCCAATCATGGCTCTCTCACAGCTCTCCCGCGCCGTCGAATCCCGTCCCGTCAAAATCCCCCAACTCTCGGATCTCCGCGAATCCGGAGCCATCGAGCAAGACGCGGACGTCGTTCTCATGATGTACCGTGAAGATTACTACGAAGAAGACACGGACCGCGCCGGCATCACAGACATTTTTATCAGAAAACACCGCCACGGCGCCGTCGGCCGCATTGAACTCCTCTTCAAAAAAGAACAAATGCGCTTTTATGACATCGACCGCAAACATTCCTTCGCAGACCTGCCCGTTGAGGCGTTGTAAACCCCAACTCGCCAAACTCTTCCGTACTCGCTATAATACCCCCACACACGACAGGACAAAGTCCTGCCTCGTGTGCACTAGAAAAAAGTCGCAAAGCGACACCTTAAACCAATTAAAATGTCCGACGAATTCCAAGACCGCTCCCGCAAACGCGACGAACTTCGCGCCCTCGGCCACAATCCTTACCCGGCCCGCTTCGAGTCTACTCACTCAACTCAGGAAGCAACAACCCTCGCAGACAAAAAGAAACCCCGTGACCTGGACGCAATCCTCAAAAAAGGCCCAACTGCCCAAGTCACCATCCGCGGTCGCCTAAAAACCCTACGCACTCACGGCCGCCTGACTTTTGCAAACCTGGCTGATGAAAGCGGCCAAATCCAAATCTGTTTCATGCTCGGCGTTCTGGGCCCGGAAACCTACAAGCTCACCCGCAAACTGGACATGGGCGACTTCCTCGGCTGCTCCGGCGAATTGTTCCATACAAAACACGGCCAACTCACCGTCCTTATCCGCGACTTCACCCTCCTCTCAAAAACCCTGCGCCCGCTGCCTGAAAAATGGCAAGGCCTCAAGGACCAAGAAGCAATCTACCGCCAACGCTACCTAGACACGACCATGAATGAAGACTCAATGAACCGCTTCCGTCTTCGCTCGCGCCTCATCACTTTACTTCGCAATTACCTGGACAAAAACAATTTTCTGGAAATTGAAACCCCCGTCCTCGCCACAAAAGCATCCGGCGCCACCGCCCGCCCATTCAAAACTCACCATGAAGCCCTGGACCTCACCGTCTACCTCCGTATCGCCCCGGAGCTCTACCTGAAACGCGCAGTCGTCGGCGGCTTCGAGCGCGTCTATGAATTCGCCCGATGCTTCCGCAATGAAGGCATGGACCCTTCCCACCTTCAGGAATTCACCATGCTCGAATACTACGCAGCCTACTGGAACTATGAAGACAACATGAATTTTACCGAGCAGATGCTGACACAAGTGATCAAAGACCTCCTCGGCACCCTAAAAGTAAAAACTCTCTCGCGTGACGGTAAACCCGTCACAATCGACTTCACCCCGCCCTGGCCCCGCGTCGAATTCGGCCGCCTTATCAAAAAAGACTGCGGAATTGACATATACGACCACTACGACGACGCCTCCGCCCTCCGCCGCGCCATCAAAAAAGCAAAAATCGAAATCGAAGACATGAACCTCCTCGGCTACGGCAATCTCTGCGACGCCCTCTACAAAAAAGTGAGCAGACCGCACCTCATCAAACCCACTTTCGTAATCCGCCACCCCGCATCCACCAAACCCCTCGCCCGTCGCTCGGACGACGACCCCCGAATCTGCGAAACCTTCCAACTCCTCGTAAACACCTGGGAAGTCATCAACGCCTATTCGGAAATTGTGGATCCGGAGGATCAAAGGAATCGCTTTTTTGAACAAGCAAAAGCCTCCGCCGGCGGCGACCTGGACGCCCTCGAGATTGATGAAGACTATCTCCGCGCAATGGAACACGGCATGCCCCCAATGTCCGGCTGGGGTATGGGGATAGACCGCATTTTCGCCCTTCTGACAGCCCAAGATAACTTGCGTGACGTTATCCTCTTCCCCCTCATGCGCCCACTTGAGGAAGACCTCAAAGCGGAAAAAAAGATGTTGGAAAAAGCCCGCAAAGCCGCCAAGAAGTAAACAACTGCTTCCCCCTTGCCCCAACCCGCCGCTAGCTTTATCATGCAGACAAATCCCCACAAAGCGACCCCACAAAAATGGACAGAACATATGGCACCTCCGGCTACCACCCCTCTCACCATTTCAGCCAGCGCCACCCGGAGCCAAAACAGAGGAAACCAAGCAAAGCCAAATCTTTCCTGATCCGCCTCGCAAAATGGGCAGTAGCGCTTCTAACGGTCATATTCATCATAACATGGCTCTTTTTTGGCCAATTCCGCTTCCTGGTAACCCGCTTCCCGTCTCTTACAGGCTTCCCATTCGGCAGCCGAACCTACCTTGTCCTAATCCAAAATAACGGTGAACTCCGCCCCACCGGCGGTGCAATCACAGCCTACGGCGAACTGAAATTTTCTCACGGGCTCTATCGAGGCGTAGAATGGTTTGACGCAAACGGTGAAATCACAAATCACAAACAAATTGATCCACCCTTGGTAATCAGTGCCTTGAACGACAACCAAAGCTACACTTTTCAAGACGCAAACTTTGACCCGGACTTCAACCTAGCCAAAGAAAAACTGACAGAATTCTACCAACTCACTCACCCTGAAGCCCGGATAGACGGCATTATTGCCCTGGACCAAACCTTTATGGAAGCCCTTTTAGGCGCCCAAGATTACACCGGCGAATCCCTAAGCAAAATAATTTCAAAATCAACTTACTTGCCTTGGGCCGCTCACCGCACCCTAAGCCGCGCCGCCACAGCCTTTGAAGAAAAACACCTCCTCGCATCTTTCAATCGAGCACACCTCCAAAAACAATTCATCAAAAGAAACTGGACCGGCGCCCTCCCGGAATCCTCCGCCGGAGACTTCCTGGCCATAAACGACGCCATCTACTCCGGCGAAAACCAAAGCCGCTACATTATACGTGACATCACATACGAACTTAATGTCTCAAGCCGCTCAGACGTCCTGGGCAACCCAACCATCAACGCCAAAACTACCATCACCTACCAAAACGAAAACGTTGACACCTACCAAAGCTACCTTCGCCTCTTGGTCCCACTCGGCAGCGACTTAAGCTCTACAGGATCAATTTCAGAGCAGCGCAGCGACATTTTTGTAATTGGCGAACTCACAGAAGTCCAGCCGGACGAAACCCACCTCTACACTTACGAATATGAACTGCCTGAATACGTCTGGTCCAACGGCACTTACTACCTCCACCTTCATAAACAACCCGGCACTTTAGCGGACCACTACCGCGTAATAGTCCGCTTAGCACCCGGTCTAACCTTACAATCAGACCAATTTTCCTCCCGTGAAAACTTTGCTATATTTGAAACCAACCTTGAAAAAGACCTCAACTTAAGCTTCCAAATTGTCGAAGACCTTTCTCCCGTCATTGCCCCAACCCGCGAAATCACAGAACCGGAAGCTTCCACCGGAACAGTCGAAGAACCCCTAACCGAAGAACCCACGGATGAACCAACACAGTAAAATAGCAATCCTTGACTACGGTAGCCAGTACACACACCTGCTCGCAACCCGCATCCGCCGCCTTGGCGTTTATTCGGAAATTCTGGACACTGAAACTCCCGCAACCACCCTCAAAGACTACAAAGGAATAATTCTGTCAGGCGGCCCCGCCTCCGTTTACGCACCCGGTGCCCCTCAAGCGGACCCGGCCATATTCGACCTAAAAATCCCAATCCTTGGTGTCTGCTACGGCCACCAATTAATGACCCAAATGCTCGGCGGCACCGTTGAGCGCGGCACAGGTAAAGGCTCGGAATACGGCAAAGCTCAAATCACAATAACCGACCCTGCCGCTCTCCTCACGGGCATCTCTCCTCAAACCCAAGTCTGGATGTCCCACGGCGACCGCGTAACCGCCCTCCCCGAGGGCTTCCGCATTCTCGCCTCCTCCAAAGACGACCCCTACTCCGTCGTTGGCGATCCCTCTCGCAATTTTTACGGAATCCAATTCCACGCGGAGGTCAAACACACGTTCGAAGGCAAAAAAATCCTTGAAAATTTCATCAACCTCACCGGCGCCTCGCGTGACTGGAACCTGGGCGACTTCATTGAACAAAAAACCCAAGAAATCCGCACCCAAGTAGGAGACCGCCGTGTCTTCATGCTAGTCTCCGGCGGCGTAGACTCATCAGTCGCTTTTGTCCTCCTGGAAAAAGCAATTGGAGCAGAAAACGTTTACGGCCTATTTGTGGACACCGGTTTCATGCGTAAAGGCGAACGCGAGCAAGTGGAAGAAATGCTACAAAAAGCCGGCGTTAAAAACCTCCACGTTGAGGACGCATCACAAGAATTTTTCCGGCAACTTGCCGGCGTAACCGACCCGGAACACAAGCGCGAAATCATTGGTCGCGTCTTCCTTGAAATCCAAAAACGCGTCTCAGAAAACCTAAAATTAAACCCGGACGAATGGCTACTCGGCCAGGGTACAATCTACCCGGACACAATCGAATCCGGCGGTACCAAGCGCGCAGACAAAATCAAAACCCACCACAACCGCGTCCCGGAAATTGAAGAATTGATCCGCTGTGGCCGCATCATTGAACCCCTCGCGGATCTCTACAAAGATGAAGTCCGAGAAGTCGGCACCCGCCTGGGCCTCCCCGAGCAAATGGTCTGGCGCCACCCTTTTCCCGGCCCCGGCCTCGCCGTCCGCATACTCTGCACGACCGCAGCAGACTGGCCCGAAAACCACCAAGACCTGGACGCCCAAATCAACCAATTCCTCGCCCCACACCACCTCACCGCACACACTCTCCCCATAAAATCCGTCGGCGTCCAAGGCGACGAACGCACATATCGTCACCCGGTCGTGATCCAAGGCCCCGCCACCTGGGAGCAGCTCGAAGAAATCGCCCCAGCCCTCACCAACCGCTTCTCTGAAATCAACCGCGTCCTCTACCTCCTTTCTCCTGACAAAATAGAAACCGTTCAAATTAACCCCGGTGACCTCAATCCAAACAGAACCCACCTCCTTCAACAGGCAGACCACATAGCCATGAACTGGCTTCGCCAAATCAAGAAAGACCGTGAAGTCTGGCAAATGCCAACCGTCCTTCTACCGGTCTCAATCAACACAACTGAGCTCCACGACACTCTTGTCCTCCGCCCAATCATCTCTGACGAAGCAATGACCGCCAACTTCGCCCAACTCCCCATGCCCGAAGTCCGCGCACTCGCCCAACTCCTCGCACCTTTCGCATCCGCCGTCCTCTACGACATCACAAACAAACCCCCCGGCACTATTGAGTGGGAGTAAAAAACCAAAAAAGCTGAGAAATGCTGGTATCCTTGCTATATCATCAAGGAAACCACCCCCGCCGAAACAAGCGGAATCAACAAATTATCATCAATCGTAAATCCAAAAATACGCAATTTCAACGTATCCAAAAAAGCCCCGCAGTAAGCCCCCATCAAAGCCGCAGGCAGTGGCACAAACCCCGCCAAAGCCACAGCAGCCACTAAGCCGCCCAAAATTGGCCCTTCCATATGCTTATCTGGGTTCCAGCGAATCTTCACCACTCCCAAATACTTACCGTAAAGCGTCCCAATAGAATCCGAAATAGCCAAAACCAAAATTCCACACATAGCAGGGACAAATTCAAACAAAGAAATAGTCAGCGTCGCCCCAAGCAAAAAGAAAATAAGCCCCTTCAACGGAATTTCATACAAATCTTTCTGCCTCTCCAAAAGAAGCACCAGTTTGTCCACAAACTTCCGCCTCCTCTTCAAAAACAAAGAAAACGCAATCGACCCCAAAAACAAAATCGCCGAAACCTTAGCGTCCATCAGCCCAACATAAAACAAAGCTGCATAGAAAATCCCAAAAGCAAAATGAGCAATTTGCCTCTTAAATTCCGTCTCCTCCCAAAAAATTTTCCACAGAATTTTCATCTAGCAAATTATACCTTTTTCCCCACTCACTAATCCACAAAAAAGTCACCCCAATTTCGCCAACTCCACTTGTTCAATCCCATGTCCAAAAAAAGTCTCTCCAATCTTCTTAAACTCCTCCGGACTATCCGTGCAATAAAATTTCCGCCGTCCATTTTTCCCCAAACGCGACTCAATCTCCGGATGCCGCCCCAAATAATCCCGTAGCGACCGCGCCACAATCTTCCCCGTCTCCAAAACCTTCACCTCCGGCCCCATAATCTCCTCAATTTCGTCCTGCAGGATCGAATAATGTGTACAGCCCGGAACCAAAATTTCAGGATTCGCCGCCTTCACTTCTTCCAAGTACGACTCCAAAATTTCCATGGTTTCAGGCCTATTTACCCACCCCTGCTCAATCAGCGGCACCAAAAGCGGACACGCCTTCTGCGTCAGTTCAAAATCTTTAAGCCCCTTGGAAATTTCCTCTCTATAAACGCCACTCTCAACCGTTGCACGAGTCCCAATCAAACCAATTCGCTTAGCCTTAAGCCGCGCAACCTCCTCCGCAATCGGGAAAATCACCCCCAAAATATTCCTGTCCTTCACTTGAGGTCCTCGAATCTCCTCCTCCTGAAGCGTCCTCAGCGCATTTGACGAAGCCGTATTACAAGCCAAAATCACCAAATTCGCTCCCTTGTCGAACAAAAACCGCACACCCTGCCTTGTATACTCGGTAATTATCCCCTTACTGTGATCCCCATAAGGCGCCCTGGCATTATCTCCCAAATAAATATAATCATACTCCGGCAGCTCATCTATGAACGCCGACAACTTTGTAAGCCCCCCAAAACCGGAATCAAATACTCCTATCAATGTTTGTCGTTAAATTACTAAAAGCTTATAACGAATTACAAAATAAATAAACCGTCAAACCATTCGCTTCCCGGGTTTCAAAAATACACAAATGGCGTCATCATAGTTGCGATTTAACCTGAAAAATGGTATAATGTAAAGGTAAATTGAGCCTAAAAAATGGACTTCCAAGATGCAATCCAAAAAATCGAAGAACGCGGCGACTTCAACCGCTACGCTGAAGTAAAACCCGCTTTTGAAAAGCGTCTTGAGGAATTACGTCCGGGAGACCACACTGAACGTGGAATTTGTTATTATTATCTTCTCATCAGCTACCTCAAAGCATCTCTTGTCCACGAAACGGAAGAATCCATGGAATACTACAAAAAAATGGACGAAGCCTTCCTGAAACAACGTGACGTTTATAATGAAGACAAAGAAAAAGTTTACTCATCCGAACTCGCAGATTTCTACCGCCTCATGGAACGCTGCTACGGCTCACTTGAGCTTCTTTACAAGAAAAAACACTTTCTCCAAAGCAAAGAAGACGCTTTCCGCCGCAAAATGCAATTCCGCTCCTGCGATTTTTACGAACACAAAAAAATCGGCAAATGGCTCGAATACAAATTCCTTGAAATCACTTCAAATTACGGCACAAGCTTAACGCGCTGGGCCCTCACAGTCCTCGCATTCTCACTCGTGATGTCCTTGGGATACTTTCTTTTAGACCTTACGGTCGCAGAATCTCTTCGCACCATCCCCGCTACCGGCCACTGGTTCGACTACATCTATTACGCCATGATCACCCTCACCACAGTCGGTTACGGAGACATAGTCCCCATTATGTTCGCCGCAAAAGCCCTCGCCGTCACAGAGTCCTTTTTCGGCTTCCTCATGCTCGGTATTTTCATCGGCCTGATTCAGAAGAAGATCTGACATCACCCACATCCTTTCATGCCATTAAAAAAAGGAGCGACCACTCCATCGCCCCTCTTTTTCCTTAGCGCCGCTCATCCTAAAACAAGCAGCGCCATTCTGCTCAATTTTAACCTTGTAGCAGCAGCCACAAAAGTGGTTGCAAGGCTAAAAGTCCAAACAGCAAACCAATATAAACATTCTTATTTAATCTTTCAGACCTAAGTTCTGATTGAAGCGCATCCACAGCCTCATCCTTTTGCTGCATCTTTTTCTGAATTACAGTTTCAGTTTCACGGAGTGCCTCACTTTGCTCTTGATACTCTAAAAGGGGTACTGAATGCTTCAACTGTGTTTCAATTTGTCCCAATCTGTAATTTGCAGCCTCAAGTTTATTGTTATATTCGCGAATCTCTCTTCGAGATAAGTCATAAAGCTCTTCAAAAACTTTCTCTCGCTCATTGACAGGAGCAATCTCACCTTTTGCCGCAGCAGTTTCCTCCATTTTGATAGCTTCTTCAATCTTGCCTGTATCTCCGTCAATAATTGTAGTCTGTCTTTTTGAAACGCCGTCCACATGTCTGTGAGCTCTGCCGGAAACTTCCGGAGACGCACCATGCATATTTTGAAAGCGCGAAACTTTAAAATTATTCAACTCCTCTTCATTCAAAAGGATATTTCCGCCTTTTTTGCGAGCGGTTAATTTTTTCTGACGAATATGTCTGTCGATAGTGCGAGTAGACACATCCAGCAAATCAGCTGCTTCCTTGCGGCTGATCGTAAATTTCATTTGAGTGGCCATAGACGTGGATGATTAATGTCGACATTGATCTTAACATACGTTGTCCACTTTGACTAAACCTTGCTCTTGCTAGACTTTCAAAATTGATGAATTATATTCACGAAATGTTTTCTCAAATCCAAAAAATCACTAGAGCGCTCATAGTTTTAACTTTCAGCTGCTTCACAATTTTTTTTCTCGCAGTCGCTTGGTTCGGCTTTGGTGTCCACAAAGAAAATTTTCCTCAAGAACCATCAGTTGCACTTTGGATGGAACATTCTTGGTCTCGCGGCACAGAAAAAGATTTTTACGCCCTCAGAGAGCGCATCCAAGACCTCCCCGTAACAGACCTCTATTTTCACGTTGGCCCACTCGGCCCAAACGGCGAATTAGCGGATGACCTGCAAATTTTCGTCCCCGGCCTTGAAGCCCTCCCAACCGTAAACTACGCTTGGATCGGTCAACTCCACTCTGAAATTGACCTCCAAAATCCGCTCGTTCGCCAAGGTATTATCAACTCTGCATCCTGGATCCTCACCAAAGGTTTCGACGGCATACACATAGACATTGAGCCTGTCTACAACAAAGATGACGGTTTCTTCCTCCTCCTCGAAGAAATGCGCTCAGCCCTCCCCAGCGCAAAAATCTCAGTCGCAATGGACGAATGGCAACCCCACCTAATGAGCCAACTAGTCGGTTGGTTATTCAAAAAAGACATCAAAAGCTACTGGTCCACCGCTCAAGTCCGCCGCGCCAGTGCCTTCGCCGACCAACTCACCGTCATGACCTACGACACCCGCTTCCACGACCCCGCCCTCTACACTTGGTGGGTTGAACAGCAGGTAGTCGCTCTCTCAAAAATAGTCCCGGAAGACACGGAGCTTTTTATTGGAATCCCCGCTTATGAAGATGGCCAAGGAATAGACCCCCAAGCTGAAAATGTCCAAACCGGCCTCGCCGGACTCACCCGCGGCCTCTCAAATGTACGCTCAAAGCCCCAAAACGTCACCGGCGTCGCAATTTATTCGTACTGGGAAATGGACGACTCTGAATGGTCCTTAATTGAAAACCTATGAAACTCGAAATAACAAACGAGACCGCCCACAAAATCCCCGCAAGCCTCTTCACCGCTCTCCAAGTCCAGGAGGCAAATGGCACCGTAGAACTCCTCCTCACCGGAGACAACCAAATTCGCAAAATAAACTTGCAATACCGTGACCGAGACCAGCCAACAGACGTCCTGTCCTTCTCTGAAAAAGACATCCTCCCATTCGCCCAAGACTCAAAAAAACTGGGCCAAATTATAATCTCCGTCGACCGCGCCAAACAGCAAGCCAAAGACCTAAATCAAACCCTTGAAGAAGAACTCCGCTTCTTATTCGTCCACGGCCTCCTCCACCTTTTAGGCTACGACCACCAAACCCCGGCAGAAGAGAAAAAAATGCTCACCCGCGCTTACAAAATCCTGGGACGCAACTCATAAATCACACTTGACAGCGCACCCCAAAAATGGTATAAAGTACTCTTCCATAATAATTATAACTGATGTTGGAACTACTTTTACAGATTTTGCTTGTGTCCGCCAAACAGGTTGAATTACCCAAAATCGAGCCCCAACCGCAAGAGCAAAACTTCGCTTACATCCCGCAAGAAGACCTTATCTGCCCCTCAGATCAAGACTTATACTGGGTTACCGCAATCATAGACGGTGACACAATAATAGTCACAGACGACAGTAAAAATTCTTTTCAGGTTAGACTCCTTGCAGTAGACACGCCGGAAATCAACGGCCCTGACTCGTCGGCCCAATTTTACGCCCAAGAAGCCACACTTTTTACCACCGAATTCCTAAAAAACCGCATAGTCCGGCTAAGATCAGACCAAGCCAATCAAGACGAAGACCCATACGGACGAAAATTACGATACGTAGACGTTCTGCAAGCCGACGGCACTTTCCAAAACCTTAACGAAGCCCTACTCGAAAACGGCTACGCAATCTTTCCAACTCAGTTTCCCATCACAAACCCGGGATACTTCACTCAGCTTGAACAATACGCCCGCCAGAGCGAACTTGGCATCTGGTCCCAAAACGAAAGCTTCCCGCCCTTAAAGGTTTAAAATTATCTCTTTCTGCTACTCATCCTTCACCTTCTTCACCCCCACCAAAATCAAAATCAGTAGCATCACCCCGCTCACAATGAACCGGAGGTAGTCATCCATACTGTCCCAATACCTCATCACTCCAATCAAAATCGACAAAACGCCACCATACATCAGCCCATTTAGAACTGCACTCGGAATAGACAAATACAAAGAAACCACCACCAAAAGCGCTCCCAGCGCCGTCAAAACAATAAACACATTTCTGTTATAAACCTTCATCACCTCCTCATAGGTCTGACCACAGGTATAACCCGCATCGCAATAATAAGATCCAACTTCCTCCGGAGTCGCCACCGGTTTTGGCGAATAATACTGGTCATACCGCCACTGCCCACCAACCGCCTCACAAGACTCCTGAGTCTCATAACGTCCCTCCCAAAGCTGATCCGGACAATAGTCATTCCACTCGGGCATCGGATAAAAAGTCTCAATCCCCACATTAAAAAACACGTTCAAAACAATAATTATCGAAAGCGCAAGCGCCAGCTTTTTCCATTTATCAATGGTGCTTTTTGAAATTTTTGGCATGGAGGATTGGGTTAGACAAGAAAATTATACAGATTTGTAACATTTCTAGCCATCACTTGTTTTATTTATCTTACTCATAACTTTTTCTTTATGAAAAAAATCACTTCAGGTTTTCTAGCTTTGGCAATCCTTTTCACAGGAAGCGTCTATCTAGTTAGCCCAAGCACTGATGCGTCTTTTCAAGACCTGTCCGCAAATCTAAGTCCCTTAGCACCGGACGAAGACATTGTTATCGCCGGTGAAGACGGCGTTCCAATGACAACTATTCAGCTCTGCAATAGCGGAAACGACTACGAAATTGACCGTTTTACAGTTTTCACCCTGTTCGAGCAAACACCTGGCGACATGGATAATAACTATGGAGCCATCACAGTTGAGTACGAAACTCAGCAAGGAGCGGTTGCACACCACTCTACATACCCGGTTAACGGTGAAGCCCATTTTGCTGGGCTCGACATTTACGTTCCAGCCGGTCAGTGCACAAACTTGTATTTCTATGCTGATGTTAACTCAGTGTTATACGGAGCACATGCCGGAGAAACAATGATGCTTTTTCCAAGCACAAAAAACCTCCGCGCAATTGACCTTCAAACCGGACAAGTGTATGCACCAAATCTGACAAAAATTGTCCGAAATCCACAAAGAATGCACATCCAAGCAACAAAACCAACTCTTGCATTAAGCGCACTTTCACCATCCGGCCAGCAAACAGTTGGAGCTCATGATGACATTTTTGCATTCAACGTCACGGCTGACGTCGCCGGCGACGTAGAAATTGAAGAAGTCACTTTCAATCTCTCTTCTTTCTCAGACTTCAACACCGGAAACTCAGTTGTTGCTCTTCTAAAAGACTCAAACGGAACCCCAATTGCAGATGGACAAGTCACTTTTACGACTGCTTCCCAAGCAACACTAACAGTAACTCCAAGCATGCCACTTATTGTCCCAGCAGGTTCAACTGAAGCCTACACACTTGAATTGGACACAAGCCGGCTTCTAAATGACGACCAAAATGAAGACGATCCTCTAGGCGTAGACATCAACCTTGAAGGTGGATTCATCTGGAATGATGGATATGTAACTGTAGGATGGCTCGGCAATGTAGCGAACCACACCCTTTCAGGTCACACACTTCTCTACTAAAAATCCACAACTAAAAACACCTGCGGTGACCCTGCAGGTGTTTTTTTATCTAGAAAACCTCAAAAAATGGTCGGGGTTACAGGACTCGAACCTGTGGCCTCCTGGTCCCAAACCAGGCGCGCTAGCCAACTGCGCCAAACCCCGACTCGCCATAAAGGCAAGCCGGAGTATATGTCAGTTCACCCAAAAACGTCAATTCTTAAAACGTCAAACTTTCTTATCGAGAATTGCGCTTTTCAGCCCTTCGTGCTTTTCTGGCATCACGAGCAGATACAGGATCCTCAGGAGCAATAACCGGAGCAACCGGTAGAGCTGGAGCTTCAGCCCCCGCAGCGGGAGTTCCACCTGCCGCCTCAGCCGCAGTCAGTTCAGCCTCGCGTCTATCAGCCAACTGCAGCGCATGAGCGGCTTTCGTAGCTAAATTTGCATAACTGTAATTTGGATCTCTCATTTCCGGATATTTCTCCATAAATTGGATCAAATTAAGCGCCGCATCAGCAGCATCTCTGAGATTTTTTACATTCGACTTATTATAATTCACATCCATCTCCACAAATGTATTTAGCGCATCCTCTATTTGAGCGGTAGCGAGGCGATACCTTTGAATTTCAGCTTCGGAAGGATTTATTTTCACTCCCCTTCTCTCCCCGGAACGAACCGGTTTTTGGGCAGGTTTTTCAAACTCTTCCCCCGTATCACCCGTATCAATATCACCATCTTTTCTCAAATCCGGACAACCGCTACAAGCAACGCTCATAAGCGCAGCAGCTCCCAACAATGCCCCCATATATTTTCCCCTTAGCGAATTCAAAAAATTCGGTCCACCTTGAGTTTCAGCTACTACAGAAGTCAATTCACTACCGCCCTCTTGAGGCATGTTTGAAAGTGTCATAATGATATAATTTACTTTTTAAGGACACATTAAAGCATCAAAGGGCAAATAAGTCAATAGTTTTTATGCAAAGTTGGTCAAATTTTCACAAGGCTCACAATCTTAACTTTTTGCAGCCTTGTTCACGACTTCTATTTGAGAGTCCATCTCAGTAACAACTCCTAGCAAAGCCATTTTAATTTCCCTGCTCAAATCAACTTTGGGATCTTCCCTGTAAGTCTTATCCATATCTTTAATCATTTTTGCCGCCTCATTATAAGCCGCCAAAGAACCGGCAATATCAGGGTTATCACCCTTGGATTTCTCCAAAGCCACTCCAAGCTTAGAGCTTATCAACCCAATTTCCTCTCCAAGACGTTTTTGAGTTTTTCGTTCTTTTCGCTTGCCGTCATATGGTTTTAATACGCTGGTCAGTTTGCCTAACTCATCATTTAGCGTTTTATTCGCATCCGCCATAGTATCCTCAAACGACTTTTCAGAAACTTCCAAAGTTTCTCCCTGCTCTGTAATCCCCGCCGGCGTGCCAATTTCAGGTGCAGGCACAGTTTCCACCGGCGCTACAGGCGCTGCCCCTGACAAACTGTCCGAAGGCATTTTAGCCCCATCATCAACTAAAACTTCATCCACAGGAGCCGAATAATCCTGCGGAACCGCAGGTGTAACAAACTCAATATCCTCCTCTTCCGGAACCTCAAATTCAGATGGTTCAGGTTCAGGAGCACCTGGAGTTTCAGTGAGTGGCACCGTTCCGGTCACATCTTCAGCAGATGGCCTGGACACATCCGGATGGTTTTCTTCCAAATATTTGTCCATATCAATTTTGGCTGTATCCAACTCACTCTGCATTTTTCTGGCAAGTTCACCCATATAACCATTATATTTCTCAATATTTTTTACCAAACCAACATGATCAACGGGAGTAAATTCATCTGCTCCGGTTTCATCCAAATACTCTTGGGTCTTGGCATCCACATCCTTTTGCAGATCGGTATAAAGCCCCTTAATATCAGAAAATTCCTTATAAAGAGCAAAAACTTCAGCCTGCAAAGCATCTTTATCTGCCGGTTTTTCCTTAGCCCGAAATTCGTCGAACTTTTTCTCCCAATCTCTAACTTGTCCCTTAATAATCTCAAATCTACCCACCAAACTCTCCGCAGCAACCTCGGGAGCCTTTTCAACCGGCGCAGCAGGAGCAGGCTTTGGCGCAGGAGCAACCCTAGGCTTGCCAATTAAATCTGCAAGTCTATCCAAATCCCTCACAATATCCGTTAGTTTTTGATAATTTTCACGGTCAGGATCCCCATTATATACATCACGAATATTCTCAAATTTCATCATTGCCTCCCTATAAGTCATACTTCCATTCGGCACAGTCCTGTCTTTTTCACGTTCAGACTTCACATCAATCCTGTTATACGCATCCTGCCCTGGAATAATTAGCCTGTCTCGAACCCAATTATCCCTCTTATTGTCGAACCAATCGGCAGAATCCTTTCCACCCCAACCGGCGGACAACCAACTGAGTCTTCGCGAATTCGCATAAAAATCATCCGTATAATGCACTTTCATATAATCAAGCATCCCTTCCGGATAGTAATTTTCAGGAAAATAGTACTGAAGATTCTTTTTTATAGTCTCATTTTTATTCCAATCCCACTCTGAACTTTCATCAATTTTCTCATATTTGCTGCACAAACCGTCCATCTCTCCAAGCGTACTTTCCACTTTTTCTTTTTCCGCATCCACCCCTCTCGCAAGCTGATTAAACGCTTTGTTAAACAAATCTTGATCCGCCTTCTCAAGCCATTTCAGAAAATCTTCCGAATAATCTCTATTTTCCGCCTCTTGCAACTTTTCCATGAGTTGCTGTCTATTTTCTTCCGGCGAACCGGCAGGTTTATGTTTTTCTATCATTTTATAAAGTTAAATAATTAAGTTGTAGGTGTATCCGTACCCGTCGCCTCGTCATCTTCCGCTTCCGGCAGATCGGCAGCGTCAACGCTGTCTGCAATCTTTGTCCAAGGACTTTCTTCATTCTTTTTCGCCTCTTTTTTGGCCTGTCTCTTTGCTTTCCTACTCAAAGTCTCGCCCTGCTCTTCAATTCCTGTCGGCGTACCGATTTTTTCTTCATCCGCATCCACAAAAGTATCGGAAGGCGCAGCGGGCCCATCATCCATCTTAAACTCCTCATCCGGTACATCTTCAAATGCCGACTCTTCCACCTTCGTAGCCTCGGGAGTGGCTGTAACGGCAACAGGCTCTGTGCTAGCCTCAGCCGGAGTCTCAGCAGCCGGTGCTTCAACCTCTTCGCCGTCATTACTTTCCACCCCACCGCCAACAAGAACTTTTCTGCGACCAAACGGATAATCGCTTTTATCAATATCCTCCTCAATTTCCTTCCAAGTTTTCCCCTTGAAAGTATAGTTTTTCCCGTCCATACCCTTAACTTTTATCTTTAATTTGTCTTTCCCTTTCACTTTTATTTCCACTTTTTCCGCTCCGGTAAACCCAATAGACTTAATTTCAGATGATTTTCCAGCCTTGGTAAACACCAACCTGTTTCCTTGAAATTCAATCCCCATTTGATCCATAAGAGCATTTGCTTCATCGGCATCTTTTGAAACCCTCTCCACAACCGGTTTAAGCCCCATTTCTTCACGCAAATCATCCCAACCGGCAGGACTGATTTTGTTCATTTCTCTCTTTAGCGGAATCTCAAGCTTTTTCCCAACATACTCATTAAACTTACGAATCTCCGAAACCAATGTTTTAAGCTCCTCGGGCATTTGTTCATCAGTCAATCCACCTTTCATAGCATTCTCGGTTGTTGTATCAACATCTTTTTGAAGTGCAAGATATACTTCCTTTTTGTCTGAAAACTCTTTATAAAGCGCCATAAAAGCCTCCCTTCTTCCCTTCATATCCTGAGGAGGGTTTGCCAAGTACGCATCAAATTTCACCTTCCACTCCGCCATTTCCTTTTTGGAACTCTCAAATCTCCCTTGCAAGCTATCCGGAGCCACTTCTTTTTGCTCTGTCGCACCCTCAGCAGGCGCAGTCGGAGTCTCTTCAGCAGGCGCAGTCGGCTCACCAGCATCACCTTCTCCAGGAGTGGGTTTAGGTCTCTCTTTTTCTTTTTCCGCAAATTCATTTAAATCCACAACCAAATCTTTCAAATTCTTTAAACTTGTTTCCGTTGCTTTCACACCAATATTTTCAGCCATTAAACTATTAAATTCAGAACGAAGATCTGCAGTTGTTCTCTGTAGTCCAGGAATTTTATCCCCAAACTTTCTTTCTATCACTGCTAATGACTTTTCACCAGAATTTACATATGTTTCTTGTATATAGTTAATCCTGATTGCATTAAAGGCCGCTGCAGCTTCTCTTGGATTTCTCATAGGATTCAAATCCCAACTGCCACTTGTAGGATTAAAATCCCAACCATCCAAATGGTAAGCCAAGTCTTTAAATTTATCTGGATATTTCTTTTTAAAACTATTCAAAGCTTCTTCAGGAACATACAAGTCAGGGAAATAATAAGCCAAGTTTTCAGTTACCTGTTTTATGCTTTCAACCCTTTCAGAGGAAGCCTCATCCGCATCCAACAAATCCTTTGGTGTCAATTTTTTCTTATTGTCTATAGCGGCTTCAATACGCTCTCTATTTGGGAACCAATGATTTCCACGCAAAACCTTCGCTAATTTATCCTGATCAACCGGTTTATTCAAATAATCACCCAAAGCATTATTAAACTCCGTAACAGTCTCAGGCCAAACACCATATGATTCATCTAATTTCATCAATTTATCATACAAATCCTTGTTATTTTTCTCCAAATGTTCCACAAAATCATCCGGAAAATCCTCCACGCGCGGGCATAAACTTAATTCACTGCGAATCTTCTCCGCCTTTTCGGCAGTCGTCTTTGGCTCTTCCGAACCACCGGTCATTGCATCCATTAAACTGCCCAATGTAGCCATATAAATTACATATTATTTAATAAAGACTCCGCCTCCTGAGTGTCCTCATCCCTGGCGGATTTTTCTTTTGCTTGAAGTGTGGTTCGCGCTTTATCGGCCTTGTACTCTTTATATTCGGACTCAACCTGTTTGCGAACTTCCAATTCTTTTTCAAGTTGCTTCACTTCGTCCTCTTGCAGCTTCAAAAGCATATCTTCAAGCTGCTTCAAATCCTCGTCGGACATAAAGTGCACCACGGTTTCAATTCGCCTAAGCTGCGCCGGTGAAAGCAGAGCAATGCTCCTTGCAAGTTGTAATACGCTATCTACGGTTGGCATTTTTATTTTTGTTAAATCTTAATATTTTACCAAAAAAATGGTCTTTTCGCAAGCCCTAAACAAGCATTACACTAAATACATGAAACGCACTTGGTCCAACATCTCAGGAATTCCAGTAATTTCCTCCGGCTCTAATGCGCCCGCCGGCCGCCTAAACGGCATTTTCATCAACCCGG
>JAHIVE010000034.1 GCA_018816805.1 Patescibacteria group bacterium | reverse complement strand
CAGAAACACAAGAGCGTTTTGCCTGGATTTGCCACCCTTCAATAACACAAACAATTCTAGACCACTACAATAAAGAATGGGATTTGCCGCATGTCTCGGTCGGCGCGCGCGCAAGCCTGGTTGGCAAAGTGAAAAAGGGAAATTACGTTGTAAAATTTGGTGAAAACACACTCCTGGACGCCCCCGCACCGGATATCACAAAAGGTCTTCAATACGACAGGCCCTACAAAGACCCTGCCCGCAAATTTGAAGAACCCACCTACGAAACCCCGGACCTCACGGAAATGCTCAAAAAAATCCTGGCAAGTGAGAATGTTGCCTGCCGCACCCCAATTTTCGACTCCTACGACAAAGTTGTCCAAGGCCAAACCGTTTTTGAACCCGGAATTGCGGACGCAGGCCTCTTGGCTCCTTTCAGAAATCGTGAGGACGTCCCGGAAATCCACAAAGTCGGCGCGGCACTTTCCGTTGACGCGAATCCTCGCTACGGCTTAATTTCACCATACTGGTGCTCGGTAAACGCCGTTGTGGAAAGTATGAGAAACGTGGCCGCAATTGGCGCAACGCCTTGGGCCGCAACGGATTGTTTGAACTTTGGAAACCCGGAAAAACCGGAACAAATGTGGGAACTTGTTGAAGGAATTCGCGGCATCAAAGAAGCACTTGAAGGCGTCGGTCACATTTCATATCCCGGCCACCCGCTCCCGATAATTTCCGGGAACGTCTCTCTCTATAACGAATCAAAAAACAGGCACGCGCGAGCTGGCGAGAGCGGCCAAAGCGCCCCACTAGGCGCGGAGGCTAACGCGACCAAAGGGAGCAACCATTCAGTCGCCCCATCTCCCATAATTGGAATGCTGGGCCGAATTGAAAACATAGACAAAGCAATAACAACGGAACTCAAGCGTGAAGGCGCCAAACTTTACCTTCTTGGTAAACGCAAAAATGAACTCGGCGGCAGCGAATACTACCGCCAAATGGGGCATCTGGGCGCTTTCGTCCCCAAACCTGATTTTGAAGAGGTTAAAAAGCAGCTCCAAGTTATGCTCAAAGCCGTGGACAGAGGCGCACTTCTCGCAGCTCACGACATCTCTGAAGGCGGCCTCGCTGCCTGCCTTGCGGAAATGACCTTCGGCGGCCGCGGAAAATGCAAACTATCGGTTAGAGTGGACATTTCTCGCGTTGGGGAACTTTCCACTGACCAAAAACTTTTCTCACAAACCGGCGGATTCGTAGTTGAAGTCGCTCTTGAAGAAGAATTCCTCTCGGCCTGCCGCGGAGTTGGTTTAGAACCAATTCTACTCGGTGAAACCACTTCTTCTCCTGAATTCACAATCCTGGAAAACGGCGAACCAATTCTCTCAATCCAAAAACAAAAACTCTTAAATGCTTGGCTATTCGGCCTTCGAACAACCTTCACACACGACTGAAAAGGAGTGTGGCCGAAGCCCTAAAAAAAGGCTGAGGCTAACGCGCCGAAAAGGCGCAACCGCATAAAATGAAAAAACGCGTCGCAGTAATCCAATTTCCCGGAAATAATTCCGAATACGAAACCAGAAGAGCACTCTGGGACGCTGGAATGGACGCAGAATTTTTCCGGTGGAATGACAACCCTGAAAAACTCAAAGAATTTGATGGGTTTGTATTCGTTGGAGGTTTTGCTTACGAAGACCGCGGACGAGCTGGTTTAATTGCCTCAATGGACCCGGTCATGGAACACATCAAGGATGAAGCCGCAAAAGGCAAACCTGTCCTTGGCATCTGTAACGGCGCCCAAGTCTTAGTTGAATCCGGCTTAATTCCCGGCGGTGAAAAAAACGAACTTCTAATGTGTCTCGCTCGCAACAAAAAAGTTAAAGACGGCAAAGTCATTGGCACCGGATTTTATAATGAAAACGTCAACATAGTATCCACCGCTCCAAAAGGCCGCTCGGCCTTTAACATTGACTACCGCCCTGGTGAATTAGGCTTCTTGCCGGTCGCACACGGCGAAGGCCGCTACACAACCATAATTGACGGCCTCATGGATTTTCTGGAGGAAAACGAACAAATTGTCTTCAAATACTGCACGGAAAAAGGTGAAATAGACCCAAACTTCCCCGTGAACCCAAACGGAGCACTCCACAGCGCCGCCGCAATCTGCAACCCCAAAGGAAATGTAATGGCTATAATGCCCCACCCCGAGCGCGCTTTTTCAGCCCCAATGCCCGGAATTTTCACCAGCATGAGAAAATACATGGAAGGAGTGGCTTTAACCGGCCAAGCACAGCCGCTCAATTTTGACGAGCCCCATCCGTCTCCACTCTCTTACAAACACCAAAAAAACACACTGGAATTTTACGTAAAACTAATCATCACGGACAACGAAGCCCAGACAATTGAAAACGCCCTCCGCCTCCGCGGTTTTGACGTTCGCATCCAAAAATGGCTTCATTATGAGATTGAACACAGCGAAGCCGAAAACCAAGACGAACTCGCGCAAAAGCTTGCGGCTACTGGAGAACTTTTAAATTCAAACAAAGAAACCCTCACCCTTGTAACTGACACAAAAAACGAATTCCACAAAAACCCCGGCGCAGCCTATTTCCTGGTCCGTGACATTGAGGACACCCGCGGCGAGTCAAAATCAGCATCGCTTGGCCACCGCATTCGCTTTGGATGGTTTTGGGAGGTGCAAGGCGACGTAAATTTTGATAAACTCCTGGCAACGAATATTTTCCATTCGCCTCACGCCCAAATTCTCTACCGGGCTTAAAAAAACAATAAAGAAGTATGAACAGCCGCCTCTCCGAGAATTCGAAGAATAAAAGCGCTTTTCATTTACTTTTTTTAAAACCTGTAAACCTAAATGAAAGATTTAAGTTTGATCATGATCAGACTTAAATCGCTTCCTAGGTTTTTAAAAAAAGTAAATGAAAACAACATGAAAGATAAAATTCTCATTCTTCCATTCCTTGCGTTAATTTCACTTTCTTTAATTGCTCTTTTTCCAAATAATAAAGAAAACCCAACCACCGCAAATCTCCAAGCGGACGTTTTTAACGAACAAAAATCCGCCCCCGCCCCCGAGCCCGAGCCTGAAAACAACATTTTAATAATAGTCGGCGAAGGCGGCCCATCCGGTTCCATGTTCTCCTTTACCGCTCGCACTTTCCAAAAAGAAAACGGCGGAGAAATTTATGAAGTCCATAGCGGCGACGAATTCAATGCCGCTATCCGCGACTACACTGAAAAACACGGCCTCATAAGCCACCTGGAATATTTTGGCCACGGCAATAACGTGGGTCTTTACGTCAATCAAGAGCCCGGCATCAATGGAGGCCTCTACGCGAACGATCCCGCTCTGGATGAGTCGTACATCGCTGCATCAATTTTCGAGCTCTCATCGGACATTTTTACCCAAAAAGGCGACATCACAATTAACGGCTGCAACATTGCTAACGGTTACCCTGAAAAAAACACACTCGCCCAAGAATTCGCAAATTACTTTGACGTCCCCGTTTCTGCTCCAACCGGCCCAACCCAATTCTCTTCAGCACCAGACCTAATCCAAGAAATCCCCAACGGCAACTATTTAGATTCTTCATTCCAAGGCGACGTCTACTTGGTCCCAACATATCAAGCAAAGGCTTTCGTCACTGTACAACCTCAACCCATCACAAACTTTAAAGACGTGCGTAATGGGCAATCATACGTAAAAGCAACCACGGAACTTACTATGCATGGGCTTAATCTTGGCTTTGAAGACCAAAAATTCCTCCCCTATAAAATAATAACTTATGGGCAAGCTCGTGACTTTTGCGCGGTCGCCGTCGGAGACCGAGAACTTTGCACTGTGCGTGGCTACGACTCGGAAGATGAACCAATCCGCAACCTCTACGCCCTTAAAATGCTAGTCGACGCTTATGACATCACCCTCCCCGCATCAGACCCCTGGCACCGCTCTTATATCTCATGGGCAAATGACCTCCTAACTCAAGACTTCATCAACAAAAAATGGTACACCCGCGCTGAAATGGCTGAACTCACTTGGAACTTCATAAATAATTCAGAAAATTTTCAGTAATAATTCAGCTTTTTGACAGCAAAATCTGCTATATGTAAAGCGTCATTTCAACGTTGACTATTGACGGTGAGCATGCACTCACCTAACATAAAGGCAATCATTCTACGCTCTAACCCCCCACAATATGCCTCAAGCAAAAAATCCCGCCGCCGAAGGCCGCAAAAAAGCTCTCGAATTGGCAATGTCCCAGATAGAAAAAGACTTCGGCACCGGTTCCATCATGAAAATGGGAGAAACCACCCACATGAATGTTGAAACCACTCCAACCGGCTCACTTTCGCTTGATATCGCTCTTGGCGGCGGCATTCCAAGAGGTCGCGTTGTTGAAATTTACGGCCCTGAAAGTTCCGGTAAAACAACCATCACCCTTCACATGATAGCCGAAGTTCAAAAAAGAGGCGGTCAAGCCGCTTTCATAGACGCGGAACATGCGCTGGACCCGGCCTACGCCAAGAAGATAGGCGTTGATGTGGACAATCTCCTCCTCTCACAACCGGACAATGGCGAACAAGCCCTTGAAATCACGGAAACTTTGGTGCGCTCCAACGCAGTGGATATCATAGTTGTTGACTCCGTTGCAGCCTTAACTCCTCGCGCTGAAATTGAAGGAGACATGGGAGACGCTCAAATGGGTCTTCAAGCCCGCCTCATGAGTCAAGCACTTAGAAAACTCACCGGCGTTATCAGCAAATCTAGATGCACCGTGATTTTCTTAAATCAAATTCGAATGAAAATCGGCGTCATGTTCGGCAACCCGGAAACAACAACCGGCGGCCAAGCCCTCAAATTCTACTCTTCCGTCCGAATGGAAATTAGAAACATCGGCAAAATTGAAGGCATAGCAGGACCGGACGGCAAAGAAATGCTCGGAAACCGCACTCGCGTAAAAATTGTTAAAAACAAAATCGCCCCACCATTCAAAACCGCCGAATTCGACATCCTTTACAACCAAGGAATTTCCCGTGAAGGTGACCTGCTTGACCTGGCCACAAAGTATGAATTTGTCCGCAAAGCCGGCGCATTCTACAGCTACAAAGACGAAAAACTTGGACAAGGCCGCGAAAACTCTAAAGACTACTTAAAAGCCCATGCCAAAATGTCCGCAGAACTTGAAAAACTAGTCCGCGACAAAGTGGCAGCACTTGCGAGCGAAGAGAGTAAGGCCGAGGCATTACCAAAAGCCGAGGCTAAGGCGACCAAGGGGAGCAACAATATTGAATAATGGAAGACCCCAATTACAGACTTTTAATGGACTACGCACTGCGCGCGCTCAGTAGGCGCGCGCACACCGTCCATGAAATGCGTGAAAAGCTGCTCAAAAAACTCACCACACCCGGCGAGGCAATAGAGCGAACGAACGAGAGCGCAACCAATCCAAAAAATAATATTGAAAAAGTTATTTCTCGCCTCCGCGAGCTAAACCTGTTAAATGATGAAGCATATATAACCCGTTATATAGAATCCGCTACCTCTTTTCGCCTCCAAGGCCAATTCCGCGTTGCACAAAAACTTTTTGAAAAAGGCATCCCTTATGAGGAAACCCGCCGCATTTGGGATCAAATGAACATTTCTGAAGAAAAAATTGCCCAAAAAGCCCTTCAAAAACTTACTCCTCGCCTAAAAGGCCTTTCACCCCAAAAACGCTACCAAAAAAGCGGCCAATTTCTAGCCTCACGCGGCTTCTCACCCTCCATTGTCTTTGACATTATCTCCAAAACAGACTAAAATACAGTCACTGGATCAATAAAGATCCTGGATTTTCTAAATTTAACCACACATCATGCACGAGCAATTCATGGCAGCAGTTCGCCAACTCGCAGATGAAAAAAATCTGCCGGAAGATGTCGTAATGGACATAGTTAAAGCGGCACTCCGCACTGCCTACCGCAAGGATTACGGAACCAAAGAACAAAATATTGACGTAGATATTGACCCAAAAACCGAAGCGGTCACAATTTATGTGGTTAAAACAGTCGTGGATAAAGTTGAAGATGAAGAAACTGAGATGTCACTCTCAGATGCAAAAAAAGTCAAAAAAGACATAAAAATCGGTGAAGAAATCCGTATGGACGTCACACCTCTTACATATGGAAGAATCGCAGCGCAATCAGCAAAGCAAGTTATCATCCAACGCATCCAAGAAGCAGAACGTGACATCATGTACGACATGTTCAAAGACCGTGAAAATGAGCTCATCAACGCTCTAATCCACCGTGTAGAACAAAACAACGTTTACGTGGAATTAGGCGGAATAAACGCGCTTCTACCGGTAACAGAACAAATCCCAACAGAACAATACTACGGTGGCCAACGCATCAAACTCTACTTGGACAAAGTGGTTAAAACCACAAAAGGCCCTCAACTTCTTATTTCCCGCCGCCATCCAAAACTTGTTGAAAAGCTCATGGAGCTGGAAATTCCGGAAGTTAAAGCCGGAACCGTCCAAATCAAAGCGGTTTCCCGTGAACCTGGAGTTCGCTGTAAAGTCGCCGTCCACTCAACGGACGAACAAGTGGATCCAATTGGAGCCTGCGTGGGCCAAAACGGAGTCCGCGTCCAAAACGTAATGCAAGAACTAGCCGGAGAACGAATTGACATCATTCCTTGGAGCGAAAATCCAAAAGAATTCATAACCGAAGCACTTAAACCTGCAAAAATCAGCGGAATTGAACTCGACGAAACCGAAAAACTCGCAAAAGTGTACGTAACTCAAGACCAACGCGCACTAGCAATTGGTAAAAATGGCCAAAACGTCCGCCTAGCCTCTCGACTTACTGACTGGGAAATTGACATCATGGATGCTGACGAAGCACCTGAAGGAACTACCCCAACTCAATCAGAAGCCAAAGAGGAAGTCGCAATGATTTCAGACCTCGGTTTACCGGAAGAAATCATCGCCAAACTCGCTGAAGTTAACCTAGAGCAAGTTCAGCAGCTCAAAGGTCTAACCGCAAAAGACTTCACTGAAATTGAAGGCATCTCGGAAGAAGAAGCCGCTGAAATTGTCAAAGCGGTCAAGAAGGTGAAATAATGTTTGGCTATATTGCAAGTACAAAATACATTTGACAGGGCCACTCATGCATGGTATAGTAAATAGATTTATTTCTAACCTTCACGACATATGGCCAAAAACAAAACAAAACTACTCGTAGGGATACTTGCATTAGTTGGAGTAGTTATTATTGGTGGATACTACTTCACTACACAAACTAATATGTTGCAGGGGCAATTACGAACTGTAACAACCCCAAAACTAACCATGCCAACAGAAAGTGCTAACGACTATTCTATTGCTTCAGGTACACTTTCAATGCAACAACCAGCCGCACAAGTATCAGATCAATTATCAGTAACTGGTGCTAAAGATGTTTTTATTGGAACTTTTAAAGTAAAAGCAACAGTTGAAAATTTTACTATAAAGAAATTAACATTAACCGTGCCAGAAGCAGCAGCAGATAGCGTTAATACAGTAATAATCGAATATCCAACCGATTTTGCTAACCCTTCGAATTTGGATGGAAGTGAAGAAGTCTCATTAGTTAACAATACCGCAACATTTTCTGCATTATCATTTGCAGTACCAAAAAATAATGATAACGTTATCTTTGAAGTTTATGTCACATTATCAGAACATTCAGATAAAGGTGGCTCAGCTGATACAGGTGATGCGGTTTCAATCACTGTAGACTTGGGTGAAAATGCGTTCGAAGCAATTGGACAAGATACAGGCAAGTCAATGAATGGAGGTGACCTCATCGTAAATCACCCCCTTACAACAAATAATGTTTACGTATTTAAATCTGTACCAACAATCACAACAGAGCAATTAGGAAATGGAAACCATTTAATAATGGGGTTACAAACTGAAGTTTTTAGGTTTAAAGTAGCTGCAAATAATGGAGGAGATATTGCATTAGCAGGTTTAAAATTACGTACAGCTTACTCTGGAATTTTAGAGCCAACTAATTGGGAAATGTATTTAGTAGACGCTACTGGTGATGTTTCTCTTACACAAGATAAAGGGGAAGGTATCAAAGTCGGTGAATATGTATATATGAATATTAGTGATGATATATCTAATTGGACCGGGACAGGAGTTTATGCAGCTCAAATGATTGGCGCAGGAGATTACGAAACATTTGCAGTATTAGCAACTATTATTGATAATGGAATTGATAGCGGAATAACACCAACAATAAGTGTTCAAATTTCAGCTGACACAACTGCATTACATAACAAACGTGGAATTATTCAACCAGGAAGCAGAATAACTGGTCCTTTAGCAGAAGCAGGATTTATTTGGACAGATCAACACGGTTCAGGGAAGTACCACAATGGATACAATGTGCAAGGTCTTCCAACAGGTTTCACAACATTGACACAGTAAACTATAGGATTAATTAAAAACCCCTCCTCACCGAGGGGTTTTTTTACACTTCCAAAATCTCCCAAAATATGATATAATCACTAGATAAAACCACGCAAAAAAAAGTATGGCAGACCAAGACTTCATTTCGTCCCAGGTTCAAACCGACGCTACAAAGCAGATGCAAGCAGCGACCTCAACAGGTGCGCCGGTCAAGGACATCAACCGCGACTTTGAAGAACGCGCTGTAATGGAACGTGCCCAAAAAATGGGGATGAGTTACATAGACATTGAAAAAGTCCACATTAACCCGGACCATCTAAAAGTCATCTCAGTCGAAGACGCAACCCAGTCGCTTATCGTCCCATTCTATAAAGTCGGGAAAAAAATCCGGCTTGCAATTTCACATCCCACAAACCCGGGCACCCAAGCAATTATTCGCAAATTAAAGGAAGACGGATTCGCCATCAACGTAAACCTCGCTTCGGACCCCGGCATCAAAAAAGCTCTCGCATACTACCAAAACCAAGCCGCCGTCGCCCCAATCCAAACAGAAAACATTGTCAACGAAGAAGAAATTGAATCCTACCAAGCCGAAATAGAAAACCTAGGTGCCCTTCGCCAAAAAATCCGCGAAGTCACCGCCGAAGAAGCCCTCAATTTCATCAACGTCGGCGCCCTAAAAACCGGCGCTTCAGACATCCACTACCAACCGGAAGAAACCCGCGTCATAGTCCGTTTCCGTATTGACGGCGTGCTCCAAGAAGTCCTCGAAATCGACAAAAGCACCTACAACTACATCTCAAACCAACTCAAATACAAATCTGGAATGAAACTAAACGTCGACACCATCCCGCAAGACGGCCGCTTTTTCTTCACGGTCAACAAACGCAAAATTGACGTTCGTGTTTCTTCCATTCCAACCGAATACGGTGAAAGCTTCGTTTGTCGTCTCCTCGACTCCAAGAAAAAATCCCTCAGTTTTGAAGAACTCGGATTCGAAGGTCGCAACCTCGCCCTCCTAAAACACGCGCTCACAATTCCAAACGGAATGATCCTGGTAACCGGTCCAACCGGATCCGGTAAAACCACAACTCTCTACTCACTCCTCACGGAATTCAACACCCCTGACTCAAAAATAATCACACTCGAAGATCCTATCGAATACCATCTTTCAGGAATCACCCAATCTCAAATCAACGAGAAAAGAGGGTACACATTTGGCTCCGGTCTCCGCGCAATCCTGCGTCAAGACCCGGACATTGTGATGATTGGTGAAATCCGTGATTTTGACACTGCAGAAACTGCATCTCAAGCCGCCCTGACAGGTCACGTTCTACTTTCAACCCTTCACACAAACAGCGCCATTGAAACCATCCCACGTCTCATAAACATTGGTCTAAAACCTTTCATGGTTGCGCCATCTCTAAGCATAGTTATGGCACAGCGTTTAGTTAGAAAAGTTTGCTCATACTGCGTGACACAACAACCAATGAACGAAGGGGAACGCACCGTTCTAACTAAGGCAATCGAACAAATAAAACAGATCTATCCAGACATGCAACTTTCGCTTCCCCCAACACTTCCTCAAGCCGCAGGATGCGACAAATGTAATAACACAGGATTCCTTGGCCAACTTTCAATTGCTGAAATGTTTGTAAACGACGATGCTCTTCAAGATCTCATTCTCTCAGACAAAACCACTGGTGAACTGTTCAAACATGTTCGCGCAAACGGCATGCTTACAATGGGAGAAGATGGAATTTTAAAAGTACTTCGCGGTGTAACAACTCTAAGTGAAATTGAAAGAGTTACGGATATCTCAGAGGAAAAAGTTGTAAAAAGCATTGAATCTGCAGAACTTGCCAAAAACGAGAAAGTCGAGCCACAGAAAACTCAAGAAACAACTCCAACTCAAACAGAATCTACTGTCCCACCGGTAGCAAATCAAACTACTCCACCGGTAGCTTAAGGCGGATGCATCCGTGAATAATTTTTTGCAATTACATATACATTGGATCTCATTTTTATTAATTCCATTATTTCAAGCTCAGTAAGTGCTTTGAAAAGTTCAGAGACACTTACCTTCAACCTTTCAGCCAACTGTCCGGCAGACTGAGTGTCTTCCATTAGTAACCCCAAAATCTTTTTATGAAAGCTTGTAAGCTCCGGCAACTCTGAGCTCATCAATTTAATATCTACAAATTTTGCAACATCAGCGGCGCATGTGACAAGCTGCGCACCACGCTGAATTAACATGTTTGCTCCGGCACTTGCCAAGTCCGTAACACGACCCGGGACCGCCATCACATCCCTATTTTGCTCAATCGCATGATTTGCCGTATTTAGCGCCCCGGAACGATAAGCCGCCTCAACGACCACAACACCTCTGGAAAGCGCCGAAATGAGCCTGTTACGCACCAAATATGAGCTTTTTTGAACAATGGCACCCTCCGGAGACTCGGAAATCAGAATTCCACCCTTTTCCACAATTTTTTTTGCCAATCCTCTATTATAAGCAGGCCGAATTTCCGGTAATCCATTTGCTAAAACTGCAATAGTCGACCCGGGACCTTCAAGTGCACCACGGTGGGCAGCCGCATCAATTCCATAAGCAAGACCGCTTACTATACAAATTCCGGCCTTGCTAAGGTCCCTTGCCAGGGAAAATGCCTGCTCCTCACCGTAAGGTGTACACTTTCTAGTTCCTACAATTGCAATCCGTTGCTGATTCAAAACATCCAAATCACCAATATAATAAAACTTCTCCGGGAAATCTGAAATCTCTCTTAAACTCTGGGGGTAATTTGAATCCGTAACTGAAATAGTTTGAACTTTCATGTGCAAACTCTAGCACTCAAACCTGACAAAAACCTGAATTTTTCCTGAAAAATTCCTGACAAAAACCTGAAATTCCCCACACAAAATCCTAATCCATCACTATCCTTCCCACCCTCTTAACCTGAAACTCCGGCAACCCATCAATCACGGTCGCCATATCCTCCTCCCTAACAACAACCAGCATACCCGTCCCCATATTCCAAACCTTATAAGCCTCTTCATCTGAAACTCCACCAATTTCTTGCAAACGAGTCATCATCTCGTGCGGCTCCCACAAATCATCAAACTCCGCACGCATTCCATCAGGTACAACCCGAGCAGCATTCGCCCTAATTCCACCACCGGTCACATGCACCAAACCGTGAACGTCCACCTTGCGCTCCTCTCCATACCGCCCAAGCAAACGAAGCAGCCCAGCATGGTAAATCAAACTCGGTTCCAAGGTAACTTCACCCCAAGTCCTTCCATCTCCATAACCTTCATGCGCCCACTCGGGCCCAAAAGCCTTCTCAAGCACAGCTCGCACCAATGAAAACCCATTGGACCTAAAACCGGCAGATCGAATTCCCAAAATCACATCCCCTACTGTAATCCGCGACCCATCAATAAACTTCTCCTTCTCAACAATCCCAACCGCAGTCGCATTCCAAACCACTCCCTTTACCTGCCCCGGCAACTCAGCAATCTCTCCACCCGGCACCAAAATCCCCTGCTCCAAACACGCCTTAGACAAACCGGCCATCATCGGCTCAATTTTAGCCGCATCAACTTTCTCAATATCCACAGTATTAGTCAGAGAAATCACCTCCGCGCCAACACAAATCGCATCATCAGCAACCATTGCCACCAAATCTCGCCCAACCGTATCAAACTTTTCAATTGCAGACGCAACCAACATTTTACTTCCAACCCCGTCGTCATTTTGAACCATATAAAAATCACCCATATCAATCGCCCCGCTAAATCCGCCCTCAAGCGTCACCGGCTTCCCTATCATTCGCTCATTTCTGCCCACAAAAGTCCGTTTAGCCGCGCCATACGCAATGCGTGAACACGCATCTCCAGCCTCAATATTCACACCGGATTCTTCATAAGTCGTCATTTTGCATCTGGGTTAATCATTTTATTAAGCGCGCCCTCCTTTATGTGAAAATAATCACACACCGCCGACTTTGTCCCAAAAGCAACCCTGTCACCTTTACAAAACGGACAAACATAAACATATTTATCCCCCTTTTTTGTGGGATTGAAGACAAGCTTCTGACAATCCCGACAATAAAACAACATTTCTAAATCTTTTTCTGTCATAAATCAGTACGAATCTTCATGTTTTCAGTAATTATTGACCTGTTTGTCCTATCTTCCGCAGCTCTCAAGCTGCTTAGTCCACTCGCAGAATTTCCATCGTCGGACCTGCCTTGCCACAAGTTTGCCCTGGCCTTGGACTGCATCATCTTATAGCGAGTTTTTGCATCCAATTGAAGTGGATCTCCTTGGTAAGCTCCCTCCGGTCTTGAATATGGCGAATCCGGACGCGGTGGAATTCCACCCACCTCAGGTTCCTCATATGTCGAACTCTCTGTTCGAACCGGCACAGAATAACTTGGCATAAAACTCGTTTCAGGCTCATCTTGATAGCTTGAAATCACAGGGTCAACCGGTGGCAAAGGCCTTGCTTTCATTTCTTCTATGACTTCTTCAGGAGTCATATCTTTTTGTTTTTTATAACAAAAATAACCGGCAACCAGCAGTGTAGCCACACCGGCAAAAGCAAAAATCATTCCAAACCTAGTCGCTTTATGCGACACATTTATCCCAAACTCCGGATGAAAAAAGATCGAATTCGCAACCAAAATCAAAAGTAAAGACTGAAATCCAACCGCCAAAGCAACACCACCATTCTTCCTCTTCATGAAAAAATTTCTACCGGTCAAAGGCAAAAACATCTTGAGAAAAAAGAAAGCCCCCAAAGCCGCTACCAAAATTCCAACCACAAACATCGGCCCCTGCACACCCAAATATGTCTGCCCAATTCCAGCCGCTCCTCTATTGTCATACCACGGCAAAAGAGGACTCAACATCAGAATAAAGCCACCAATTAATAAAGCTTTCTCAAGTTGAGGAAGTCTCAGAAAGCCTTGTTTTACGCGCTGAGTTAGCGACATAATACGGGGGAAATTTGTAAGCACAATTTACCAAACCCATCCCCTAATGGCAATAAAAACCATCGGAATTGACATCCGCGACCTAAACCGTGATGGCGCAGGCAAATCTCGCTACAGCAAAGAAATCATCAAAGCCATGATTTCCATGGCCCCGCCTACCGTCCGCTTCATTCTTTTTGCCAAAAAACCTTGTCCTACTTATGAACACCAAACAAACGTCGAACAAGTCCTAATTCCCGGCCGCAGCCTCCTCTGGCACCTAAACCTCAAAAAATACCTCCATTGCCACCCCGTCGACTTCTATTTAAGCCCATCCTCCTTCATTTACCCCTCACTAGCCCCAAAAACCCAACCCCTCGCCATCGTCATCCATGACATGATTGCTTTCCTGGACAAAAAAAACCATTATTGGTTCCCCACTCTAGTTGAAAACCTCACCCTCCGCCGCGCAATCCGCCGAGCCTCCTTTCTGATAACAATTTCCCAAAACACCTGGCGCGACATCATAAAGTTCGCCCCGCAGGCAAAAGACAAACCCGTCACCTTCGCCTCCCCGGCCGTCTCAGAAGAATTCAAACCCACCATTGCCCGTACCCTCGACCTCCCGGAAAAATTCCTCCTGGGCATTGGCACTCTGAGCCCCCGCAAAAACTTCGAATCTGTCCTCAAAGCTTTCGCCCATCTCGCCCCCGTCCATCCTGAACTCCACCTTGTAATAGCCGGCGGCAAAGGCTGGAAAGACTCGCGAATTTATAAATCCGTTCCACCTGAGCACAAAGACCGCATCCACTTCCTGGGCTACGTCCAGCATCAGCGCCTCCCAGAACTCTACTCTCGCGCCCAAATGCTCCTTTTCCCTTCCCTTTACGAAGGCTTTGGAATCCCACCCCTTGAAGCAATGGCCTGCGGCTGCCCCGTAATCACCGGTAACATCTCCTCCCTCCCGGAAGTCGTTGGCGACGCCGCCATGATGATAAACCCCACCTCCATCACCGCCCTCACAGAGGCCACCGAAAAAATGCTCGATCCAAAAACCCGCCTCAAATACATAGACCTCGGCTTCCAGCGCGTCCGCTCCTTTTCATGGGAGCGTTCAGCAGAAGCTATTTTGGAGAAGATCCTTGAGCTTATTTAATTCCTCCCAAACTGCTTTCAATTGTTTGCTGATAATTGTTCTATACATCTGAAAGCTGCTCATCGAGCGACTTTCCAAGATTAACCTGCTTATCTAATTCCCGTAAAATCTCAGCAATTTCCCTCGTATTTTTCTCAAGACTCATATCATAAGATGCGTCATTTTTTCTCATAGGAATGTGATTTAAGTGTAACTTCTTTACTCCTTTCATCAATGGTTATTTTAAACTCTTTGAATACATCTTTCCTACCTAAAAGTGGCATTGAAGCAATTTTATTATCAGCGAAGCAAAATTTAGCCCTAAATTTATGACCTTCTATGTCTACATTCAGACTAAACTGCTTTGCCCTAAAATTTGAATCATCTGCATTCGACAATAATATGGTTTTACCTTTCGTCCAATCTAATCCAATCCTCATTGCATCTGATCTCGACAAAACAGAATGATCAGCTCCACTATCTAAAAGTGGAATAAATCGAACTCTTTCCCCTTTATACTCAATTGCAACCGGAACATGCGGCCTATCTTCAAAATATGGAAATTTATATGACATAATTCTGAGCCCCCATAATAAAAGCTGTCATAACATCTGACTTTAAATAACCTTTCTTCACCGCATTTTTTTCCGCATCCAAAGAATCCTTACCAAAAGCAACAATTTTACCATCAACTACAGCAGCTGATTGCCCTGCATGCTTCTTTTGCATTATTTTCGATATTTTTGGAATTTTTGTCATATTGCTAATAAACTCATAAACATTATAAGTGATCCTTCAAGTTTTTTGTAGCCTAAGAAATCACCCACCAGATCAATTATCTGTTGTCCAACTCTCTACAACACCCCAACACTATTCAAGCAACCTCACAAACTCCTCCACCATCCTCTCAATTGAGTAGTGCTCTTTTGCGAACTTCTTACCGGCCTTCCCAATCTTCTCCCTCAGCCTGCTATCCCTAAGCTTCCTCACCGCTTTATCCATTTCAGCAAACCCAGCCCCAACCACCATCGCCTCACGCCCATTTTTCAAGTCGAACGAAATCCCACATTCCCGCGTCACCACCGTCGCCGTTCCGGCCATCATTGCCTCAGCAGCAACCATCCCAAATGGGTCGAATTCAGTCGACCCCAAAATGAAAACATCAAGGGCCTTATAAAGACTCGTCAGCTCACCCCGCGCCAGACTGTCCACATGCAAAATTCGGTCCCGATTTTTTGACGACTCAATAGCACTCAAAAGCGGCCCCGACCCCACCAAAACCAGCCTCATATCAGGTTCAGTGTCGACAAGTCTGACTATTTTGTCCACACCCTTGTCCACAGTGAGTCGACACACCGTACCCACCCCAAAACCCCCCTTCAAAAACGACAAAATTTCCTTCCTGAGTGGACGTGATTTTTCAAGCTCAACCCCACACGAAGTTGCCACCACATTCTTCGCCGGCACCTTCTCTTTCATCGCCCTGCTCGTCACAACCACCGTGACAAATCGGGACAAAAACGAATACCAAATCCTCCACGGATTCCCCCTTAGCCACCGACCAATCCGCGCATGTTCGAGCCACAGCACTTTCATTCCAAAAATCCGACCCCATGGCGTCATCATTAACTTCTCCCCAAATGACAAACAGTACAGCGTGTCCACTTTCCATTTCCGCCTGGCCCGCCATAAATAAAAACCACTCAGTATAAACAACACCGGCGACATCACCGTAAACAAAACCAACCAAATCTTAGTCACAGGCGGCTTACCAAGCCAAGCCCGCCGTTTCCCATCCCATTCCCCGAAAAGCAAAACCGGACAACTCCCCAAAAAATACGTCTTATATCCACGCCCACGCAGCCTCTCCATCAGAGTAAAAGTGTGCACCTCTTCCCCTCCCATTCGCGCTTCCAGCGGAAAACGAGTGACAAGAAGCCTTCGTTTCGCTAAAGTTTTAGTAGATTTTTTCATCGCTATCATGAAAGCAAAAAACACCCAAAATTTCCAGACAGTCGGTCTAATTGGCCGAACACGTCTTACGGATAAAACCGCTTTCCTCCTGAAACTCAAAAAATATCTTGAAGAAAACAAGAAAACTCTTCTCTGGGACAACCACATGAGCGCAATTTACGGCGACAAACAAGAGCACACCGTAGCTCACATTCTTAAAAACGCAGACCTGGTTTTAACACTCGGCGGTGACGGAACAATCCTAAAAATCCTCCGCGACCTCCCAAAAAGAAAAGACCTCTTCATTTGCGGTATCAACCTCGGAAACGTTGGCTTCAACACTGAAATCCGCGACCCAAAAAAAACCTTAAACTACCTGGACGAATTCTTCAAAGGCGAATACCACGTTGACGAACGTCTAATTCTTCGCGCCACCCTATACAGAAATGGCAAAAAAATCTCCACACACACCGCTCTAAACGACGTTGTAATAAATCAGGGCAACTTTGCTCGTTTAATCTCTCTTCGCGCTGAAATCGACCAAAGAAAGATGATTTCATTTAAATCAGATGGAGTAATACTTGCAACGCCAACCGGCTCAACCGGCCACTCACTTTCAGCCGGCGGCCCAATCATCCACCCTCGCATTGAAGCTTTCATTTTCACCCCAATCTGCCCGGCCGTCCTTTCAGTCCGGCCTATAGTCATCCCCGCAAACCGCCAAATCACCGTCACCCTGGAAACCGAACGCCGCTACAAAGACAACACAATCGGCCTCACAATAGACGGCCAAATTGTCCTCCCCCTCCAATACGGCGACCAAATCAAAATCCGCCGCTCCTCTCGTCGCCTTCGCTTCATAAGAAAAGCCACCGGCGGCGGCAGCTATTACCGCCTACTGCGCGACTCACTCAGCTGGGGCAAAACAGCTTAATCCTGCCTCCATTTTCTCCCCATCCCCAAACGCGGACCTCTCCTTTTTAAAGTCGGCACAGCATTTTTAATCTGCTCTCTCGCTTGACCGGTAACAGGTGAAAAATCCGGAGTTTCTGATGCAGCTGAAATAATATCAGACAGCTCAAACGAAATTTTGACCAAAAATGCACGCACAGACCTTAAATCATCACCCAAATCCGGCTCCTCAACAAAATTAAATAGAAAATCGTCTAAAATTTTATTGATCAGAAAAATACATCTGCTTTGTGTAATTTCCGGTAGCGTAATCGCTTCAGGGTCAATTTCCTCACCAAACGGACAAAATTTTGGTGTAAGATCATCTCTTCTTATCTCCTCATCTACCCGACCCATCAAACTATTCAAACTTAAAGCTAATTTCACCCTATCCTCTCCGGAAAGCATCTCCAAAACACCATTGCTGTTAAACCGAGCCTTTAAAATATCCATAAGCCTCTGCTTGCTCAACCGGACGGAAAATTCCTGTCTATCTGTCGTGTTGCGAACCCTATCCATTTTATTTAAATATGGACGTCAACTTAACACATTTGCTTTACATGCACAACAAACATTCTATAGAAAAGAACGAACACATTACAACGCCGCCTGCGCCGCTGAAAGTCTCGCAACTGGCACTCTGTATGGACTGCAACTGACATAATCCAGGTCAATTTCATGACAGAACGCAACTGACCTAGGTTCTCCACCATGCTCTCCACAAATTCCAACCTCCAAATCCTTCTTTGTGCCTCGTCCAAGCTTCACAGCCATCCTCATCAGTTGTCCAACTCCCTCCTGATCAATCGTCGCAGTCGGATCATCCGCATAAAGCGCGTTGTCCACATAAAACGGCAAGAAATTCCCCGCATCATCCCTACTCATCCCAAACGTCATTTGAGTTAGATCATTTGTTCCAAAAGAGAAAAAGTCAGCATATTGTGCAATCTGATCAGCTGTCACACAGGCTCGCGGCAACTCAATCATTGTCCCAACCTTCCAGTCAAACCCTTCCGCTCCTTCCTCCTGCGCCACTCTTTCAATCAAAGACCGCAAAACTTTCAGCTCACTCACGTGTCCAACCAACGGAACTTCAATTTCAACAACAGGTGTCACACCATCACTCAAAACAGACTTAGCAGCCTCAAAAATAGCCCTCACTTGCATTTCATAAATCTCCGGATACGTAATACCAAGCCTACATCCGCGGTGTCCCAGCATAGGATTAACCTCATGCAGCGCCCCAACTTTCTCTTTCAAAACCTCAAATGAAACCCCCATTTCCGCAGCAACGGCAGCAACTTTCTCATCCGTATTCGGCAAAAATTCATGCAAAGGCGGATCCAAAAGCCGAACAGTCACAGGAAGCCCGTTCATAGCCCTGAAAATGCCCTTAAAATCCTCTCTCTGCATTGGTAAAAGCTTCTCCAAAGGAGCCTTCCTGGCCTCCGCATCTTCAGACAAAATCATCTGTCTAACATACATAATCCTGTCCTCATCAAAGAACATATGCTCGGTCCTACAAAGTCCAATCCCCTCCGCCCCAAACTTCCTTGCAACTTCACTGTCATGAGGCGTATCCGCATTCGTCCGAACCTTAAGCCGCCTATACTTGTCCGCCCACTGCATCAATAATTCAAAATCATCATCCAAATCCGCATCTTTCAAAGGAGCCTGCCCGCGAATAACCTTTCCGCTCGACCCGTCCAAAGTAATCACATCACCCTCCGCAAAAACCTCTCCGTTAACCTTAAAAGTCCGCGAACTTTCATCCACCAAAACATCCTTACAACCCGCAATACAAGTCTTACCCATTCCACGAGCTACAACTGCCGCATGGCTGGTCATTCCTCCTGTCGAAGTCAAAATTCCCTTTGCGCTGTGCATCCCATGAATATCCTCCGGACTTGTCTCTTTTCGAACCAAAATAACACTCTCACCTCGACCCGCCCATTCATAGGCATCATCCGCAGTAAAAACAATTTTCCCACATGCCGCACCTGGAGAAGCCGGCAAACCTTTTGCCAAAACTTCAAACTGAACACTCTCGTCAATAGACGGATGCAGCAAAATATTAAGCTGATTCGGGTCAATTCGCTTCAGCGCCTCCTGCTCTGAAATCATTCCTTCCCGAACCATCTCCACCGCAATCCTAATAGCCGCTTTCACAGTCCTCTTCCCACTGCGAGTCTGAAGCACAAAAAGATGCTGATTCTCAATTGTAAACTCAATGTCCTGCATGTCTTTGTAGTGATCCTCAAGCATTCTCTGAATGTCTATAAGCTGGTCATAAATCCGCGGCATTCTGTCTCTAAGATTCGAAATCTCCATAGGTGTGCGAATTCCCGCAACCACATCTTCACCCTGCGCATTCGTTAAATATTCCCCGTAAAAAACCCTCTCCCCGGTGGACGGATTGCGGGTGAACGCCACTCCGGTTCCACTATCATCCCCCATATTCCCAAACACCATTGCCTGAACATTCACGGCCGTCCCCATATTGTGTGGCAAACCATGCAAATTCCGGTACGTAACCGCCCTTTTGTTTGTCCAAGACTTAAACACCGCCAAAATAGCCAATTTTAGCTGCTCCCGCGGATCTTCCGGGAAACTTTCACCCTTTCTAGAGCGCACAATCTCCTTATAAGTAGACACAAGTCTTGTTAAGTCTTCAGCTGTCATCTCCGTGTCTAGTTCAATGCCCTTTTTCTGCTTAACCGCCTCAAGCGCATGCTCAAAATGCTCATGCCCTATCCCCATGACCACATTTCCAAACATATTAATAAACCTCCTGTAAGAATCATAACAAAACCTTGGGTTCCCGGTTTGAGAAATAAGTCCCTCCACAGTCTCATCATTAAGTCCCAAATTCAAAATTGTATCCATCATTCCCGGCATTGAAACCCTGGCACCAGACCTAACAGACACCAAAAGCGGATTATGTTTGCTGCCAAATGTTTTTTTCATTGTATGCTCTAACTCATCCATTTTTTCAGACAATTCTTGCTCAAACCCCACCGGAAAATCCCCATGTTCAAGGAAATAATTACAGGTTTCAGTCGTAATTGTAAAACCCGAAGGTACAGGTAGCCCCATTTTTGTCATCTCTGCCAAATTCGCTCCCTTTCCGCCCAGTAAATCTTTCATTGTCTGGTTACCTTCAGAGAACATGTAGATATTTTTCATTTGTGGGATAGGTTATTTTCCGCCGCAACTCTACAAAAATCCGCTCTCCAGCGCAACAAAAAGCAATCCAAAAGCCCTTGCCCCCGCCCGCTTTTCCCTTTGAAAACTACACACTTGACCAAACGCCCCCCCATGCTATAATAACAAGATTTATATTTATTTTCATTAACTTTAAAAAAATGAAAAACAAAAAATTCCTTATCGGCCTCGTTGTCGTCCTCATGGCTGTAGCCGTTGGCGGAGCATATTACTTTAGTCAAACAGAAAACCTCCAAGGTAACCTAAGGCAAACCATTCAACAAGTTGCCGCAGACAATGATGTGGCTTTCACTCTTGGAAGAACGCCCACAACAACATTCTCACCAGGTCAACAGGGAGTTGAATTACTGAAGCTGAATATTGCAGCAGATCAAGATGTAACCATGCGTAGACTTTACTTTAGTATAAATGCATCAGGTAGTGGACTGGTTAATAGTGGGGGAGGATCCGGAACTGGATCCGTAAACTTTTCAAACTTAAGAATGGTAGATCTAAGTACCGGTTCAGTCATTATGGGTCCGGTCAATTACATACCAATTGTGAATGACTCCTCTTGGACATACAATTTCACAAATACAATCCAATTAACAGCTGGCCAGGTGTTACGAACAGCATTTCTAATGGATGTTGAAAACGAACCAACTCTTACTAATACACCTACAACAGTTTATGCAAAAATACTAACACCCGGAACTAGCGACTTCAGTTATACCGGAAGTGGTTATGTTTCAACTGGAATGATTTATCCGGGAGTAGACCTTGTTGGCCCAACCCTCACCGCTCAATAATTTTTTGAAGCAAACAAAAACCCCGCCACACCGGCGGGGTTTTTTAATGCAATTTCTTAGAGACCTAACTGTCTTTGAAGAGAAGTCTCATCAGCAAGTCCATGCTCGATCATACTGTGAATGATCAATGCAGCATCTTCACGTCTGATTTGATCATCAAATCCTCTGAAAGACTTAGTAATTCCACCGGTTGAAACTACAAAGTATTCGTCATCCAAATCAAGGTCATAAATTACACCTTCATCTTCCATCTTATTCATAAGATCTTCATACCAAACGCCACCATAGTAACTGATATTTTCATCAGTTACATTTGCCCCCAAAGCATTCCCAATTCTTAGCGCTTCATAAAGCACCTTGAAAATTTCAACTTTGTTGATGGTGTCTAGTGGTCTGAAAGAAGTTACATAATCAGTGCCATCACCACGCATAGTTCCAACACGTGTTGCTCTGTCTACGTTTGTATAGATCCAATATGTATCTTGAGTAAATACAGGCATGTCGTAAAAACGACTTTTAAGCTCTGTAGCTTCAGTAGTTCCCATCACACCGTAATATTGGTCTTCACCGTCAGCAATTCTTGAAGAAAGTGCAGCAGCACCAACACGGAGAGCGTCGTCACCAAAGCCAAAAGTATATTCGTCATAACCGTACATAAGACCACGTTCGCAAACGTCAGTTATAACTTCCAGGTAAGACTCAGGAACATCTTCCCAAAGTCCACATTGATAGTCTTCTTGGTCCTCAGGCATTGTAACCTCGGTAGCCATACTTGTTGGAGCGACCATCACAGTCCCAACAATAAAAGTAAGTAATAATGTAGTAATTTTTTTCATGATATAAATTTAAATGATAATAAAAAACACTAACAGCACAATAAAACCGCCGTTTAGTAAATTTGTTACATTTTCTAACGAAACCCTACACCCCCTTCCTCATTTTAATCGCTTCCTCAAGCCGTTTCATGGCCAGCACAAACGCTGCCGTACGGTAACTGCACCCATACTCTTTTGAAGTGTCCTCAACATTCTTCCACGCATCCACCATTTTTTTGCGAAGCCTGTCTTTCACCTCATCAAGCGGCCAATACAAATGCATTTTATTCTGCACAAGCTCAAAATAACTCACCGTCACCCCTCCTGAATTCGCCAAAATATCCGGAATAACCACGACCCCGTTAGACTCCAAAATCTCATCCGCCTCAGGTGTCACCGGTCCGTTCGCAAGCTCCAAAATCACTTTTGCCTTTATCTTCCCCGCATTCTCCCCCGTCACCTGATTCTCAAGCGCGCACAAAACCAAAACGTCACATGGGAGCTCAAGCAAGTCTTCATTAGAAATCATTTCACACGCATCACCGGCCGCAAAACAACCTCCAACACTGCCTTTTTCAAGCTTACAACTTACCGCCGCATCCGGTTGCAGCCCATTTTTACAATGCAAACCACCTTTGGAATCCGAAACCGCAATCACTTTATATCCCTCACGGTGCAAAAGTTCCGCCACATTAGCTCCGGCATTTCCAAATCCCTGTACTACCACTGTCATCTCGGAAGGCGAAAGACCCCGCTCCCTCGTATACTCCTCCAAAACATAAACTCCTCCCTGACTCGTCGCCGTTTCACGACCCTCGGACCCGCCAATCGCAAGCCCCTTTCCGGTCACAACACCCAGCATATTTTCACCATGTTTTTTTGAAAATTCGTCCGCAATCCACGCCATAGTTTGAGAGTTGGTGTAGACATCCGGCGCCGGAATGTCTATGTTCGGCCCAATAAAATCTGAAATCGCTGAGGTATACCCACGAGTAAGCGCTTCAAGCTCCTTTTTTGAGAGAGAATGTGGATCCACAATCACTCCACCTTTCCCTCCTCCAAGCGGAATATTCACAACTGCACATTTAATGGTCATTAAAGTCGCCAAGGCCTTCACTTCATCCATATCAACATAAGGGTGAAACCTAATTCCACCCTTATATGGCCCACGAACATTATTATGTTGCACCCTAAACCCCGTAAAAACCTTCAAAGTTCCATTGTCCATTTTAACAGGCACACTTACCTCAACAGTCCTCTCCGGATGACTCAAAATCTCCTCAACCGCCGGGTCTAAACGCATAATCTCAGAAGCCTTGCGAATCTGCGCAAGAGAGTTTTCAAGTAAATTCATATCATGCAGTTAAATAATCAAGAACTATCTGAGCGGCTTCTCGCACCTGCTCAGGTCCAGCGTTTACTATACAAGCTCTCACGGTATTTCGTCGATCTTTCTTTTGCCTATCTTCTTCGGAAAAGAACAAATTTGCAGGCATCAAAACCACACCAAGTCTCGCAAGTTCATAAATTTTCTGCTCAGGAGATACGTCTGTCTTTGTACACCCTTCAATATCATTCAAATCAAACATGGTGTAATACATATTATTTTCATGCGGCAACCTCAAGATCTGATTAAAAATATCCCTATTTTGCGAAACCAACTGTCTGTAATCTTCACGCTCCTCGGATCCAAGCAAAATATGAGCTGTCCCCAAGAACTGAGCCGGCCCCGGAACAAATGTTGTATGAGCAAATTCCCCATGAATTCCACCCGGCCCCTTTGCAAAAATAAATGCAGTCTTAAAGTCGTGCCCATCCGGCAGCATTCCTTTAAAAAGTTCATTCGTCAAAAATTCATTTGCTTCTTTGGTAATCAAAACATCACCAAACCTAAGCCCCGTACTTCTCTCAATTTTAGACCTAGCCTGAATCCTAACCGTCCTTTTTGGACAAAAATCAACCATTCCCTTCTTATCTTTAAAAAACGCGCTGTATACCTCATCTGTCACGGTAAGCGCATTCTGTTCCTCCGCAAAATCTGCAAAAATCTGCACCGACTCTTCATCCATAGAAAATCCGGTCGGATTGTTCGGATCAATCAGCAGCACCGCTTTAATTTTTTTAGCCGACTTCAAGGTATTAAGGCCATCCTCCGTAATCTTTCCGGTAACCGGATCGAACGAAACTGAAAGCGCCTCAATTCCCCGCCTTTCAATAATTGCGTTATAAGGTGAATACACCGGCGACGAAATCACAATTTTATCGCCAGGCCCCAAATACTGAATTCCTTCTTGCCCAAGCAATTTGAAAATAGTCCCAATCGCATGTGACGCCCCGGCCGTAAAAATAATATCTTTATAATCAATTGGAGTATCAATTGTCTTCATATGCCACCACGCCACAATCACCCTATTCAAAAGTTCACCCTGCGGGTCATGATAAGTCCCCCCACTCACAGTCGAATATTTAAAAATTTCATAAAGCACGTCATACACGGACCACTCAATGTCTTGCTCACCGGCAATAGAAATCGCCTGCTGAATGAAGTCACTCAAATCCTTTAAATTTCTCTCCGCAACAGCCGGCACATAATGAGCTCTGGCACTCGCACCTATATGCTCCAAAATTTTGTCCTCCTGGTCGTTTTTGAAATCAATGAACCTGAGCCCAGGTTGATTCAATTTCGTGTCTAAAAACAAAAGAAATGACAAAAAATTTCTTCCCCTCTGTCCAGGCGCAAAACCATATCCCGGATCCCCTCTTGAAAGATCAATCACCTGGTCCGCTCCCACACTTTCTCTAGCAATATTCTGAAGCAGTCTGAAAATTTGAAAGGGGTTATTGTACTCCACCGAGAACCCCCACTGGTTATCATATAATTTCATATTTTTTTTGAGAAGAAATGCGAAAAGAGCCTATATCCATTCCCGCCCCTGTAGCAAGCCATTTTCTCACTGGAAACGATCAAAATATTTTCTAATAAACTCTGAAGTCTTCTCTTTTTCTCTTATAAGCTCATCTTGTAACTTCTCCAAAATTATATAAAGCACCAACTTTTCTTGATGATGTTCGCGAATTATTTCATGTAGCACTTTAAATTCCTCATACGACACCACATTTTCAGCCTCATGTCTGTCAATAGGCTCAGAAACCGCATCCACATGCACTACATCTTCAGTTTGACTAGTCAAAATATCCACCTGTATAGGCGACGACTCATTCTCCTCATCCTCAAGCGCAGTAACAACATTTTGTATAGGCGAACTAGAAAACATAGATTCTTGCTCAGGCGGTCCAATTTCACTCAATCCTTCTTTACTTACAATATAGTGAAACCCCTGTGGAGTTTTGACACGTTGAGCCTGTAGCTCTCCTTTTTTAATCAGTCGACGCAAAGTCTGCTCAGACTTTCTCATGATTCTAGCCGCCTCCTGTAATGTAACATAATCGTCATTCATAGAATTTGTATAGGCGTTGTATAGTCGGAATTCCGCTAACACATGCTAAAAAACACAATTCGACTATACATCGAAATAGACAACATTGTATAGGCGAAATGTTGACTAGTCAACCGCCTATACACGTATGTGCAAAACTCATAAAACCGCAACCACAAGCCACTAGCGAAAAGCCACAATTCAGGTCAGTCAATATTGACACGAATTTTCCATAAAAAATTTGTATAGGCGAATTACACCACTTTGTATAGGCGGCAGTTTTGACTAGTCAACCGCCTGTACACGTATGTGCAAAACTCCTTAAGGCGCATCCAAAAGCCAATAGCGAAAATTCACAATTCAGGTGGGTCAATATTGACAAAAAATTGACAAAAAAAACATTGCATAATTACATTTCACCCCAAAAGCAAGCTTGTACAAAAAATATCTTTTTGCTAGGATTTTCTTGCTATTAATTTCCACGCCGTGGATATAAGACTTTCTTGGGACCTGTTTATTATCGTTTTTTTCGGGATAGTTATCGCGTACAGTTTTATTATTGGAAGAAATCAAACATTAAAGGTTATCATCTCATCTTACATGGCAATACTTGCTGCGGACGGACTTGGTAATCTTACAAACGACTATATTTTACCGAATGTAAACGCCCTATCTCCTGCTGAATCTGATCAATTCCTCATCCTAATGAAGATTTTTATTTTTGTAGTAGTAATTGTGCTTTTATCAATAAAAGGAGGATTTTTTGTAGATATCATGGAAGAAAGAAAAATTCCGGTAAGAATAATGGCAACACTCGCTTTCGGTTTCCTAAACGCAGGCCTGATAGTAAGTACAATTCTAGTATATATTTCAGGTGGATCTTTCGTTTCAGGAACAATGGAGTTAACAAAAACAACAGAACTTTATCAAGAATCAGAATTGGTTCAATTGATGATAAATAATCATAATTTATGGTTTGCCCTTCCTGTTTTTGCAATCGTATTAATCAGCATTTTTGAAGCAAGAAAAGTAGTTGTGAATTAAATCTCTTGCCATCTCGCGTTGTAGCTCATACAATACTCGCGTTTTATCGGGTCAGTAGCTCAGTTGGTAGAGCAACAGCCTTTTAAGCTGATGGTCCCGGGTTCGAGTCCCGGCTGACCCACCACCTAAAACTTTTCCACTTTTCCACAAAAGAAGACTTTCTTCAGTGTCATAATCGACATATACATTTTGGCAAATCTCCAGGTTAAAAATCGTCCTCAAGAACAAATAAAACATCAAAAAAGTTTTGCACAATTGCTGCACAATTAGCCGTGTAAAACTATTCAAACAAGCCACTAAACATGCCATCAGTTTTTACTTTCACACCTGAAACCACAGAAAGCTCCCTGTAAAGTTCCTTTTCTTTTTTACTCAGTTTTGTAGGAATCTGAATTTTTACTTTCACAATATGATCACCCAATTTGTCAGTTCTAACAGAAGGAGCACCCTTCCCTTTAATTGTAAATTCAGTTTCACTCTGAGTCCCAGCAGGAATATTTAATTCTTCCTTTCCATGCACAGTATCAACTTTAATTTCTCCACCCAAAACAGCCTTTAAAAGTGGAACGGTTTCCTCTGAAAAAATTGTTCTACCATCCCTTGTAAATTTATTGTGATCCAATACTCTCACATGCAAAAAAAGATCACCATAAGGTCCACCTCGGACACCCGCAGATCCTTTTTCTTTTAGTCGAATTGTTGTGTTGTCTTCAACTCCTTTTGGAATCTTCACACTGATCTCATTTGTTTCTTGTACACGCATTTGTCCATTACATTTTGTACACTTTTTCTCTGGAACTTCACCCTCGCCTAGACATTGTGGACACACTTGACTACTTCGAATATTCCCCAAAATTGTTTGCCTAGTTTGATGAATTTCACCTTGTCCACCACATTGAGCACAAGTGATAATTTTTACACCCGGTTCACTACCATTGCCGTCACACTGTTTACATTCTTCAGGCTTAGTAATTTCAAGATGCTTCGTAGTCCCAAAAACCGCTTCCTCAAATTTCACCTGAATCTCAACTTGAATATCACCACCCCTTACTGGACCTGGCTTATTATTCCTTCTCCCGGAATATCCATTGCCCTGTCCAAAAAAACTTTCAAAAATGTCCGCAAATCCACTGAATTGATTAAAATCGAACCCAGCGCCACCTCCGGGGAATCCAGCGCCACCTGGGCCTGTGGATTGCCCAAATTGATCATAGTATGATCTCTTCTGTTTGTCGGAAAGAGTTTCATATGCTTCTTGCACCTCTTTAAATTTTTTCTCAGCTTCAGGATTATCAGGATTTCTATCAGGGTGATGTTCTTGAGCTTTTTTTCTATAAGCTTTTTTTATATCAGCATCTGAAGCGTTCTTTTCCAAACCAAGAATGGAATAGTAGTCGGACATATCTCTAAATTAGTAAACAACACTTTATAGATTTTATTTTTTTTCGCAAGAAATAAAAGACAATATTACGAATAATTGACAAGCGAATTGCAGTGCAATGTTTTGCACATAAAAATAATGGCGGCAAATAAACAAATGTGCAAAAAACCTGACAAAAACCTGAAATTTGTATAGGCGAATTACACCACAACTTGCGTGTATAGGCGGAATTGTAGTGCAGCAATAATCCTAACCATAAAAAATAGACATTTCAACCTTAAAAAAAAACGAATTACACAACAAAAAAAACCAAAGAAAATCAGTACAAAACAACAAAAAGACAACGTGTAAAACGCCCAAAACGCCGCAACAGTAAGAACAAAAACACATTTTGACTAGTCAAAAAAAATACACCCCGACTAGTCAAAACCGCTGATTTTCTAAAAAAATTCATGTCAAGTTTATGTCAAGTTTGTAAAAAAGAATCTTGCAAGTGTAGACAAGATTCAATAACCTGTCTAGGACTTATTTTTTTTGAGCCTTTGGTCCCATCGTCTAGGGGTTAGGACATCGGATTCTCATTCCGAAAACAGGGGTTCGATTCCCCTTGGGACTACCATGAAACTATGTCTACTCTTGTCAACAAGGAAATTGAAACAGATTGTCCACAGTAGACGTTAAAAGACACGAGCCCTGATAAATAGACACAAACAAGAGAAACACTAATTTACTTACGGATTCTTACCTCTCCGTTCATTGAAATCTCGGGCGCACATTAGATAGGAAAAATAATGGGCGCAAAAAAAGACACACAAATTTCTTGATTCAGAAATAGTGTTCTTTCTCTATTTTATTATATGATTCTACTGCTTTATTTTCGGTCGAAGCAGTAGGTAAGCTTTTTGGAATGCTTATTCATGAATTTTTTATTTTTATAACGAATTTGATATTATGACTTTCTCATTCGTTTACCGAAAATTCCGAAAGTCTATTGCCGGGTTTACACTTCTAGCTTTGCTTTCAAGCTTTGCTAGTTTTGTAGGTATTGCTTCTGCAGTTACCACATTCTCGGACGTTCCTGCTGAGCACTTTGCATACGACCAAATCTATGAATTGGTTGATCAAGGTGTAGTCAGTGGATACGAAGACGGAAATTTCGGTCCAAATGACGAGCTCACTAGAGCTCAACTGGCCAAAATCGCGGTTCTTGCGTTTCTTGGTGAAGACGAACTCGATTACGAGTACGATGCCGGCTTCACTGACGTAGAATCAAGTGATTGGTCAGCCGTTTATATTAACACTGCACACAAACACGGAATTGTTGGTGGTTACACTGACGCAGAAGGTGACTCAACTGGACAATATGGTCCGAACGACACCATCAATCGCGCAGATGCCGCTAAAATTCTTGTAAGCGCAGCAGGTCTCACAACTGATACATCAAACGGACCTCACTTCCCGGATGTTGACGAGGGGACTTACTACTACGACTACGTAGAAACAGCTTACAACAACAGTGTTGTTAGTGGATATGCGGACGGAACATACGGTCCCGGTAACCCGGTCCTTCGTGGCGAGGTTGCTAAAATGACTGTAAACGCACAAAACCCAACACCTCCGGTACCTGGAGATGATGACGACGATGATGTAGTTCCGGTAGACGGAACTCTATCTGTCGACACTCTCAGCATTTCTGGAGGAAATGTTCCTAAATCAGCATCAGCTGTTCAAATGCTCGGTCTTGAGCTTACAGCTAACGGTGCTGACATGACTCTTGACTCTCTTACTGTTAAGAGATCTGGAGTAGGTTCACCAAGTGACATCAGCAATCTATACTTCTACCAAGGTGAGAATCGTGTAGGTTCTGGTCACTCTATCTCTTCAGACACCAACACAGCTACTTTCAATCAATTAAATGTTGATGTAGCGGAAGGTGACACTGAATGGGTATGGATTAAAGCAGACTTTGCTTCTTCAGCAACAGCATCAAACCAACACTACATTTCAGTAGAAAGTTCAGACTCTATGTCTGTAACTGGTGGTGAAGTTTCTGGTAGCTTCCCGCTTGTCGGACCAACATTCACAATTGGAGGACAAACAGCTGGAACAGTTACAGTTACTAAGAATGCAACTGTTGCTAACCCAACAATTGGTGAAGAAGAAGCAGAAGTTGCAAACTTCAAACTGGCTGCTGCAAATGAAAACATGTCACTAGAAGCTATTGCTCTTACCGTAAAAGGAACAATCAATGCTAGCGGTCTACAAAACTTCCAACTTGTACAAAACGGTGTAGTTTTGGCAACTGCTGACACAATCAATTCGGATGATCTAGTTACTTTTGTACTTGATACTCCGTTTGTAATTGCTAAGGGAAGCAACAAAACTTTCTCTGTTTACGCAGAAGTGACATCATCTGCCGATGCAAATGACACAATTATCGTTTACCTCGGTGAAAACACTGACTTACTTGCAGTAGGTGGAACTTACGGTTACGGCGCTGCAGTAACTCGAACTAGTTACGACTACAGCGTTACCGACGGTACAGAGTCTAACAACTCAACCGTGCAAGGTGGTCAAATTACTATTGCCTTCAACGGTCCTTCAGCTTCCAATTTTGCTCCTAATCAAAAAGATAGGAACTTCTTGGATCTTACTTTCACAGCTGGACGCGACGTTGAAGTTAGACAATTGACATTCACTGTTGCTGCTACAGGTTCAGGTCTTGTTGACGCTGACGATGCAACATTGAACTACACTGACTTGAAACTTGTTAACGCAGATTCAGGTGCCACATTGATGGGACCATCTGAGCTTTCAGCTTCAGGTAGCGATTCTTCACAGAATGTAACCTTTACTGACAGCTGGTATCTTGATACTGGTACATCAGTAAATGCTCAGTTCCAAATGGATGTTGCTAACGAGTCTACTCTCGATACCACTCCATCTGTTGTTACAGTTTCTATGTCTGCTGTAAGCACCACCGCCGGTATCAAGGATACCCAAACAGGTGAATACATCACTGATCTAGTTCCTGCGACAGCAATTACTGGTTATGCACAAACAGCTCAAGCTTCTGCACTTAGTGTTGCAATGGCTAACGAGCCTGCATCTACCACTGTTGTAAAAGGAACGCAAAAAGCTCTATTGGCAGGATTCGTGTTCTCAGCTGGAGATGCAAGTGACATCAAGATCACTCGTCTTGACCCAACTGTAGATTTCACACTTGCTGAAGATGCTACATATTCTGGAACATGGGCAAATGATGGTTCAACAGGTTCAACTACATACGCTAGAGAACTTGTACAAACTCTTTATGCTTATGCTGAAGACGGGACAACATTGCTCGGTACGGAAGCGGTTGCAACAAATGGTAAATCAACATTTGATGGTCTTGATATAACAGTACCTGCAGGTGGAACATACACCGTATGGATACGTGGAGACATCAATACAACCGCACCTGCAGACGGAACTTACGACTACATTGGTGTGGACATTGAAGCAACCGGAGACGTTGTTGCTGAAGATGAT
>JAHIVE010000033.1 GCA_018816805.1 Patescibacteria group bacterium | reverse complement strand
ACTGCTCTTTTATAACATATTTGGGGGGGAAAATGTTACGGGTTTTTGTGGGGGGTGAGGAGGTGTGTGGCGTGATTAATAACTACTTAAACTCAAGAGAGTTTAATATTTCTTCTATTCCGACTTTCTGTTCTTCGTTGAACCCTGATTCAGTAATGAACATTAAGAATTTGCCGTTTTTTTCTATTATGTAACTTATGCCGGCTAATTCCACTCCCCATTCCGTATATTTTTTAGCCGGGTAATTTGCCATAGTGATTTCTTCTATAGAGAATCCACCTATTTCACTATCTCCCGATCCTTCAGGCTGCTTATAACTTTCATATTCGTCAAAACTCATAGATTCATAATCAAAAAAAATGCTTTCTTTGTCTCCTGTTTTTAAAACTACAGAGTGTTCAAATTTTTCTTCTTGGCTATATACTTCATTGTCGACTCTGTCTAACTTCTGTACCACTTGACTGTCAGCCAGTTCCCAATTTGAAGGGTACTTAAAAGAGATATTAAACTCTTTGTTGTTGTATGTGCCGGCATCAGATGCGGCATCTGAAACTGTTTGTGAAGTAAAGTCATCAAATTCGGAAGTTTTAGGGGTTGAATCGACTTCTGCAGAGGGGGTGTTGTTTATTTTGGCGCAAGATATCAATAACAATGCGCCTAGAATTGTAAGTAGTATTTTTTTCAAAAAGGTTTTTGGGTTAGTGGCTATTTCAGCTAACTACTTATTATATGAAAACCCTGCTTTCTTCAAACCAAAAGCCCCTCCGGAGAGGGGCTTTTTAATCTTCTAATTTCTTATTCTAAGATCTTTGTAACTACTCCGGCACCTACTGTTCGGCCTCCTTCACGGATGGCGAAGCGAGTTCCTTCGTCAATGGCGATAGGCACTCCGAGAGTAACAGTCATTGTGATGTCGTCACCAGGCATAACCATTTCTACTCCAGCAGGGAGTTCAATGTTACCGGTTACGTCAGTTGTTCGGATGTAGAATTGAGGTTTGTAACCTTTGAAGAAAGGTGTGTGTCGTCCTCCTTCTTCTTTTGAAAGAACATATACTTGGGAATCAAACTTTGTGTGTGGAGTAATTGATCCTGGTTTAGCAAGAACTTGTCCACGTTCGATTTCTTCACGTTCAATACCACGGAGGAGAACTCCAACGTTGTCTCCAGCTTCTCCACGGTCAAGAGTTTTCTTGAACATTTCAACTCCGGTAACAATTTTCTTTTGCGTTGGTTTAACTCCAACGATTTCAATTTCGTCGTTTACGTTAACAACACCTTGTTCAATACGACCTGTAGCAACAGTTCCACGTCCTTTGATTGAGAAGACGTCTTCAACCGGCATTAAGAAAGGCTTGTCGAGTTCACGAACTGGATCTTTAATATATGTATCGAGAGCTTCAAGAAGTTCAAGAACCGGTTTAGCATCATCTCCACTTGGATTTTCAAGTGCTTTAAGAGCAGATCCCTTGATGATAGGAATATCGTCTCCAGGGAATTCGTACTTGTTGAGGAGTTCGCGGATTTCCATTTCTGAAAGTTCTGCGATTTCCGGGTCCGCCATGTCCATCTTGTTGAGGAATACAACAATTTGAGGAACGTTTACCTGGCGAGCAAGTAGAATGTGTTCACGAGTTTGAGGCATTGGTCCGTCAGCTGCGGAAACCACAAGGATTGCAGCATCCATTTGAGCTGCTCCAGTGATCATGTTCTTTACGTAGTCAGCGTGACCTGGACAGTCAACGTGAGCGTAGTGACGTTTTGCCGTTTCGTACTCTTGGTGAGAAGTAGCGATAGTGATACCGCGTTCTCTTTCTTCAGGAGCGTTGTCAATGTTGTCAAAAGAGACAGCCTTGTTTTGCCCCCCAGCGAAGTTTGCTGCGGCAACTGCTGTAATTGCAGCGGTTAGAGTGGTCTTACCGTGGTCAACGTGTCCGATAGTACCCACGTTGAGATGGGGTTTTGACCTATCAAATTTTGCATCTGCCATAAGATCAGATTTTTAAGAAATAGAAGGATATAAATAAAATTTTAGCTTGGGAATTGTAGAACATGATAAGTCGCTTTGCAAGCGAATCTTGAAGACTTAAAGCATTATTTCACGCCTCGCTCTTCTTTGATTTTTTCAGCAATGTTTGCAGGTACTTCAGAGTAGTGACTGAATTCCATTGAGTAGCTTGCACGTCCTTGAGTCATGGATCTGAGGTCAGTTGCGTAACCGAACATTGAAGAGAGCGGCACTATACAATCAATAACTTTGGCCATTCCGCGGTCTGATGTTTCTGTGATTTGACCTCTTCGAGCTGAAACGTCTCCCATAACATCTCCGAAGTAATCTTCAGGAGTAACAACTTCAACTTTCATGATTGGCTCAAGCAAAACAGGAGTTGCTTTGCGGGCACCTTCTTTGAAAGCAATTGAAGCTGCTGTTCGGAAGGCCATTTCAGATGAGTCTACGTCATGGTAAGAACCGTCGTATAGTTCCGCTTTAATGTCTACCATTGGGTATCCTGCGATAATTCCGCGACTCATGGCGTCTTGAATTCCTTTATCAACCGCTGGGATGTATTCACGAGGAATTTTACCTCCAACAATTGCGTTTGAAAATTCGTATCCCGCCCCCGGTTCTTGAGGAATAAGGCGCATAAGAACGTGACCGTATTGACCACGACCACCAGTTTGTTTGACGTATTTTTCTTCAATTTCAACTTGAGTTTTGATTGTTTCACGGTATGCAACTTGAGGCGCTCCAACGTTAGCTTCTACCTTAAATTCACGCTTCATGCGGTCTACAATGATTTCCAAGTGAAGTTCTCCCATTCCGGCAATAATTGTTTGACCGGTTTCTTCGTCAGATGAAACGACGAAAGTTGGGTCTTCTTCAGCAAGTTTTTGTAGTGCGACTCCCATTTTTTCTTGGTCGGCTTTGGTTTTTGGTTCGATAGCGATTCGGATAACTGGTTCAGGGAATTCGATTGCTTCTAGAACAATTGGATGAGCTGGATCACAGAGAGTGTCTCCAGTGCCAGTTTTTTTAAGTCCGATAGCTGCAGCAATGTCTCCGGCTTCCACGCTTTTAATTTCTTCACGACTGTTTGAATGCATTTGTACCAAGCGTCCGATTCGTTCTTTTTCTCCACTGATTGTGTTGTAAACATAAGATCCACTATCAAGTTTTCCTGAATAAACCCTGAAGAAACAAAGTTTTCCTACGAACGGATCTGTTGCAACTTTAAATGCTAGAGCGGCGAAAGGATCTGAAGGATCCGGTTTTCGGGTCTCCTCCACTTCTTTGTCTGGGTTGAAACCGGTTATGTTTCCAACATCAAGTGGGGAAGGAAGGTAGTCACGAACGGCATCAAGTACAAGTTGTACGCCTTTGTTTTGTAGAGCTGTTCCACAGAGAACCGGGTAGAAAATGTTCTTTATGGTTGCTGCTCGGATACCTTTCTTCAAGTCTTCAATGCTAAGTTCGCCGGTTTCAAGGTATGTATCAATTAAATCTTCATTGTTTTCTGCAACAGCTTCAGTGAGGATTGCGCGGTATTTTTCCACTTCGCCTTTCATGTCTTCCGGGATTGGCATTTCAATTACCTCTTCTCCCATTTTTCCACCAAATTTGTAGGCTTTTTGTTCGACTATGTCTATTACTCCTTCAAAGCTGCTTTCCTCGCCGATTGGCAGTTGGATTGCATAGCCTGCTTTTGAGAGGCGGTCATGAATGGATTTAAGAGACATGTAGAAATCAGCACCAATTTTGTCCATTTTGTTGATGAACGCTATGCGAGGGACTTTGTATTTGTCCGCTTGGCGCCATACTGTTTCTGACTGAGGCTCAACGCCCTGTGACCCATCAAAAACGGCTACTGCTCCATCCAAAACACGCATTGAACGTTCCACTTCTACGGTAAAGTCAACGTGCCCCGGAGTGTCGATAATGTTGATTCGAACATCTTTCCAAAAACAAGTTGTTGCAGCTGAAGTAATGGTAATTCCACGTTCGCGTTCTTGTTCCATCCAGTCCATTGTTGCTTCACCTTCATGAACTTCTCCAATTTTGTGGCTTCGCCCTGTGTAATAAAGGATTCTTTCTGTTGTAGTGGTTTTACCGGCGTCAATATGAGCGGCAATACCAATGTTCCTAAGATGCGCTAGGTCGGTTTTTGGGATGTTCATGATAAAAAACAGGGCTAAATTTAATGCGCTGGTATTATAGGGAAGGGGGGGCGGAAGTCAATGTTGATTAATGAGTTATTACCGCTACTCTTATTATTTGGATTATGAAAAAAACTAGAGTTACACCGAAGGTTGCGATTGCAACATATCTAAGCTTAGAAAAAAAGGAGGATAAAATTAGAAGCCAACCTGTAAATATAAAACCAGCGGTTATTATATAGCCAAGGTAAGTAAATTGGACGAGGGCTTGGAAAATGTTTTTTGGTTCTTCTTGGACCGGTAATAAGTTAAGATCAAAACTTCTTGTTGAAATGAAAAGTAAGGTGTCAGCCAGTAAAAATGGTGTTAGAGACAAGATTGTACCCAATATAAAAATCAATAAGTTTATTAGTGTTTTCTTTGAAGTTTTTTTATGAGTAAGAAAGGAAATTAATATCCAGAGTAAAGCAGCGAGCGTTACTGCTCCCATAATGTGGTAACCAATGTTGAACGTGCTTCTAAAAACTTCTAAAAATTGTTCTTTGTATGTCATTCCGTTATTACAAAATTGCCTAGGGTTTCAACTAACTTATTGTTGGCGTCAATGAAGGTTGTGTATGCGTCGTGCAAGATTGTATCTATTTCACTTACCATTGTGACGTTATTTTTGTATTCACCGCCTTCGTAGTATTCCAGCATTGCTTTGTATTCGTTCAGGTATTCTGATGCGGAGGCGCTGTAGCGACTTAACAGTTCCTGTGCTGTGTTTGTTTGTTCTTCATTGCGGCTTTCGAGCGAAGAAAGTGTGCTTATGGTTGAAAGGGAAGAAATTGTCTCGTTATATGCAGTTCTTAATGGAGCTATTTCTATTACGGTTTTTTCTGTTACGACTTCCGGAATACTTTCATTATATGCATTTGCGGTTTTTTCAATAACCGCCGAGGTTTCGTTTACGGCAGTTACTATTTGATTGTTGTATTCGACTTCGCTAAGGCGGGATACAGAGCAACTTGCAAAGAGCAGAACAACCGGAAAGAGAAAGAGTAGTTTTTTCATGGCGCGAAGAAAATTATGTTCTTTCCTATTTTACTTGTATCGCGAGTAATGAGCAAATGCTCTATTAGCTGCTGCCATTCTGTGTACGTCTTCCTTTTTCTTTACTGCTGTACCTGTTCCTTCAGCCGCTTCAAGAATTTCCTGAGCTAGACGACGAGCCATTGGTCCGTTCTTTTTGTCACGGGCTGCTGTAAGGATCCAGCGGAAAGCCAGCATTTGTTGTCTTTTTGGAGAAACTTCAAAAGGTACTTGGTAAATTGAACCACCAACACGTTTTGGGCGAACCTCCATGCTTGGTTTTGCATTTTCAATTCCACGGAAGAAGATTTCTTTTGGATTCTTGTTCCCGCGTTTCTCAATTTCAGAAAGCATGTCGGCAAAAATCTTGCGTGCAATAGTCTTTTTACCGTCCAGCATTATGTAATTCACAAACTTTTCGCTAGTTTGATCTGAATTTGGGGGGATGTAGGTTGTAATTTTTACATTCATGTTTATTTCTTAGGCTTTTTGGTACCGTATTTAGAGCGACCTTGATTCCTTTCATTAACACCTTGAGTGTCAAGTGTGCCACGAACAACGTGGTAACGTACACCCGGAAGGTCTTTTACTCTTCCACCGCGAATCAAAACTACAGAGTGTTCTTGAAGGTTGTGTCCTTCTCCACCAATGTAGGCGTTAACTTCAAATCCGTTGGTCAAACGTACACGTGCGTATTTACGAAGAGCGGAATTAGGTTTCTTTGGTGTCATGGTTGTGACTTTGATACAAACTCCACGTTTCAATGGACAAGCAAGAGAAGTTGAGCGTGACTTCAAAGTATTGTGGATAGTTTGAAGTGCTGGTGACTTGCTTTTCCTTTCAACCTTTTTTCTAGGCTTTCGGATTAGTTGATTTATTGTTGGCATTATTATAGGGTTACTCCCTTCGGTCGTGTAAGCCTCGCGCATCTGTTAAGCGCTCGGCCTCACTCGCTTGCGCTCGCGAGTGCTGAGGTAATTTAGTGGATTCAAGCGGTAAATGCAAGAGAAATGTGAGAAAATCGTTATTTCTCTCCATCGAGGATTGAAATAACGATTTTCATTTTTTAGTCTTCTCTTGTGTCAATTGCTTCACCAGCCATTTTCTTTCTGAAAGTGGCACCGGCTGGGATGAGACGTCCAATAATAACGTTCTCTTTGAGACCTTCAAGGTTGTCGATTCTTCGAGTTGTTGAAGCTTCAACAAGTACGCGAATGGTTTCTTGGAAGGATGCTGCGGATAGCCAAGAACGGGTGTAAAGAGCGATTCTTGTAAGACCCAAGAGCAGTCGTTCATATTCAATCTTTTTGCCTTTTTCGTAGGTTTCGTTTTCTTCAATTACAGTTTGATATGAAACGATTTCACCTGGTAAGAATGTTGAGTCGCCTGGTTCAACTACTCGTACTTTGGAGAACATTTGTCTTGTAATGATTTCAATGTGTTTATCATTAATGGTTTGACCTTGTGATGCGTAAATTCGCTGTACCTCCGACATAATGTACTTTTGAGTTGTATAGAAGTCGGTCAGTTCCATAAGGCGGCGGAGATTGAGGTGACCTGAAGTAAGTGGGGTTCCTTTTTTGACTGTGTCGCCGTTTTTGACAAGTATGCTTTTACCAGGATCCACTTTATATTCATGTTGCTCGCCGGCTTCTTGGACAACGATTTCTTTCTTTCCAGATTTGACAACAATTCCGTCCATTTTTGCACGTATTTTTTTGGAACCTTGCTCTGCAAGAACATCTTTTTCTGATATAACGTCGCCTTTTTTGACAAGGACGTCCATACCTTCTTTGACTTCATAAGTGAATTCTTCCAGTTCGGATGGGTTTAGATTTATGATTGTATGATTTCCTTTTCTTGAGATTTTCACTTTTCCGTCAATCTCAGCAAGAGCAGCAGGTTTTTTTGGAGTTCTTGCCTCCAAGAGTTCCTCAACACGAGTCAGACCTTGGGTAATATCTTCACCTTCGGCCACACCTCCCATGTGGAAGGTACGCATAGTAAGCTGAGTTCCCGGCTCACCAATGGATTGTGCGGCAATAATTCCCACAGCCGTACCAAGATCCACACTTTTCATGGTTCCAAGGTCACGTCCGTAACATTGTTGGCAAACTCCACTTAGAGTGAGACATGTCATTACCGAACGAACATGCATTTCGTTAATATCATTTTCCTTGATTATTTTAAGCGCTGCTTTGTCCACTTCGTCACCTTTTTTGAGAATCTTTTTGCCTTTTTTATCAAAAATATCTTCACCTATTGTGCGGCCGAAAATACGGTTTTCAAATGCTTCACCGATTTCATCTGATTCTTTACGTGTGATGATGTGATTTTGCTTACTACCACAGTCTTCTTCTTTAATGATAATGTCTTGAACTGCATCCACAAGACGGCGAGTGAGGTAACCGGCTTCAGCGGTTTTAAGAGCCGTGTCGGATTTACCTTTACGTCCTCCATGAGTGGCAATAAAGTATTCAAGAATTGAGAATCCTTCTTTCAGGTTGGATTTGATTGGCAGTTCAATGGTGCGACCAGCTGGATTTGCAACCAGTCCTTTCATTCCACACATCTGAGTAATTTGTCCCCAGTTACCACGAGCGCCTGAGTCAATTTGGTAGAAAATGTCGTTTTCCGGTCGGAAGTTTTCAACCATGGCGCTCGTTACATCAGACTTGGTTTGTGACCAAATTTTGATGGCTTGTCGGTAGCGCTCTTCTTCTGAAACGAAACCTTTTTGGTAAAGTTCTAAGACTTTATTTACAGTTTCTTGCGCTTCATTAACCGCTTTTTCTTTGCTGTCTGGGATTTCCATGTCTGATGCAGAGATTGAAATTCCTGACTTTGTAGCGTATTTGAAGCCCATTTCTTTAAGGTCGTCACAAACTTTTGAGGCTACGTCTGAACCGCATTTTTCAAAACAGTTCGCAACAAGTTCGGAAAGATCTTTTTTTGTAAATTGCTTGTTTTGGTAGCCAATTTCTTCAGGAACAACTTGGTTGAAAATTACGCGACCGATTGATGTTTCAATGAATTCACCATTCATTCTTACTTTTACAAGTGCTTGGAGATGAACTTCACCGTATTCATTAGCTAAAATTGCTTCTTCAGCTGATCCGAATGCTTTCCCTTCTCCCTTTTTACCTTTGTTGATACGGGTCAAAAAGTAACAACCAAGTACCATATCCTGGGTTGGTACGGTAATAGGTTCTCCAGCAGAAGGTTTTAGGAGATTGCGGTTTGAAGCCATGAGTTCGTGAGCTTCACGTTGAGCAGTTCCTGAAAGAGGAATATGAACGGCCATTTGGTCACCGTCGAAGTCGGCGTTGAATGCACTACAAACGAGTGGGTGAATTTGAATGGCCTTACCTTCAATAAGAACCGGTTGGAAAGCTTGGATACCAAGCCTGTGAAGTGTTGGAGCACGATTCAAAAGCACGTGACGTTCTCTTGTAATTTCTTCCAAAATATCCCAAATGACTTTTTCATTGTGAATAATCATTCGTTCCGCGTTTTTGATGTTGTGCGCGTAACCGTCAGTAATAAGTTTTCCAATTACGAATGGTTTGAAAAGTTCCAAAGCCATAGTTTTTGGAAGTCCACATTGATTTAGCTTAAGGTTTGGACCTACCACAATAACGCTACGACCTGAGTAGTCTACACGTTTACCAAGAAGGTTTTGACGGAAGCGTCCCTGCTTACCTTTGAGCATGTCTGATAGTGAACGAAGTTTTCGTTTGTCTCCTGAGTTGAACACGGTTTTTCCTTGTCGGGCAGAATTGTTTAGAAGAGTGTCAACCGCTTCCTGAAGCATACGTTTTTCATTTCTACAAATAACTTCCGGAGCACCAATCATGATAAGTCTCTTTAGTCGATTGTTACGGTTGATAACTCGTCTGTAGAGGTCGTTTAAGTCTGATGCTGCGAATCGACCTCCGTCTAGTTGTACCATTGGACGGAGATCCGGTGGAATTACAGGGATTGTTTCCAAAATCATCCATTCCGGTTTGATGTCTGATTTTGTGAGAGAACCAATTAGTTTGATTCGTTTCACCAGTTTTGTTCGTTTTTGACCTTTGGCTTTTTCAAGATCTGCTTCCAATTCCTCAATTTCCTTATCCAGATCCATGTTTTCAATGATTTTTCTGAGTGATTCCGCACCTGTTCCGGCTTTAAAGACGTGACCAAATTTCATGGACATATCACGGTAGTCGATTTCAGAAAGAACTTTTCCGCGTTCCAAAGTTTTTAGGTCTTCTTTTGCTTGTTCGTGTTGCAGAACGAGTTCTTCAACTTTCATGGCTTGTTCTCTTTCTACGTGTTTTGCATCTTCTGCACCGGCTTTTTTACGCATTTCATATTCGCGGATAATTTCTGATTTGTACTGCGTAAATTCATCGTCCAGTTGACCCAATGCTTTTTCTTTAGCTTCTTCGTCGATTTCTGTGATTATGTATGCTGCAAAGTAAACAACCTGCTCAAGCGTTTTTACAGGAAGATTTAAGAGCAATCCAATACGAGAAGGTGTTGATCTTAAAAACCAAATGTGACTCACCGGTACCGCCAGGCTGATGTGTCCCATTCTAGTTCGCCTTACAATGCTGCGTGTAACTTCGACACCACAACGTTCACAAATGACTCCTTTGTAACGAATTCTTTTGTATTTTCCACAGGCACATTCCCAGTTTTTTGTTGGACCAAAAATGCGTTCGCAGAAAAGTCCATCACGCTCCGGTTTTTGAGTGCGGTAGTTGATGGTTTCAGGTTTTTTGACTTCACCGTATGACCATGAAAGGATCTGGTCGGGGGAGGCGACTGCGATGGCAATTGCATCAAACAGTTTAGGCGGTGTTTTGCTTGAGTTAGGCATAAAGCTTAATAAAGAGGTTAAATGAAGTTATATAGTTGTCCAATGAAGATTAGGTAAATGAGCCCATAAAGAGCGCCTTCAAAGGAGAAAATTTTGCGTTCGATGCCTGAAAAGGCAAAGAGAATTGTTGCAATGATCAAAAATGGCACTGCAATGTTAATGATAGAACTCTGAACGTAAAGCGGACTAATAAACGAAGGAATTGCCATCACGATTGTTGCATTGAAAATGTTTGAACCAATAATGTTTCCAACAACGAGCTCGAAATTTTTCTTTTTAATGGCTTTGTATGAAACGAAAAGTTCCGGAAGGGAAGTCCCAATAGCTATTGTGGAAACGGCGATTGCAGCACTTGCTATGTTTAAAATTGAAGAAATTTCAGTTACGGCTTTCACTGTGTAGTCCGCACCCAGAAAAATACCCACACAACTAAGCACTATTACCAAGAAAATTTTAGGAGATGGTTTTTCCTTTTTTTCCATGGTGTGTTTAGCCATTTCAGAAAATTTTTCTTTTGTTGAATTGTGTTCGTTATAATTGTAGATAACGTAAATGCCATAGGTTAGCAGCATAATTATTCCCTCTAAAAAGGTGAATTGTCCGTCCCAGAGGGTTGTAATAAGAATTGCAGTTACTCCAATCAGCAAAGGTAAATCGATTTTTATCAGTGATTTTTCCACTGCAATTGTTCCGGCTAAGATTGATGAGAATCCTCCTATAAGAAGTATGTTTGCAATATTTGAACCAACCACATTAGCAGAGACTATTGCAGTTTCATCTCGTAGAGTTGCAATTATTGATGTCATGAGTTCCGGCAGGGAAGTTCCAAGAGCAATTATTGTTACCCCAATTATAAATTGAGGTACGTTGAGTATTTTCCCTAATTTCTCAGAATATTCCGTGAAGAAATCCGCTGATTTAATGAGCACAAAGAGTGCAAGTGCGAATACCAGGAACCATTTAACGAGTTCAAGAGTCATATTAAAGAGTTATTTTTCTTCCTCTAAGTTGAGGTCTTCTTCAAAATCATCCGGAAAGTCAACTTCTTTAAATTCTGCATCTTCATCTTCATTTGCATCTTCGTCCGGGTGTGCAATGAGCTCAATTCCCGCTTCTACTTCTTCACCGTCTTCGGTAACGGCGTGAGAAGATTCAACAACAACGTCATCCTCTTCTTGTTCCACGTATTCTTCTTCTTCATCCACCTCTTCATCCGTGATTTGAAGAAGGTCTACATTAAGACATAGAGATTGAAGCTCTTTGACAAGCACGTTGAAGGATTCCGGAGTTCGCGGTTTGCGGATGGATTCGCCTTTGATGATTGATTCGTAGGCTTTTGCGCGACCGTAAACGTCGTCGGATTTGATTGTAAGCATTTCCTGGAGCGAATGAGCAGCACCGTATGCTTCCAAAGCCCACACCTCCATTTCTCCGAAACGCTGTCCTCCATGTTGAGCTTTACCTCCCAGAGGTTGTTGAGTCACAAGTGAGTATGGACCAACGCTGCGAGCATGAATCTTGTCTTCAACCAAGTGAAGCAGTTTCAGAATATAAGTGATTCCCACTGTTGTTTTGTGGTCGAATGGTTCGCCAGTCTTTCCGTCAAAAAGCTGAATTTTACCTTCAGTTGGTAGTCCAGCTTTCTCAAGAAGTTGATTAACTTGATCATTTGTGATTCCGTTTAGAGCCGGAGTGGCAACATACATGCCAAGTTCCTTAGCGGCCCATCCAACGTGAGTTTCCAAAATCTGTCCAATGTTCATACGACTGGACACACCGAGTGGATTTAAAATGATGTCTATTGAGCGGCCGTCTGGCAAGTATGGCATGTCCTCTTCAGGCACAATAATTGAAACCACACCTTTGTTACCGTGGCGTCCCGCTACTTTGTCACCAACTGAGATTCTTCTTGTTTGTGCGACTGAAACGCGGATTTGTTTGATGACTCCGTTTGGAAGTTCGTCTCCGGCTTCGCGACTGAAAATTTGTACGTTAACAACTTTTCCACCTTCTCCACCCGGTAGGCGAAGTGAGGTATCTTTAACGTCACGTGCTTTGTCACCGAAAATTGCTCGGAGTAGGCGTTCTTCTGCAGTAAGTTCCGTTTCACCTTTTGGTGTGATTTTACCAACAAGAATGTCGCCTTCACGGACGGAGGCACCTATTCTTACTATTCCCATTTCATCCAGGTCTTTGAGGCGAGCCTCACCGACGTTTGGAATGTCACGAGTTACGATTTCCGGTCCGAGTTTGGTGTCGCGGACGTCAATTGTAAAGTCTTCAATGTGAATTGAGCTGAAACGGTCTGTTTTAACAAGCTTTGAAGAAATAATTACGGCATCTTCAAAGTTGTAACCTTGCCAAGTCATGTATGCCACAAGAAGGTTTTGGCCAAGACCAAGATCTCCTTTTTCTGTAGATGCTCCGTCGGCTAGGATGTCCCCTTTCTTTATTTTTTGTCCACTTTCACAGAGTGGCCGTTGGTGGAAACAGGTTCCTTGGTTTGTTCTTTTGTAAATGTTGAGGTCGTATGTTTCTTTGCGACCTGAGTCGTAAATTACGTCAATGTGTGAACCGTCTACAAAGGCTACGGTTCCGTTTTCTTCTGCTATTACGACTTGACCTGAGTGCTGCCCGGCAACCGCTTCCATGCCGGTTCCAACAATTGGAGCTTCCGGTAGGAGTAGAGGTACGGCCTGGCGTTGCATGTTTGATCCCATGGATGCACGAGTGTTGTCGTCGTGTTCCAAGAACGGGATGAGCGAGGTTGTAAGTGAGATAATTTGCTGAGGAGAGACGTCAACGTGTGTTAAGTCTATGTTTTGCGCACTGACCGGTTCATTGTTGAAGCGGGCTGCAACTGAGTCCTCAATAAGTTCGTCGTTTTTCTTGTTGATTACTGAATTACCTTGAGCGAATACGAAATTTTCTTCGTCTTCTGCATCAAAATATTCAACTTTTTTACCAAGGAAAGCGTAGACCGGAACTTCTGTGAGCTCTTTGACTTTTTTGATTTCTTTTGCGGTTTTTTCGTCAATAACTTCACCTTTTTTAATAATGATTTTTCTTGATCCGCTTTCGTGGATGTCTTCACCGGCTTTGTGGCCGACAGATGCTAAACCATCATTTTTTACTTTGTTGTGAAGTTCACGGAATGGGGTTTCAATGAAACCGTACTTGTTGACTTTTGCATGTGAAGCTAAATGTACAACAAGACCAATGTTTGGTCCTTCCGGTGTAGCAATTGGACAAATGCGGCCGTAGTGAGAAGCATGCACGTCACGAACTTCAAAAGAGGCACGTTCACGTGAAAGACCTCCAGGTCCCATTGCGGAGAGACGGCGCTTATGCGCAAGTTCCGCAAGCGGGTTGGTTTGGTCCATGAATTGTGAAAGCTGCGACGAAGCGAAGAATTCACGTAGTGCGGCTGTAATTGGTCTTGAGTTGATAAGTTGAGTTGGGGTCACTGTGTCCAGTTCAAGAACTGTCATGCGGTCTTTTGCAATACGATCAGTACGTAGAAGACCCATGCGGAATTTGTTTTGAACAAGTTCTCCAACTGCGCGGATGCGGCGGTTTGAAAGATGGTCAATGTCATCCGGCATTGCGTCGCCATTGTTGAGGCGAATGAGGTGCTTAAGAATGAGTACAAAATCATCAACTTGGAAGGTGTGGTTTTTGCGTTCGTTCTTGATGTTTAAGTTGAATCTACGGTTGATTTTGTAGCGAGCTACCGGTCCCATGTCATATTTTCTGTAGTCGAAGAACATTGAGTGGATAAGCGCCTTGGCGTTTTCCGGTGTTGCAAGGTCTCCCGGTCTGATCTTTTTGTAAATTGATTTGTAAGCTTCGTCGATAGTTTTTGCGCTATCTTTTTCCAGTGTAAATAATATGTAGTCTTTTATTGGGTCTTGGATGTCATCTTGGAATAGATCCATGATTTTTTTGTCTGTGTCGAAGCCGAATACGCGGAGTAGGGAAGTTACTGGAATTTTTCGTTTTCTGTCTATTTTCACTGTTATAACTCCTTTTTTGTCAGTTTCAATTTCAAGCCATGCACCGCGTTTTGGGATAATTTTTGCATTACACATTCCCGGTGCGGTAGGATTTGTTGAAAAGAAAACACCTGGCGATCTTACGATTTGTGAAACGACAACACGTTCAATGCCATTTACAATGAAAGAACCGGTTGGTGTCATTAAAGGAATTGGACCAAGGAAAACATCCTGCTCTTTAATTTCACCGCTTTCTTTATTAATAAGCTGTACGTGAACTTTGAGAGGAGCTTCAAAAGTCAGGTTTTTGGTTTTACATTCTTTTGGCGAATATTTAATTTCACCAAGCGAGTGTTCCAAAAAATGAAGTTCCAATTTTTTGCCGGAGAAATCCGTGATTGGAGAAATTTCTTGGAGAAGTTCTCGGATGCCTTCGTCTAAAAACCATTTATAGGAATTGGTTTGGACTTCAATTAGGTCCGGAAGGTCTACTTGATTTGAGGTGTCGACAAAAAACTCTCTTTTGATAGGTTCAGTTGGTCGACCCTGCTTTGTGCCTGTTTTTGTGGGCATAGGGTATGAACGTGTTAAAGGATGGAAAGCAATTCGGCATTGTTGCGCCTTCGGCGCGTTAGCCTCGGCCTTTTGTAGGGGCCTCGGCCACACTCGCTTTTGCTCGTGTGTGCCATGCTCTCTCCTCTCAACACAGTCTAAACCCGAGAGCTAATCGCGCGTGATTATACTCCCGCATCAAAAAAAGTCAAACAAATTTATTTTGGTGTGAAGAGCTCTGCGTCCGGATTTCTTTGGAGTGCGGAAGTGCTGTTGTCAGTATCACAGTTTTTTAAATTGAGTGCTAATGCTGTTCCGAGTACAACTATTCCAGTTAAAATCGCAATGGCCTCAGTGTCTTTTTTGTCAGTTTCTTTTTTGGCGTTTGGGTCGAGGGGTAAGCCACTGAAAGTTCGCATTTCCATGTCACTTTCGGATTTCATATTTTGTGGTTAAGAGGGGTGATTTTAATTGTGTTTTCTATGGTCGTCAAGAAATTGGGTTTTTATAATATTGACTTTCTTTACAGAGGCGAATAAGATCGTTTCGTTCTTTAGGAGAATTATGCAAAAAGCTAGTTACAATCAGGTTCAGGTGCTTGCAGCGCCAATGATGGCTGGTTCTTCGCAAATTCTGCTAATTAGCATTATTCTACTCGTGATTTTGTCGCGGGGCTTTCTGATGTGATGTAGGTCGAAAATCGCAAAAAAGAAAGCCTGGCTCAAAAGCGAGGTTTTTTTAGATTCATTAACCAATTATAACATGTTAAAAACAAGAAATACTTTAGATGATTTCTACGACGATCCGACAACCGAGGAGACAACTTATTATCCGCAAGTTTGTGAGGCTGATGAAGCCAGGGTCAATGCTCATAGTGCAAGAGTGGAAAGAGTAGACAATGGTGCCGGTCGGGTTGATACAAGCTCTGTGGCTCCAGGATCATCAGAGGTCGATAGATTTAGAGAGGAGAGATCAGCATTATTGAAGGGACGCTATACTAGGTGGTAATTTAATTTATTAATTATTTATTAAATATGACAGAACATCTTGAAGATCATGATAGGGAAGTAGCTCCTTACCTTGGACGGGAAGATACAGTAGAGGTTTTAGAAAAACCTGTTCATGAAGTAAGTGGTGAAGTTCAAAAAAAAGTTGGAGCTGCTGTTAGTGAAGGGGTTCTCACACAAAGTTATAGAATTACTCACGCTACATTAACGCCAAAAAAATAATCATGATTAAAATAAATTTTCCCGGCTTAGCTGACGAGCTTCCGGGATTTTTTTTGCCCTTCTGTAAAAAGCATTCAACAAGAAAAACTTCGTCTTTTCTTGCAAGACTTCGTCATGGCTCTTCAACGTATCTAATTTGATGCCCTTTCATCGCCCTTCCTTGTCTTGCAAAGAAAATTCATATGTTTTTCATTGCCTCAGCTTTTTTTAAGAAGGGCCTTTGCTTAGTTTTTCTTTGCCGCCCATGTAAGGTCTTAGCACTTCCGGGATTGTAATTGTTCCGTCTTGGTTTTGGTGAACTTCAAGAAGTGCAATAAGTACACGCGGAGAGGCAATACAAGTGTTGTTCAAAGTGTGGACAAATTGAGTTTTGCCATTTTTGTCTTTGTAGCGCATGTTAAGACGACGAGATTGGAAGTCCAAAAAAGTTGAGCAAGAGTGGGTTTCACCGTAGTTTTTGCGGGAAGGCATCCATGATTCAATGTCGTTTTTGTAGTATTGACCTTGGCCCATGTCACCGGAGCAGACAGCAACCACGCGGTATGGGAGGTGCAGGTCTTGTAGGACTTCTTCAGCGTTTTTTAGGATCATTTGGTGCATTTTGGTGCTTTCTTCGAGGTCGTTTTTGCAGAGAATGACTTGTTCGACTTTTTGGAATTGGTGGACGCGGTAGAGACCGGATGTGTCTTTGCCGTAGGTGCCGGCTTCACGACGGAAGCAAGCGCTGATACCTGCGTAAAGGAGGGGAAGGTCTTTTTCTTCAAGGATTTCGCCGCTGTGGTATGAGGTCACGGAGACTTCAGAGGTTCCAATTAGGAATTTCTCGTCACTTTCAAGGTGCTGTTCACCGGGGCGCATGACACCTACAGCGTAAGCCTGTTCTTCTCCGCCGGGAAAGTAGCTGGTGCCGACCATTGCGTCCTCATTAACGAGGAGAGGTGGTATGAAAGCGGTGAAGCCCTTCGCGGCCAGTTTGTGGAGTGTGAAGTTTAGAACGGCTAGTTCCAGGAGGGCGCCGTCACCTTTGAGGAAGTAGTTGCGGCTGCCTGCAATTTTTACTCCGCGCTCTATGTCTATTATGTCTAGGTCTTTGCCGAGTTCTTCGTGACTTTTGGGTTCAAATTTGAAATTTGGGAGCTCGCCGACTTTGTAAAGTTCAACGTTTTCCGTGTCGTCTTTGCCCTCCGGGACGTCTGGTGAAATTTGGCCGGGTGCGGTGAGTAGTAAGTTTTTCCATTCGGTTTCCGTTTGGCGCAGCTCTTCCGTGGCTTGTTTCTCTTCATCACTTTTTTCTTTCATTTTTGAGATTGCTTGTTGTTTTTTGTCGCCTTGGAGGTTTGAGATTTTTTCATTGGCTGCGTTTTTTTCTGCGCGAATTTCATCAACTTGGGTTTGGAGGGTGCGGCGTTTTTCGTCCAGCTGAATAAAAAGGTCTACGTCAAAGCTGATACGTTTTTTGCGAGCAGCTTCTTTGACGGCGTCAGGGTTTTGGATTATGAATTTGGGGTCAATCATGGTTTTTGTATGCGAATAATGCGATCCGGATGATACCTGATAAAGGGGAAGTAAGGCAAATTGCAAAAAAAAGGACCCTCACCTCCACGCCAGGATGAGGGCCCTTGACCGTTAAACCGTTTTATTAGTCTTTGGCTTCTTCGCCTTCAATTGTTTCGCCTTGGTCTTCGTCTTTTTTGTCCTTTTCGTAAACGCGAACGTCCGGGTCTTCTTCTTTTGCCGGTGCGTCTGTGGTTGCGTCGGGCTGCTGATACATTGCGGCTCCGACTTTTTGAATTTCCTGGGAGAGCTCTTCAGTTTTTTGTTTGACTTCATCCAGGTCCGCTTCTTTGTTTTCAAGAAGTTCTTTTAGGGCTTTTAGTTTTTCTTCAACCGGGGCTTTTACTTCCGGAGTTACGCGGTCCCCGGCGTCTTTGAGGGTTCTTTCCGTTTGGGTGACCAGGCTTTCTGCTTGAATACGAATTTCAACGCTTTCTTTCTTTTTCTTGTCTTCCTCCGCGTGAAGTTCGGCTTCTTTGCGCAGCTTTTCAACTTCTTCGTCCGAAAGTCCGCCAGAACCGGTGATTGTTATGTGTTGTTCTTTGCCGGTGCCTTTGTCTTTGGCTTTTACGTTGAGGATTCCGTTTGCGTCAATGTCAAAGGTGACTTCAATTTGAGGCACGCCGCGAGGTGCGGGTGGGATTCCGTCAAGTTGGAAATTTCCAAGAAGTTTGTTGTCCATTGCCATTGGGCGTTCGCCTTGGAAGACTTTTACGTCAACCGAGGGTTGGCTGTCCGCTGCGGTTGAGAAAACTTGTGATTTTGAGGTTGGAATTGTGGTGTTTCGGTCGATCAAAGGTGTCATAACTCCGCCGAGTGTCTCGATTCCTAGAGTGAGTGGGGTTACGTCCAAAAGGAGAATGTCTTTGACATCGCCTTGGAGAACTCCTGCTTGAAGGGCGGCGCCAAGAGCAACCACTTCATCCGGGTTGATTCCACGGTGAGGTTCCTTGCCAAATATTTCCTTAACTTTGGTTTGAACAGCCGGCATGCGGGTCATTCCGCCAACCAAAACGACTTCGTCAATGTCACTCATGTAAACTTTTGCGTCGTCGATGGCTTGTTTGCAGGGTTTGACTGTTTTTTCAATTAAGTCTGCGGAGAGGTCTTCCAGTTTTGCGCGGGAAAGTTTTATTACCAAATGTTTTGGTCCGTTTTTGTCCGCGGTTATGAAGGGAAGGTTGATTTCCGTTTCATGCTGGGAAGAAAGTTCAATCTTGGCTTTTTCAGCGGCTTCTTTGAGACGTTGAAGGGCAACTTTATCTTCATTCAGGTCAATTCCTTCTGTTTTTTTGAATTCCGCTACAAGCCAGTCCATTATTTGCATGTCAAAGTCGTCTCCACCAAGTTGTGTGTTTCCGTTTGTTGAAAGAACTTGGAAAACGCCTTCACCCAGTTCCAAAATTGAAATGTCAAAAGTTCCGCCTCCAAGATCAAAAACCGCAATTTTTTTGTCTCCGCCTTGTTTGTCCACGCCATAAGCAAGGGCGGCTGCTGTTGGTTCATTAATAATGCGTTTTACCACAAGTCCGGCAATTTCACCTGCGTCTTTTGTGGCTTGACGTTGCGAGTCGTTAAAGTAAGCCGGAACGGTGATTACGGCTTCTTTTACTTCTTCACCAAGGTATTTTTCCGCGTCAGCTTTTACTTTTTGTAGGACCATGGCCGAGATTTCAGCGGGTCTTCTCTCTTTTCCTTCCAAAATAATTTCAACTTCGCCGGATTTGCCTTTTACACATTTGAAGGGCATGCGTTTGATGTCCTCTTGAGATTCGGAAAATTGGCGGCCAATGAAGCGTTTTGAAGAAAAAATGGTATTGTCCTTGTTCATTGTGGCCTGGCGTTTTGCCGCGACCCCCACAAGACGTTCACCATCTTTTACTGCGACGATGGATGGGGTGGTTCTGTGGCCTTCCGAATTTGAAATTACGGTTGGCTCACCGCCTTCCATTACAGCAAAACATGTGTTTGTAGTTCCGAGGTCGATTCCTATGATTTTTCCCATGTTTATTAGGTTAGATTTAGCACTCTCAAAGGTGCAGTGCTAATTATAGCGAGGGGTGAATAGGGATGCAAGGGAAATTTTTTGATGGTTGACAAAAATGACGTAGGATGTTATTTGATAGATAGATTCATAAATATTTCATGGCAAAAGAAACATTTGGGCGGGAACGGGGTACTTATCAAGACTTGGCTTATGATGCCGAAGGGAATTTTCGTGGGGATGCTTACAGAATGCTAGGAATTTCTGAAGATGCAGGACTTGATGAGATTGAAAAAGCATGGAGAAAAGCTGCAAAGCTTTATCATACGGATAGACCAAATGGAAACGAAGAAAAATTTAATTTGGCATGGAATTTTTATAAAATTTTGAAAGACCCATATTTGCGTGCTCAATATGATCAGGATAGAAGGGCAAAAAAACGGTGTGATTCCTTTAGAGAAGGGAAATATGCACCCTCACCTTATAGGAGAACTGAAGGACCTTCACTTGATGAAAGGTTGGAGGCTGCTTTGAGTGAACTTAGAGAAGTGATTCGGCTGAAGGCGGAGGAGGTGATTCGGTCTTTGAAGGCTAATTTGCATGGAGGAATGCCAATAGAAGATTTGGGATCATTGGCAATTGTGGGTGTGGGTGCGTTTGGAGCAATGGGGTTAGTTGCGGGTGGGGGTGTTATGCTTTCTGAACTTTCTCCTGAGTCAGGAAATACGTTTGAGGATAATTTGTCACCAATTGAGAGGAGAATTTGTGGGAATGGCGTTCGAGGCAATTATAGACTTGTTTCCGGACAGGATGTGTTAAAAGAGAGAAAGGGGGATGCTCTTGCATTGATTCAGGAAGTAGACGGAGATGTTTTGGCGGGTTTTTCTAAGCGAATTGACCTTTCTTGTTTCCAAGGAGGTAGAATGCCCAGGTTTATGGCTGCTGAAAGGCCGGAGTATAAAGATGAAGTGGTTTTTGTTTTGCCTGATGGGACTAATGCCAAATACCATTTTGATGGGTATGGTATTGATGAGTCGGACTGGTTTCGACCCAATTATGAGATGCATTTTGGAAGTTCATCAGCAAAGCTGGAATTTCCGGATTTAAGTGGACAAGGGATTGAATGTCATTTGCATAATGGCCGTATTAGAGCGGGGTGTGCAACTGATGTGGCTCAGGCAATGAAAGCTTACTAACTAAAAAAATTCCAATATTGCTGACTTGACAGATCAAAACAGGAAACCGAGAAAAATCAAGCGGTCTACAGGGTAAAATTGGTCACGTGACCAATTCATTACCTGTAAAATCTCACGCCACCTTATAATTGAGCCAATAATATTATTTTCACCAGGTTGTGAAAACTGGGATATTTATAGTCACAAAAGCTTGACAAATACGCTGAATTAGTCTAGAATGAGCGCTCTTAAAGTTTTCTTCATGAGCTTGCCAGAATCTTCAGAAGGAGAGTCTTTGTATCCTGAATCAATTCAGAGGTTTGTGGATGAATTTTTTAGCTTGTATGATGTAATGCCAAGAGGTCAATATATTGATGCAAATCAGTGGGTCACCAAAGATTCTTTTGTTAGAAATGATGGTTCCGTTCAGTTTTATTTGATGATAAATAGGGCAGATCAGTTGACGGATGGAGAAATTTTATATTTAGGTGTTTGTTTAGGAAGAGATGATCGCCATTTACTTAGAATTAGGTTTTATGATCGCATGAATCCTTCCCATTCAGATGATTTGACATATGAGCCGGATAGAATGAAAGATGTAGAGCAAGTTGGTGATTATTTTTGTAGGTATTATGAGCCGGTTTTAAATGAATATTTGAGTAGGTTTAGGACTGGATTATTAAATTAATATTTATGTCAAATCCTTTCGATGATTTTGAAAAACAAGATACAATGGAAACCGCATTGGAGTGTGATGTCACAATAGAAACAAGTTCCATTGATAGTGCAAGAAGTAGTGTTTTGACTCGTTTTACCCGGATTTTTAAAGATATTGGGCTTTTTGCGACTTTTGCAACAGGAATGTCCGTTTGTACGGGGTGTGGGGTGAATGGGAGTGTTCGGGAGGTTTCAAATAATAGAACTGCTATAGCGATTCAAGTGCCGGATCCAGATTGTGATCCCTCAAAGCATGATGAGGTTTCGGATTCGTGTAGAGATTTTTTGTATCCAACTGTTGGTTTTGCGTATGGAGCGGAAGTTGGGACTCCAAGAGAACATTTGGGTTTGGATAATGCAGTGCCTATTGACCCTTTGAGGTTCAAACGGGATGGGGATTTGTATTTGATGTACAAGGCTTTAGCGGTTTTGGAAGATAGGGGAATGGATGATTGGTTGGCTATGAGTCCTTATTTGGGAGTTAGTCCGGAAAGTGTTGCCAGAGCGACTTTTTGGAATGTGCTTGGTTATGATGGAGGAGGAGCTTCAACCGTGGCGGACCAGACCTGTGACATTATGTATTCGTATGATATGCGCGGACTTAAAAAGAAGGCTTCAAGTGCGCTTTGGTGCGGGCCGAGTTTGGCGTTTTGGAATTCTTCCGAAAAGTTGGCGACGCTTTATTTACAACATGTTCAGATTGCACCTAAGGCGAATGGAGTAGAAACTTTCAGACATGAATATTTTGGCGGGGCTGAGTGGACTGAGGCTCGTCAATTGCTTGCAGTTGCCATGATTAAGTATCCTTGGGAACCAATACAAGTTAGGCAGGAGCGAAAAGAGCGTGAAGACAGATGGGGTGAAATTTGCGATAGGGCAAAATATGCGGCTCGGGTGATGTTTAGTGAGGGGGTAATAGATAAGAAAAAATATGATGAGATTTTAGAGTCGATTGATGAGGAGCCAATGCCTTTTACTTATGATGAGGTGAAGGGAAGAGTGAGATCCAATTTACAGGCTCGAGAAGGTTATGATTCACCATCTTTGATGGCTTTTTCAGAGATGCGTGGTGATTTGGGAGATGATTGGAGGGCAAAGGTAGATTCATTTGAGCTAACGGTTGATAGAAACGTTTTGGGAGCTACAAAGATTGCTACGGTGGCTGAACTTAAGAAATTAAGTGAAAAATCTGCAGCATTGACAGGAATTGCAAATGGGCGAGGCGAGATTTTGGGCTTGTATTCCGGGACTTTAAATGGAGCTGATCAGGTTAAACGATGGGTAACGGAGAGGCCGGAACTAAGTCAATCCGGTTCGATTTCAAAGTTGTTTTTGGCTGCGTCTTTGAATGAGGCACGGAAGCTTGGAAATTGGAAGCATGATTGGTTTTATAAGGATTTGGGGCAGTCTTCAAATGATATTTGGAGTGCTGCAAAGTCAGTTGGATTAAATGAAGCTAAAGTTGCTTCTTTGATTTATTGTTACGGAGAGCTCAGGGATACTGAAAGAGGGGCCGCAGAGTCAGCAACGCACGGATGGATTAATATTTCGCCCAAAAGCATGCTGCAGTTTATGTATGAGTCTCAAACGGGAATTCCTATGCCGGAGCCGCACACTGTTAGATCTTATGTTTTAAATGATGGACGAAGGGTTCAAGCTGTACCTGTTTACAGGGAGAATGCAGAGAGATGTGCAAGTTTAGCGTATGCCGGAGGAAAAACTAGTACTTGGACTACAGCGCCGGTTGAATATTCCGGCGGGACGCTACATTCTTTAGAGGGAATTGCGGATTTTGGGAAAACAGGGACGGTTGGAGACTTTGGCAGGGGCTATAATAGAAAGTCACAAGTTGTTGCGGGTGCTCGAGCGTATGATAATACTTTTGTGGTTTATACCGGTTTTGGGCCGGATAATTTGGAGGCGGATAGGAAGCTCGGCTTGTCCGAGCGTGAAGCTATGCCGGTCGCTAAAATGGTTTTGGCGAGCGCTCTTGATAGAAATTGCGAGATGTTGGAGGTTCGAGGTGTGACTGTAGATGAGAGTAAGTGTGAGCCGGTTCGAAAGGTGGAAAAGAGTTCTAGAAAACGGGTGGTTGCTTCAAATCAGCCAAGTGAGCCACCTAAAAGAAGGGCGTCTTTGGGCAATGATTGGAATTTTCCGCCTGAGCCGTATGCGCCGGTGGAGAGGAGAGTGATTGAACGACCAGTTCCTCCGGTTAGGCGCACTGTGGTATCTAGGCCGGAAGTAGTTGAGCCTACGCCAGTTGAAAGAAGGACTGTGCCGGGTGTGATGACTGCCGCACCTGAAACAACGGGAAGTGGGACTTATGAAGCCACGGATAGGTATTTTGGAGGGAGGTTATTTCTTATGAGAGGGAATGGTTGTGAAGCTATGGCGCTCAGTTCAATGGATCAAGGGGTGTATTATGATACGATTTTTAGAGAATTGCTTGAAAAAGGATGCAAGACTTGCATAAGAAAAAGTGGATCAACTTATTCGGTTGATTCAGGGTGTACTCTTACAAAGGTGGCAATGAATGGAAATTAACCTTTGCCAACCTCCACTTTGGCGGCTTTTATGGCTTTGCCTTTAAAGGCGTAACCTTTTTCAAATACTTTGGTGACTTGGCCTTTTTCTCCTTCTCCTTCCATGAGGACTTCATGAAGGTAGGGGTCTGCGGGAATGCCGGTTTCGTCAATTGTTTCCAGGCCCAGGTCCTGGAGGGCGGTGAGGAGGTTTTTTTCCGTAGCCTCTATTCCTTTGATGAATTCGTGGTCTTTGAGGTCGTCGGGGAGGGTGTCAAAAGCGCGAGCAAGGTTGTCTATGGCCGGGAAAATGGCTTGAAGGAGCTGAAGATTGGCGAAAATTTGGATTTCAGCGCGCTCCTCTTCTGTTCGGCGTTTGAAATTTTGAAGATCCGCCATGGCGCGTTTAGCGGTCTCTGTCATTGCGGATAGGTCGTTTTGTAGTTTTGCTATGTCGATTTGTGGGTCTTTTTGATCTTTTGGGTTTGTCATAGTTGATTTGATTGAAGTAGGCCTTTGACTTCGCCGAGTATAGCAAAATTGTAGGCGTAAGGCATGCGTTTTGGGCCGAGTATGCCAATGAAGCCGTCGAATCCGTTGTATTGATAACGGGTGACAATTAGTGAACAGGAGTCGATTCCGGCTAGGATGTCGTTGTCTCCAATTAAGATGCGGGGTTCATTTTCAATTTGAAGTTTTTTGAGGCCGTGAAGGAAGTTTTTGCGTTCTTCTATCACTTCCATTACTTGGCAGGCTTGGAGTGGCTCAGAAAGAAATTCAGGTTGGCGAAGGATTTTAGAGAGGCCCATAAAAAATGTGCGGTCGTTTTCCGGGATTGTGGCAAAAGCCATGTTTGGGCTGGCTTGGGAGAGGAGTGAGACCGCTTCTTGGACGCGTTGTTTTGCAATGGCGGCTTTTTCTTGTTTGCGGAGGGAAGCGAGGGTTTCACGAGCAATGCGACGGGCAACGTCAAAATCAGCGAGTTCGTCCACGTATACGCGGTAGCCTTGGTCCGTTGGGACACGGCCGGCGGATGTGTAGGGTTGGAAAATCAGGCCTTCTTTTTCAAGAGTGGCCATGTCATTTCTGACAGTTGCCGGGCTGACCTTGAAATTGTAGGTAGAAATTATGGTTTGAGAACCGACCGGTTCCGCGGTCTGAATGAAATGTTCAACAATTGCGTTGAAGATCTGGTTTTTTCTGTTTTGGGTCATGGCTTCAATATACCACGTTTAAATCCCTTTTTCACCCATGTACTTGGCAAGTTCAAGACAGCGAACGGAGTAGCCCCATTCGTTGTCATACCAAGCGAAGATTTTGGCGAAATTACCGTCAATTACTTTGGTGCGAGGTGCGGCTACAATTGAAGAGCGAACGTCGCCCTTGAAGTCTAATGATACGAGTGGTAGGTCTTCAACGCCGAGTATGCCTTTAAGTGGGCCGGATGCAGCTTTGCGGAATGAGTCGTTGATTTCTTCCGCAGTGGTGGATTTTTCAAGCTCTACAGTGAGGTCGACGAGGGATACCGTTGGGGTTGGAACGCGAATTGCGAGTCCGTCCATTTTGCCTTTAAGCATTGGGAGTACAAGACCGATAGCTTTTGCTGCTCCGGTTGAAGTTGGGATCATGTTGAGAGCGGCTGCGCGAGTTCTGGCCATGTCTTTGTGGTCGTTATCGGTCAAGTTTTGGTCGTTGGTGTATGAGTGAATTGTGGTCATTAGGCCGCGGGTAATGCCAAAAGTTTCCTGAAGTACTTTGGCGACCGGCGCAAGTCCGTTTGTTGTACAGCTGGCGTTTGAAATTATGTTGTGGTTTGCAGCTTCGTAGACTTCCTCATTTACACCCATTACTATTGTTGCGTCGATTTCATCTTTTGCAGGCGCAGAAATGATTACTTTTTTTGCTCCGGCTTTAATGTGTTTTGAAGCGCCTTCCATGTTCGTGAATGCACCAGTACATTCAATGACAAGGTCAATTCCCAAATCTCCCCATGGTAAGAGCTCTGGGTCGCGGTTTTGTACCAATTTTACTTCTTTACCATCAATAGTAAGTTTGCCGGGTTCGCCTTTGATATCTTGAGGAAGGGTGCCATAATTGGAGTCGTATTTAAGTAGAAAAGCGGCCATTTTAGGGTCGCCAAGGTCATTAACGGCGACAATGTCTATTGTGGGGTGAACTAAATTGGCACGAAAAACAGTGCGGCCAATTCGCCCGAATCCATTGAGTGCTACACGCATTTTGAAGGGGAGTTAAATTTCGCGCAGATTATAGGAAAAAAGTCAGTGCTTAGAAAGGCGAATTGCTTGCATTTCTCTTGCGGGAAAGGCGTCAAGTAGGTTTAGTGCTCCTTTTTGAAGCCAAATGTCTTCTTCTTCAGGTGTGAGGATAACAGGCATGCGGTGGTGAATTTTTTTTAAGAGCGAATTTGGGGAGGTTGTGATGATTGCAAAAGAGTTTTCGCTGCAGATTCCGGCAAAAGAGAATGGTTTTTCATCAGAGAGGGTTATGCGGTAGAGTTTTTTTTCATGCCATTCAAAAAAGGCGGTGACGGGGATTATGCAGCGCTTTGATAGGCCGAATTTTTCACTGACTGTTTCTGCGCGGACATTCGGGACTCTGTTTTTGGACCATTTGGGGAGTAGCCCAAAGGAGAAAAGTTGGATTTTTTGAGGGTCTGAGTTGGTAATTACCGGTGCTGCTTGAGACGGAAAATAGTCGCGGTTTTCTTGGTAGGATAGGCCTTTTTCAAACCAGGCGTTGAATCTGGTTTCAAGGTCTTCTTTGTAGAGCGAAAGGGAAAATCTGCAGCACATGGTGGTATTTTAGATGGTTTTTGGGGCGGAGAATACTTGTCAGAAGAATGGAAATGTGTTAGAATGTGGGGATTTAATAAATAATTATGAACCACAATACTGATCAACCTGGAGGATATGAAATGCCGGAAATGCCTGATCTTGGGATTGGGGAGAAAATTGAAGGTGCCCGCAAGGAATTGCAGGATTTGGCGGAAAAAGGCCAAAAATATCCTGAAGATTTTAAGCAATATATTGAAAATAAATGGAAAAATGCGGGGAAGGATTTACCGGATTTCAGGTCTGCTATAACAAAAGTTGATACCATGAATAGGGATTTTGATAATAAATTGACGGGAATTTATGAAAAATATACCGGTGCGGATGTGGAAAGAAGTGAAAAAGAAAAAGGTATTAAGGAAACTATAAAAAATGGCAATGAAATGCTTGAGGTTCTTGCCGGTTATATAAATGGAGGGGATGATGTTGTGCCGGGGACGGGGCGCACTTTTAATCAGATTACTGATGAATTTTCCGGTAAAGTGGCAGACGTTCAGCGCGATCCAAGTGAGAAAAATCAAGAAAGACTAAGGATTATAGCTAAAAGGTTGGAGGGGTATTATACAAATATTAAGGCGAAAGGTTTGAAAAAAGTGGCTTCTGAGGGGGCTTCTGAGCCAGAAGTAGTTAGTGAGGAGGAGTCTTCAAATAATTTGAGCAATGTGAAATCCGGAAGGCAGCTTGTTGAAAATCCCGAGCCTGGAAGACTTAAGGAGAAATTTTCCGTTCAATTTAAGGATGCGGAACAAGCGAGGGCAACCAAGATTCAAGATTTGGTGGATGATCCAACGTCAACGCCTGTTGCAACTTCAAGTAAGTATCCCGGTATGGAATTTTCTTGGGATGCCGAGAAGGGTTCTTATTATTCAAATTCCGGGCAAAGATTGGATGTTAATCAAGCAGATGTTATTTCACTTTATGCGCCGGGTGGGGGAGAAAAGCTGGTTCGGAAATCTGAAGTTTTGCTGCCAGTTTTGAGGCAATTGGATGCTTGGGGTATGAATTATGACCCGAGGAATAAGCAAATTGTTGTGAAAAATCCATTTTTTGCTGGAGCGAAAGCCGATGTTTATATGAAAAAAGGTGATGTTGTTATGGATTTAAGCAAAGTTAAGGACTTGAATGTTGGGATTTATGGGGACAACATGGTTGTTCGTGCAGATGGAAAAGTCAGCAATTATAAATTCGATTCCAGGGATTCATTTTTAGCGGATTTGGGAAAGATTGAAGGAGACGAATTGCCTTATACCGCAGTCTAGTTTGTGGTAATATGGGTTTAGAGGCAGTCTAACCCAATTATTATGAACACAAACGGAGGAAATTCGCATCAAGGTGATGAGGAGGAATTGGAGGTGCAGAATGATGGTGAAGTGGTTGATTTGGCTGAAGAAAAAGCAAAAAGGGACGAATTGGAGCATGAAGTTACTGAGCATGGCGGGCCTGTCGGGGAGGAGCGTGAAGAGATTGAGGCTATTTGTATGATGGTTGATCAACATGAGCTTGACCCGGCAAAACGAGAGGCTTTGAAAAAAGAAATTATGGAAAGGCTTGCGACTGCAAGAAATTCTGAACAAAGGGTAAGGATTTTTGCTACGATTGCTGATGTTTGCGGAGTTGATGCCATTATTGGCTTTTTTGTTCCGGAAGGTGGGGATGTTGCTTCAGCAGTTGCTTCAAGTGCGTATCTTTTGGCTGAAGCGAATTGGTCAGGTATGGAGTGGAAAGGTCAGGCAAAAATTCTTGCGTATCAGGTTGTGGATATGACGCTTGGTTTGGTTCCTGTTGTGGGTGATGTTGCGGATGTTTTCTTTATGGCGAACAAATTGAGTGAGTCGGAATTCAAGAAGAATACTGAAAAACTTGTTCAGGAAGCGCGGGATGCAGGTGTTCCTGATGAAGAAATTCAGGAAATATTGGAAAGGGGTGAGACGCTTAGAAAAACGTTTAATGTTGCCGGAAAAGCTGTGAAGATTGCTCAGACAGTTCGAGGGAAGGGTGGTGAGGATGTTCAAGAAGCGGTTTCATGATGAAAGAACAGATACAAGAAGCGGTTAAAGCTTTGCATGAAGGAAAAGTTGTGGCGCATCCCACGGAAACTTGTTATGGATTGGCTGCGGATATTTTTCAGGTTGGTGCTATTAAGCGGCTTTATTCACTTAAAAAGATGAAGAAGGAGAAGCCTGTGAGTATTTTGGTGCGGGATTTGAGGGAAGCGGAGGCTTATGGTGAGTTTTCAGAGAAAGCGCGTGAGTTGGCTAAGGAATATTGGCCCGGGCCGTTAACTTTGGTGGTGCCCAGAAAAAAAAGTTTGCCTTTGTGGCTGAATTACGGGAATGATTTTGTTGGTTTCAGGGTTAGTTCAAACAAAAAAACGCGGCAGCTTGTTGTGGCTTTTGGTGGGCCTTTAACTACAACAAGTGCGAATTTGAGTGGGCAGATTCATGTTTACAAGGTTCAGGATTTTTTGGATCAGGGTTTAGTGCCGGATTATATTCTTGACGGTGGGCAAATTGGTGAGACAGCGCCATCGACAATTTTGAAAGTGGTGGGGGAGGAAGTACAGATTTTAAGACAGGGGCCTATCTAAAAAGAAAGAGAAGAAAATCCGTACCGAAAGTTATGAAAACAGCGGTCATTGTTGCGCCGAGAGCAATTATTGGGATTCCATGGGAACTTTTTACGTTGAAAAGATAGGCAATCAAAGTGCCGGTCCAAACTCCGCTGCCGGGGAGAGGGATTGCAACAAAAACCAGTAAGGCTATGAGTCCAAGTTCATGCATTTTTTTTGAATGTTTCGTACGAGTTCTGTGAAATAACCATTCAAAAAATTGATCCATTGTTTTGCTGCGAGATCTGAGAAAAATTGTAACCGGGTCCAATAGGAAATACAGTATGATTGTGATTGTGACCGTTCCGGCTAAGGAGAAAAAGAAAGCGCCCCAAGTGCTCATTTTCAGTACTGTCATGGCAAAAGGAATTGATGTACGAAGTTCTCCAATGGGGGCCATTGCGAGAAGATAAGTTACAATTTCAGGTGGAAGTGTTTTAATATATTCCAGAAAATTCATGATTCAAACTTTAGCACCTGTTTTTGTTTTGAGACAATCGAATATTTTTTAAGTGAGGAAGTGCTCACCACGAGATCTTGTATTGAAGGCTTTGATGCGCCACAAAAAGGCCAGTGTGTGCAAAATT
>JAHIVE010000032.1 GCA_018816805.1 Patescibacteria group bacterium | reverse complement strand
TTTCCGTCGTAGTAGGCGGCGCCGTAGGCTGATTGGCAGGAGGCGTCACTGTTATAGATACAGGTGCCTGCGGTTGGATGGGGTGACTGGCCTGCTGGGCAAGAAGCGGGGTATTCACAAAGTCCTGAGGATTGGTTGTATGTTGCTCCGTCATTGCATGAACAGCCGTCGTATTGGTTTCCGTCGTAGTAGGCGGCGCCGTAGGCTGATTGGCAGGAGGCGTCACTGTTATAGATACAGGTGCCTGCGGTTGGATGGGGTGACTGGCCTGCTGGGCATGAGGGGGTTGGTGTTGCGTCTTCAATCCAATGGCCGCATTCGCTTCCGTTTAATTCACAGTCCAGACCACAGAGTGCATCAAACTGATCACAGGGGACGAAAGTTCTAGCTGAAACAAATTGGTTTGTGACAACTAGACCTGCTAAAAAAAGGCAAGCAAGGGCAAAGTGGAGAATGGTTCTTTTCATATTTGGCGCGTGAGAGTAGTTATATATTAATATGAAAATACCTCTATGGAAAGTGGCGTTTTTTGATGAATTGTTTAAAAAGTTGAATTGTGTTCCTCTGTCGTCTCTTCTGGTGTATCTTCCCAAGTTGTTCCCGGCTGATATGGGAAGTAGTCATAGGGATTTGGAAGTCCTGTTTTACGTGACAGCCATTCGTGGAAAGCTTTTTGAGCTTCCATTCCTTCATAGAAAAAGTAAACCGTATAATCTTTTACTGTGGGTGCATGTGTTTTGACAAAATCGATTGCGAAGTCTTTTAGGTCTCGTCCAGCTTGATAGGTGGATTCAAGAATCATGTTTTTGTTACTTGCAATTAATTTGCCGTTTGGAGCAAATGAAATATGAGCGAAGCAGGCCGGCATTCCATGTCTTGTACCCATAATAGATACGGTATTTGGAGATAATAACCTTTTATAAAAGTGAATTTCTCCATCAAAACCTTTTAATATTGATATTTTTTTCTTAATTTGTTCGTCATCGAGGCCGGTCCAGTCACTGAGTTCAGCAATTGCATCTTCTACGGACATTTTTGTGTTGAACGTAAGGCGTTCGTCAGCTGATTCTATCATGTTTTTTGTTATTGAATCTTATAATTATATCAGATTTTGGGTGTTTTTGCAATTGTATGGGGCGTGCTATAATTCACGCAAGTAACCCACATTCCATGCCAAAAACTTGTAAAATTCAGTCCTCTTATCAGACCAAATTTAAAGTTTCCGTGGTTGGATGCGGGAATGTTGGTTCAACGGCCGCTTACGCAATGTTGATTGACGGGACGCCCACGGAACTTGTGCTTTATAATAAGGAGCGGGAGAAAGCGGAGGGATTACTTCTGGACTTTCAGCATTCGCTTTCTTTTTATAATTACACAAAGTTGACGGCGACAGATGATTTTAAGGATTTGAAAGATTCGAATTTGGTGGTGGTGACGGTTGGGGCGCGGCAGAATGAGGGTGAGACGCGACTGGATTTGGCGAATAAAAATAAGGCGATTTTTGCGGATATTATTCCTCAAATTGCGAAGGCCGCGCCGGATGCGATTTTGCTGATTGTGTCCAATCCTGTGGATGTTTTGGTGTATGAGGCGATTCGGCTTTCCGGGTTTCCTGAAAATAGGGTTTTTGGGACAGGGACAATGCTGGATAGTGCTAGACTTCAGTTTCATATTGGCGAATGGCTTTGTTTGAGCCCAAAGAGTATTGATGCGTTTGTTTTGGGTGAGCATGGGGACAGTTCCTTCCCTGTTTTCAGCAGCGCGAATGTTTCCGGTAAACCGCTGATGAGTTTTGATAATTTTGATGAAAAAGTGGCGGAGAAACTTTATCAGGAGACCAAAAATGCGGCCTACAACATTATTCATGATCTTGGGTTTACCTGTTATGCAATTGGGGCGGTTATTAAGGAGATTATGGTGCACATTTTTCAGCATTCGCGGATTGTATTGCCGCTTTCCGTGAAGTTGAATGGCCAATATGGGCATAGTGATGTGGCTTTGTCTGTTCCTTGCGTTTTGTCCAGTGACGGGATTTCTGAGGTGATTGAGGTGCCGCTGGATGAAAAGGAACAGGAGAAACTGAAAAAGTCGGTGGAAACGTTAAAGAGCTATTTGGTATAGTCGGCGCATGGACGTAAAAATTCACCCATCCTGGAAAGAACATTTGGAGAGTGAGTTTGGGAAGAATTATTTTAAGGAACTTACTGCTTTTATTCGCGAAGAGTATGAAAAAAAGAAGGTTTATCCTCCCCCAGCGAATATTTTTAGGGCTTTTGATTTGTGCCCGTTTGAAAAGGTTAAAGTTGTAATTTTGGGGCAAGATCCGTATCACGGACCCGGGCAGGCAAACGGACTTTGTTTTGCGGTGAAGGACGGAGTTGCTTTTCCGCCTTCGCTTTTGAATATTTTTAAGGAGCTCAGAGATGATTTGGGAATTGAAATTCCGGCGAGTGGGGATTTAGGGTGTTGGGCAAAGCAAGGTGTTCTTTTGTTGAATGCGACTTTGACGGTTGAGGCCAGACGGGCCGGGTCGCACCAGTCAAAAGGCTGGGAGGAATTTACGGATGCGGTAATTCGGGCGCTTTCTGAGGGAAAAGAGCATTTGGTGTTTATTTTGTGGGGACGATATGCGCAGGAAAAAGGAAAAGTGATTGATACGAGCAAGCATTTGGTTATTAAGTCGGCGCATCCGTCGCCTTTGTCCGCTTATGGTGGGTTTTTCGGTTCGAAGCCATTCAGTAAGGCGAATGAATATTTGGAGTGGAATGGAGTCCCGGCTATTTTTTGGGGTTGCTCGTAAACAGGTCTTTGTACTGTGGAACGGGAGAATGGTAGGTGGAAATAAGCCAGTTTTCGATTTTAGTTTGGTCAGCGTTTGTTATGGTTTGGCGCCAGGCGAGTTGGTAGTAACGAAGGTAGCCGATTGCGTCTACCACCTCTTTTGGTTGGTTGGACTGGGTAAATGGGCCGTCCAGAGTGACTGAGCGGCCGTCCGGGGTTCCATAGAAATTTACAATTGCGTCTGTGCCGTTGTCATATGCTTCAATCAGGATTGGGTGGCCTGTGTTGTTTTTGAAAATAAAATCTTGGGACGGTGGGTAAATTGTAGCGTCCAGTCCGTCGCCGTAGTCTGCGTAGTAGAAAACGTAGAGTGAGTGATTGATTTGGTCCAGAATGTCCAAACCGGCGGCGAGGGCGGCGCGGTAGATTGTGGTTGAG
>JAHIVE010000031.1 GCA_018816805.1 Patescibacteria group bacterium | reverse complement strand
GGAGGCTGAGATTTCCATGGTGAGGAAAATGGTGAAATTTCCTGAGGTTTTAGAGAAAGCTCTTGATGAAAGGAAACCGCATGTGATTGCCGGATTTTTGTTTGAGATGTGTCATGAGTTTAATAAATTCTACAGTGCGGCGCCGGTTTTGACGGCGGAAAGTGATGAGGCTCAAAGGACGCGGCTGGGGATTGTGCAGGGATTTATGCATGAGCTAAAGAGTGGCTTGGCGATTTTGGGGATTCCGGTGCTGGAACGTATGTGAAAATTGGACTTGCCCTTAGCGCTTCAAGTTTCTAAACTGTGGGGGCTTTACGGAGAGATGGCTGAGTGGTCGAAAGCGGCACCCTGCTAAGGTGTTATGCTGGTTATACCGGCATCGAGGGTTCGAATCCCTCTCTCTCCGCCAAACGTTTGCGTGTGGACATTATTTTGGTATTATGGGCTTGTAGTTAATATTGAGCCATGGAAATTTATGGCGTTAATACGATGGGGCCAGTAACACCGATTATGGTTCGCGATGCAATTTTACGGTGCTTTACTGAGGCACACAGAGACGGTTTTTTGAAAACCGTTGACACTTCCGATTTATCAAAAGAAGAGATGGATAGTGCCGCAAAATTACATATTGAGCTTTTGGTGAAAAATGCCTTTTCTAAAACCAAGGGAAATTATGAAAGGCCTGATAAGGAATCGTTGATTAGGGCGACCGAGTATTTAGCCGACTATGCGAAGAATTTCAGGACACAAGATGTTGTGCAAGCTCACGTTGATAAAATAATGCGACTTATTGATTGTTTGGATCAATAGAGGATTGTGCCCGCAATCATTACTATGTAAATGGAAATCCAAAGATAGTTTGATATTATTAATGGCTTGTCTTTGTGCTTGAAACCGTAGCTAAGCCATATCAATGCAAAGCCAATCATAATTATATAGGAGGACATTGCAATGCTTTCGGCGTTTTTTGTGAGGTAGATTTTTAGGATTTGCGGGAACATTGAAGCCGGGTATGCAAAAACCGCAAAATAAATGATTCGGTCAATTGTGGAAATGGATTCTTTCTCTGCTGTTTTTTTTGCGTGATGTCTTATTCCGTGAGAAGCGGGCATTATTCACCTACTTGTAAATTGAGAGTTGAGGGGGTGTTGATTTTCAGTTTTGCACTTTTTAGGTAGTTGATTTCTTCTACCCGAGTTGGACCGTTGTTGTCTTTGAGTTTTCGGACAGCTTCCACTGAACCTTGCAGGTTACCGGTGCCGCCCGACATTACGAAAAAACCAACAACGAGTGATATTACAATTATTACCAGTGCGATAATGAGTTTTTTTTGTTTTTGTATTTTTTGCATTTTGGGCATGATAAATAAATCTTATGATTATATCATAAGAATGGTTTTTTTTCAAGGTAGCTTACCCTAAAAGCCGTAGTTTAATTGAAGTCGTCCCAGGTTGTCTTTGCTGATCAGCCCGTAGCCGTGTTCTATTAGAACATCCGCAACGGATCCAAGCGTAGATTTGAATCCTTTGGCTTCCGCTTCCAAGGTGATCAAGAAGCCGCAGAAATCTTCAAATCCCAGGTTGGGACTTTGGTTCCACTCTTCTTTCAAAACTGTTAATTGTGTGATGGAAATATTGAAATTCTCTGCAAGGACTTTTGATTCGTAGTCATCTGAGCAGCGAAGTGCAGGTCCCTCTTGAGGTGGTGGCACCGTTAGTTCTTGAGTTTGAGGCTGAGTTTCTTCAACTTGGACAACTTGAACTTCAGAAGGGACTTCAGTGCTTCCGCCCACAATGAACAAAAAGTAGTAGGAAATGATGCCCGCTGCGGTGAGTAACAATACAAATGCAACTATTCTTTGATCCATCGGTGAGTAGGATACATTATGAAATTACCAGCGTCCACTTGCGCCACCACCGCCACCAGAGCCGCCACCAAAACTGCGGCCGCCACCGCCGCTTGAGCGGCCAATTGAACCTGATGTGTGTGTGGGTGGGCGATAAGTATTGTGACGAGTTGGTGTTCCTCCGCCTCCGCCGGATTTGGCTTGTTTGAGGTCGATTTTTTTGAGGACGAGGTAGATTAAAGTTGCGAAAATTAGCCCGAATATCCAGCTTTCAAAAGCTGATTCGGCCATTAGAAGGATTGCGGACATCCAAGCATGTGGAAGTGGCCATTTTTGGACTTTTTCACCGGCTTTAATTGGAAGGAGGAAAAGGAAAATCATGTTTACAAACCCAAAAAATAGGCCGGCCAACAGTGGAAGTAAAAATAGGTCAGACATGCTCGGTTTGTATTTATTTACGGTTGTGGTTTGTGCAAAGCCGTCTTCTTGAGCTTCCTCAGTTATTAAGTCTCCGAGCTCAAGGATTGCGTTTTCAATGCCCGTGTCGAAGTCTTCTTTTTTAAAGGCGGGGATAATTGTGTAGTCAATGATTTGTTTGGAGTTGTAGTCCGTTATGCGCCCTTCAAGGCCGTATCCGACTTCGATTCGCACTTCATGTTCCTGTACGGCTACAAGGAGCAAAACGCCGTTGTCTGCGCCTTCCCGGCCAATGCCCCAGCCGCGCAAGACTTCCAGGGCAAATTCTTCAAGTACTGCGTCTTCAAGCGTGGGGATTGTGAGGATTGCGATTTCTGCTGTGGTGTCGTCTTCGATTTTTGAGATGTAGGCGTCTAAGTCGGCTTCTGTGTCCTCAGAAATGATGTTTGCGTCGTCACGAATGTAGCGGTAAGGCGGGGCGGGAACGTCTAAAGCAAAAGCGGTAGGGGCCAGAATGAGTGAGAGGATCAGTGATGTAATGAGTTTTTTCATGGGTTTTATATGGTTGCTCCCGTTGGTCGCGTTTTTTTAGTGCACACGAGGCAGGACTTTGTCCTGTCGTGTGTTTTACCAGCTGCCGGATGCTCCACCACCTCCAAAGCCGCCGCCACCAAAACCGCCTCCACTTGAGCCACCAGAGCCGCCGCTCCAGAAACCGCCAGAGCCGCCGCGGGGAAGTTTAAGTTTTTTATGGAAAAAAGTTGAGAGAATGAAGTCTATAAAAAGGCCAGCTAAGAGGCCGATTCCTGCGCTTAGGAGCGTGCCTGCAATTAATAAGCCTATAAAAAGGCCGACCAGGCCGCCGAGCCACCAAGATTTTGAGTTGGCCATAAAGGCCATGAACAGGTAAAGAAAGGGGAGGAAGTAGACAAGCATGACAAAGAAAAAGTCGCTTTGGTTTGAGGCGTCCTGGATTGTGAATTCTTCACCGCGGGCCAGGGTTTCCAGATATGTGACTCCTTCCAGGATGCCTTTTTCGTATTCGCCATATTTGAAGTAGGGGATTAGGACTTTGTCTATTATTGCCGAGGACTGTGCATCCGTTACAACGCCTTCAAGGCCGTAGCCGACTTCTATACGAACTTTATGTTCGTTTGGCGCGACTAAAAGGACCAGGCCGTTGTTGTGCTCTTCTTGGCCCACGCCCCAATCACGGGCGAGAGCGAGAGTGAATTCTTCAATTTCGTAGCCTTGGAGAGAAGTAACTGTGACAACTGCGATTTCCGTGGAGGTTTCCAGTTCCAGGGTTGCGAGCCGGGATTCCATTTGTGCTTGGGCTTCGTTTGAGATTAGTTCTGCTTCATCAAGAACGTAGCCCGGGGGTGGAGATGGAATTACGGGGGCTGCGAGCGCCGGAGGCGCGAGCAGCATAAAGGGGGCGAGCGCGGAGAGCGCGAGCCCCATCATGATGCTTCTTAAGAGCCTATTAATCATTATTCGCTAAAGTCAAATTCCACGGTTGGCGCAACCTCTGATCCTTGTGTTGATTCAAAGAATGGATATTCTTCAAAACCGAAAGCTTTTGCAAAGAAATTCATTGGAACTCGGCGGATTTTCACGTTGTATACTTTTGCGACATCGTTGAAGTCCTTGCGCGCCACGGCCACTCGGTTTTCGGTTCCTTCAAGCTGCGATTGCAAAGTTTTGAAAGTGTCCGTTGCGGTCAGAGTCGGGTAGGATTCCACGGTTACGAGAAGACGGGAAAGCGCGGAGTCAAAAGAGTTTGCCGATGCAATTTGGTCTTGAAATGAAGCGTTGGGATCTTGCGAGGTATTAAGCCAGTTTGTTCGAGCTTCCGTTACCGCCGTGAGAGTGCTTTTTTCAAAGTCTGCGGCGCCTTCAACCGTTCCGACTAGCTGTGGAATGAGGTCTGCGCGACGTTGATATTGCACTTCAACTTGAGCCCAGGCGTTTTGCACTTCGGCCTGAACATTTATGATTGAGTTATAAGATGAAACAATCCAGAGAACTATAAGCACCACCACTCCGAGAACTATTGCCCAGACGGGGGTTTTTTTGAGATTAAGCATTTGAGGAGGTTATGAATCTTATGTGATTGTAGCAAAAAGTTGCGAGGTGCAAAAGAAAGCATTGAAAAAATGAGCCGGGGCGGGTATGTTTTCCCCGTTCCTCTCGTGAAAACGCGTGGACTGGTGCGGAGAGATGGCTGAGCGGTCGAAAGCGGCGGTCTTGAAAACCGTTAGGCTCGCAAGGGTCTCCTGGGTTCGAATCCCAGTCTCTCCGCCATTACAAAAACCGATTTAGAATTTCCCAATCGAACCATTTTTTCATTTGATGTACTTCATGTTGTTTTATGAGGCCATAGTAGCTGGAAATGTTCCTCAAATTCAGCCGTTCTTCAATTCTCTTTCTATTGCGCATTATCAAGCGTCTACCAGATGGCCAAATTTCAATTCCAAGGAATTTCAATCCGTGACGTACTTTTACAATTTGATCGTTTTTGGGGTTGATTGATAGTTTCAATTCATTTGAAAGGAAATCAATTGTTTCTTTTCGCATTTTTTCAAGTTTGATTTTGCTTGATTCGAACAGAAGAAAATCATCCCCGTAACGCAAATAGCCCTTCACTTTGAGTTTATGCTTCACAAAACAATCCAGTTCGTTAAGATAAATATTGGAAAAAATCTGACTTGTTAAATTTCCTATGGGCATTCCAATAGCACCCCCCCCCACGACTCTGAACCTATTGTAAAGCTCTTTATTGCTGTTTTGGCAAGTTGCATGGCTTGCGGGGCTTTTGTTCGGCGTGCCAGTAGTTTTACTAAAACATCATGATTTATCGTGTCGAAAAATTTCTTTATATCCGCTCGCCAAACGTAAGCCCGTGGGTAAGTTTTAAGAAATTGTTGCGTTCGCTCTATGGCTGCCAGCAGCCCTTTGCCCTTCCTGCAAGACCAAGCATCGTAAACGAAGGTCTTGTCCCAGATCGGGACGAGGTAGTCATAGAGGAGGCGGTGGACAACTCTATCTCTCACCGAGGAAACCGAAATCTCCCGCCGTTTATTGTCGCAGACCACAAAAGACCTATACGGTCCGTGCTCATAAGTGCCATTCACGAGGTCTTGGTGGAGCTGCATCAGGTTTGCTTCGAGATTGTACTGAAACTCGTGCATTGCCATGCTCATTCTCTTCCCTTTATGAAACTCGAACCACGCATTCCATATACTTCCTAACCCTAAATCTATGTCTTCACTTCCCATCATCAATAAAAGTTATGAGCTGTATAAGCAGTTTACAGACGTAAACGACCACCTTATGAAACGGTGGCGTTTGAACCTTGGCACGAGCATTGAAGCAAGCATTCTCACCTTGCTTGAGCAACTCGTCATGACCAAGAATGCACCTAAGCCTATGAAAGCTGCCATGCTTTTGAAAGCGAGTGGCACGCTGGAAGTGTTAACCTTGAAAATCCGCCTACTACTCGAAAAGGAGCTGGTGAATGAAACCCGTGTCTTCCAGCTCCAAGCACAGACCCAAGAGATTGGTAGAATGCTTGGAGGATGGCTCAAGTCCTCACAAAGCCAGTAGACCCCTATCGAGGCACGGAACGCCCTATTATGATTATGATTGTTAGCATCATTCTGATTCACGTTCACGTTCTCATTATTACGATTACCGTAGAGCGCGTTACCACGTACTTTTTTGATGAAGTTCATCCGTTTTGAGATGCAGTCGCAACCACATCCGTCATTTTTCAGCCCAAGAGAGGGCTAAACTTCACTCAACCTAAGGGTCTACTTCTTTCTTGATGCTCAATCAAGACTTCTTCTTTCATGCAAAGCCTGTTTTTTGAAAGAGCACGGCACGGTAGCTTGCTCCGAGGCAAGTGGCTATTCACCGTCACCAACGATTGTACCTATTTTAGGGCAAAAGAAAAGCCCCGCATAGCGGGACTTTTGAAAGATAAATTTTAAGAAAGAGTAAGGTTCAAGGATTGAGCCTTAGAGACCCTTAGCGAGGCACGGAACGCCCCAATACGAACATGAAAGCTAGCAGCACGCCGATACACGTACACGACCACACTATCACGATACCCGTCGAGCGCGTTACCACGCTTTCTAATTTCGTCAAGTGTTTTGAGCCAGCTCCATGTCTGAGTATCAAATTTTCCTAAAGTTTGAAGGTGTCGGTATTGAGTTTCATCCATCAAGTCAATACCCATAGCTTCAGCAATATCAACGGCATTTCCGTTGCATGTTTCTTGCGGATAGTGTTCCGCTAGGAATGCCTGTGCTTTTGCATCAAACACAATGTTTCTAGCACTTTTTGGGCTTTCTACTGAACAAGTACCAAAGTAGTAAGCTCCATCATCTTCCATATAAACGTCAGGCTCGTGACCTGCATTCTCCATTTGCTGTAATTTCCATAGACTTGAAGGATCGGCTTCAAGTGATCGTTGTACGTCAGCCCATGTAACTCCTTCATGCCTATTTGTATTCGCATCAAAGCGTTGCTCTAGTTTTCCTAAAAGTGCTGTTTGAACTTCTGGGTCAAGCACACGTTCTGTACCATCATCGGCAACTTCTACAACAACAGATTTACCTTCTTCATCGGTTGCAACCTTGAAAGTCAGTTGCTTCCCTACGGCAGACGCTAAGTCCTTAAAAATCTCTTCAAGTGCTCCAGTCCCTGACGCAAGCTGTGCGATTGCTCTCATTCTAACTTCTGCTGCAACATCCTCTACCGCACCAATTTGTGCTTCGACTTTCGTTGATCGGTCTTGTAAGATTTCTGGCATTTTATAAGGGTTAGGGGTTTTGGGTTAAGAGTGAATGATACAGCTTTGTGTGAGATTGTCAAGTGCAGGCTGACATTTTCTCTTTAACAAGCACAAAATAACAGATTGAATCACCAAAGACAATCCACCATAAAACGCTACTTTTATCTAAAGAAAGCCCTAATATGCCCTCGCCAAAACCGTTTTAGCAAACACATTGAATTGTGCATGATTAGCTTCAATTCCGGTTCTAACGTCTCCCACGACCCTCCGTCAAGTTTTACTTTTGTAGAAAAGAAAAACCGGGAAGCTTTAAGTCACTACAGGTTGTCGTTAGCGGTTTTTGCGCTATGCTTGCGGTATGGATACTGAAGAAATTATTAATGAAATCCGCAATATTGTCAGGCGACATTTGCCTGAAGCCAAATTGATGCTTTTCGGGTCCTGGGCGAAAGACAATGCGCTGCCGGAATCAGACTTGGATATTTGCATTTTACATGCGGAAAAAATTCCCTTTTCGATCTATTCGCAAATGAAATCTGAAATTGACGCTGTGGTGGATTCCACTCCGGATTGCAGGTCTTTCAATCGCACCTTTAATCGTTAACCGGGAGTATTACAAAGATCAGTTATAAATCGCATGTAAGCCAATACTCACAAACAAAATAACCCCGTCATCCAACGGCTTAAAAATAAGCCGATATTTCATGTCTATTGAGATACTCCAAAGGCCGTCAAGTTTCCCTCTCAATTTATGAAGCCTTAAAGAAGGATGAAAAGAGTTTTCCCTAAAAAGCCGTTCGCATTTGCATGCCTTTTTCCAAATAGATTTTGGTAAATTCAAAAACTGCGCCTCGAAAGTCTCATTATAATGAATTTCTTTTACTTGCATAAATTTCTACATGAGATCGGTCAAAGATCCCAATTTTTTTGTTTTCCCCGCTTTATAGTCCTTCTCTGCTTTTTTAGCCATCCGCAGAAGCTCATCTTCAGAGATAAGACTTTTTTCCAGCTCTAATACGCGAATAATATAAGCACTTGTACTTTGATTCATTTTTTTCGCCCTTTCTTCAATTTCCTTTTTCTTTTCTATGGGCAAGGAAATACTTAAAACAGCTCTCATGGAGAATTGATTAAATTGTAATACAATTGTATTACACGGTTATGTTAAAGTCAAGATATTTTGTTGGAAGTGACTCTCCGCTGTAACTTTAACCGCTGCCCTTTGTGCCGATATTTATGAAAGTTTTGTAAAAAGCTTCGGAGCTTTCGGCGTAGGATTTTTGGGTTTCGTCTTCGGAGTCGCTCGTGAATTGCCAATTCCAAAAGAGGTCGTCTATGATTTTGAAACCGTATGCACTGAGAACTTGTTTTTGGGTGGCGAGGGCTTCCCGGCCATTCCAATTTTGCCCTACAACGATAAGTCCGGCTTCGATGTTCTTTAACAGATTGTCTTCGCCAAGGGTTGAGTGCCGATTTTCCAGCCAAGTTAGGCGTTCGATCAATTTTTGGTAGAAACTGTTTAATTGGCCCCATCGAACGGAGGCAAAGAAAATTACGGCATTTGCGTTTAGAAGTTCTTTGCTGATTTGCCAGAGTTCGTCGTCCGGATTATTGAAACTGGCCCAACAGCGATGTTGGCCGGAGGGATTTTTCTTTGGGTCGGATAAGGTGGCGTCTTTGAGGCCGCAGCTGTTGCCGCGCTTTGTGGATACGTTGCCTTCACATGGGTAAATTTTTAGTTTGGGGACTTCCAAAATGGTGACTTTGTCCGGGCCTATGTCCTGCGCCAGTTGGTAGGCCAAGGCTGTACTTTTTGGTTGTTCTCCGCCCTTTTCTCCGCTCCAGCGGTTTGATGTTGTTAGGAAAAGAAGTTTGGACTTTTTTTTGAGATGGTCCAAAGTCTTTTGATAAATTTCACGGTATTCTTTGATGTTCGTATGGTCCATGTGCGTGGTTTTATTGTGCAAACAGTATACGGTCAGAGTTTTGCAAGTTCAATAAAAGCGTTGCGGCTTGGGGACTCAATACTCTATAGTTTGGGCACTTTGTACTCCGCGTGATGAAAAAATTGTTATTTGTATTTGGGATTTTGGCATTGCTCACGGCTTGCGAGCCGGCTGCTCCAACAAAAGAAGGTAGTTTGTCTGTGACTTCAACCGCTACTCTCTCAGTGCAGAATGTATCTATTGAAAGCTTTAGTTTTAATCCGGGAGTTTTGAATGTGAGTAAGGGAGAGACCGTGACGTGGACCAATAACGAAAATGCTGCGCACACGGTAACTTCCGATCTATTCGATTCGGGCCAAATGAAAAATGGCGAGAGCTATAGTTATACTTTTGATGCGCCGGGGACGTATGAGTATTATTGCGGTATTCATCCGTCTATGACGGGAACAATTAACGTTCAATAATGGTTCATGACTTTGCATATTTGTTGATTTTGGGGAAACCGCTGGTGATGTGGACGGGTTTGTTGAGTTTTCTAAGTTTGCTGATTACCGCGACTCTTGGGTTTTTGTTTTTTTACCGCTTTAAGTTGGTGAAAAAATTGCCCTTTCTTATCCATCCGGGCTTTTCATTTCTGACTTTTGTTTTGGCTGTTTTACACGGGTTGTTGGGGCTTTCGGTTTATTTTAATTTTTAAGAGCCGGGCAGGAGGCGGAGAAGCAGGGGGTTGCGTGTTTTTTGAAGACGTAATAAGCTTTTTTGGAAATAACAAGTATGAAAAAAACTTTTTACACATTATTATTGGCGGGACTGAGTTTTGTTTTTTTAAGCGGCTGTATGTCTACTCAAAATGCAATTCGGCTTGGGGGAGAATGGTTTTTAAATAATCAGGATGAGAATTTTTTGTATTATGAATATTTTCCGTTCGAGAAAGAGCATAGTAATTCGTCACATATGCTACGTGAGATGGGGGCTATGTGGTCTATTGCGAATTTGTATCATTACTTGCATGATGAACGGTATTTGGAGCTGGCGGAAAAGGGTTTTTCATATTTTGAGAGGAGTTTTAAGCGTGATACCGAGAATGATTTTATTTATGTAAATATTACGCCGGATAAGATTAAGCTTGGCTATAACGCTTTTGCGATATTGACTCTACTCGAAATTGATCATCCGGAGAAAGATTATTATTTGGAGCAGCTGGCGAAGGGGATAATGTTCCAACAGGAGGAGTCCGGGGAGCTTAGGACTTTCTTTTATTCTGACAGGGATACGGGCGTGGATTATTATCCCGGGGAAGCGCTGCTTGCCATGATGTCTTTGTATGAGGAGACCGGAAAGGAGGAATATTTGGAGGCTACACGCAAGGCGCTTCCTTTTTACAGGGAGTATTTTAAAGGAAATCCGAACACGGCGGTGGTTTCTTGGCAGACGCAGGCATACCTGAAGTATTGGCGTGCGACCGGAGAGGAGGCGGCGCGGGATTATATTTTTGAGATGAATGATTTTATGCTGGAAAGTTACGGGGGCGGAACGAGCGGGTTTAAAGTTGAGAGCGCCGGTAGCGTGGTGGCTGTGCATGTGGAGGGCGTTAATAAGGCTTATGAACTGGCAAAAGAGCTTGGGGATTTTGAGAGGATGGAAAAATATGCGAATTTTATTCGGGAGGGGCTTGAAGCGACGATGGCGCTGCAATTTACGGAGAAAAATAATTTTGGGATGGTGAATTTTGAAGAGGCGGCGATTGGTGGATTTTTGGGCAGCATTGGGTCGGATTCTATGAGGGTAGACCGGAATCAGCACGGGGTGATGGCGCTCCAGGCAGCGCATGAACTGAGGCTTATTTAGTTGAAAATACTTTTGTCTTTCTGCACTGGAATTAAAAAAGAGAAGTTCATGAACTTCTCTTTTTATTTTTTTTACACGTTTAGAAAGACAAAAGTATTTTCACCAGCCTTTCATAGTATGTAGAATGTTTTTGGCTTAATAGATATTGATTCTCGCGTCTGCTATGAAAAAAAGGAATTTTATATGGGTTTTATTGCTTGCTTTTGCCGGGGTTATGGCGCGGATTTTTTTGTTTTTAGCACCGAAGAATGAGCGGAATTGGATGAGTGGGCAGAAGGTTTTGCCGTATGCGAAGGTGAAGGGGGACAAAGTGAAAATTTTTAATGTGAGGAATTTTGAGTATAAGGGCAAGAAGGTGGTGGAGCGGTATTATGATAAGGTTTATGATTTGAAAAAAATTGAGTCGGTATGGTTTTCCATTGTGCCTTTTTCGCTTTGGAGGGGGATTGCGCATACCATGATTAGCTTTGGGTTTGAAGGCGGGACATATGTGTGCGTTTCAATTGAGGCGAGACGGACAACCGGTGAAAAGTATTCGCCTTTGATGGGTTTTTTCAGAAAATATGAACTTATGATTGTGATTGGAGATGAAAGGGACGTGATTGGGCTGAGAACAAATGTTCGTAAAAATGATGTCTACTTGTATCCAATAAAAACCACGAGAGAGCGCATGAGAAAGGCATTTTTGGAGATTGTGAAACGCGTAAATACTCTCAAGGAGAAGCCTGAATTTTATAATACTTTTTTAAACGCATGCACTGACAATTTGGCTGAGATGGTGAATAAAATTGTGCCCGGGCGGGTGCCTTTAAGCTTAAAGGTCTTTTTCCCGGGTTATTCGGACAGATTGGCGTATAAAATCGGCTTGATTGATGATGAGGGGGAGTTTGATGATTTGAAAGCAAAATATTACATTACAAAAAAAGCTCAGAAGGCCGGGATTGTGAAAGATTTTTCAGAGAAAATTCGGGCGGGGGTGTAATATGAATAGCGAAAGTGCATTGTATAGCTGTGATCACGTGCTCCGGAGGCACAAACAATTAACATTTTATTTCCTTAAATGAGTGAGAAAGACTTAGTTGAGGCGGCGAAAAAGGACAAAGCCAAATTTCTGGCTTTGTATGATCTCCACTTTGATGCGATATATCGCTATTTATTGTCTCGCGTTTCAGATGTACAACTCGCGGAGGATCTGACTTCAGACACCTTCTCAATTGCGCTTGAAAAAATTGACAGGTATGAGTGGACGGGCAAACCGTTTCGCTCGTGGCTGTACAGAATTGCCATTAATGAAATGAATCAGTACTTTCGAAAACAAAAGAAAGAAAGGGCGACCATTGAAAAAGAGTGGCATAAAGTGAATGAAACTTTTGACTTTGCGGATGCGGAATTGAAAGACGCGGAAGACAGGGAGGCCGAAGCCTCAAAATTGAAGGAATTGAATCTTGCTTTTCGTTCTCTCAAAAAGGAGGACCAGGATTTGCTTTCTTTAAAATTCTTTGAGGACCTTTCTTATAAAGAAATTGCCGAGGTGCTTAATATCAGCGTCAATAACGTGGGAGTCCGCTTGATTAGGGCCCAAAACAGGTTAACCAAACTTTGTAATTTTTCTCTTTCATGAAAGACTTAACCAAATTATCTACAATGCTTAAAAAAAGAAGCCGCGAGGACTTTAAGTCCGAGCTTAGGCAAAAAATTGAAAGACAAGCGAACGGCGTGAAACATGGTGAACGCATGGTTGGTTTGTCTGAAAAAATCAGCGGATTTTTGATGGGGCGCCGGCTGGTGCCCGTTACCGCTTTTGTACTTTTAATTGCGATTACGGTCGCGATTATTAATCCTTTCCAGGGCGGACAGGCGCCATTTACGCTGGTGAATGTTGCGGATGCAAAGGATTACTATGAACTTAAGCCGGTGGACAGCGATGAAACCGGTGTCCAGTCCGAGTCGGGATTTGTTTTGACAAGTAAGGATGAGGTGAGCGCCAAGGCTGTTTCAAAGGCGCTTAAAGTGACACCGGAAGTTGAAGTCAGTGTGACTCAAAATGCGGAAAATGAAGTTTTAATAACTCCGGCAGAAGATTTGAAACCGGGAGAGGTGTATTCTTTTGAACTTGATTCAAGTGAGGTGCCGGGAAGTCAGTATACGCAAGAATTTTCTTGGGCTTTCCAGGTTTCAGATGAATTTGCCGTGACTGGGACGTTGCCGGGGAATGAGCAAACATATGTGCCCATGAATAGCGGGATTGAAGTTTATTTCAATTACCGGGGCGTTAGCGAGGAGGATTTTAAGAATCACTTTTCAATTTCGCCGGCTGTAAACGGGACGTTTAAAGTTGAGGGGAAGACCGGGGTTTTTATGCCCGCTTCCAATGTGGCTTTGGAAGCCGAGACTGTTTATACGGTGACAATTTCAAGTGGGCTTTCTCTTGCGGGGAGTGAAAATTCGTTGAAGGAGGATTATGTTTTCTCTTTTGAAACGGATAGTTCTTCAGCTTACACGGTTTACCTTGGCTTTGATGGACAGAACCAAGTTGAGCTTGCGCCGAGCGAGAATGCGCAATTCAGGGTGAGTTATTATAATAGGACGGATGGTGAGGACAAAACTGTTAATGTTAAGTTGTATGCATTTGATTCCGGTGAGGCGTTTTTGGCGGCTATGCAAGATAGACGGAATTCAATTCCTTCTTGGTCTTATTATGCCAACAGGAATTATTTACTTTCAACGAAAGAATTAAAACTTGTTGCGATTGATGAAAGTTCGCCGGTTTTGGAAGCGGATGATGGTTGGAGATATGTGGATTTGGGACGAAAATTGACGATAGGATATTATTTGCTTGAGATAAGCAAGAACGGAGAGAAAGTGCAGCAATTTGTGCAGGTTTCCAACACTGCGGCGTATTTGAATTTGAACAAAAACAGCTTGCTTGTTTGGGTGAATGATGAAGTCAGCGGAACTGCCATTCAAGGCGCCGAAGTGACTGATTTGGATAATGAAAAGACCGGGAAAACCAATAAAGATGGTATTGTCGAATTTGATCAAGCTTTTGAGGATGATTATGAAGATATGGGTAGAGTTGCTTCGTTTTTAAAGATTTCTGCGAACGGGCATGATACATATTATGACAATACTTTTTATTCTGCGGTTGGCGGAGGAAGTGATTATTGGGAGCTTTTTGAAACTGACAGAGAAGTTTATCAGCCGGATGATAAGGTTTATTATTGGGGATTTTTGCAGGGCCGAAAGGATTCAGTTTCCGGGGAGGCTAAGTTGATTGTGATGGACTCAAATTTTTATTCTAGAAGTTCGTTGGATGAAATTGAGGACGAAAACAATGTGTATTATTCAGAGGAATTGAATCTTAATGATGGAGTTGCGTTTGATGGGTCATTCGACATTAAGAAATTCAAACCCGGCTATTATTACATTATTATTTATAAGGAGAATAAGCAGATTGCGTTAACATATTTCACTGTTGAGCCTTATATTAAGCCGGCTTACCAGATTGTTTTGGACAGTGATAAAGACGTGGTTTTTGCGGGGGAGACAATTCACACGGATATAAGCTCTAAATTCTTTGAGGGAACGCCTGTGCCGGATACAGAAATTAGGTATGAACTACCGGATGATCAAAACGGTACTTTGGTGACTAATGAAAATGGTGAGACTGCTTTTGATTTTGAAGCGACTTCTTACTATAAAGATTGCAATTCTACATATTATTGTAATTTGCTTGATTATCAGTCTTTCACGGTGAAGCCAATGAATGAGGAGCTTGCGGATATTCAGGAAACTAAATATTTCCGAGTTTTCAGAAGTTCCGTTGCGATTGCTGAAAATGATGTTGAGCGCGATGGCTTAATGTTGGATCTTAAGAATGTGGACCTGGGACTCATTAACAACAGTATTTCAGAATGGGACGACTACAATAAAATTTACAGTGGACCGGCTCAAAATGCCAAAGCGGATATTTCCATTGTTCGCGTTGATGAATGGGATGAGCAAGTTGGTGAGTATTATGACAACATCCAAAAAGTTGTTCAGCCAATTATTAAACATCATAGGGATGAGGTGACTGAGAAAACCATGACTCTTTACAGTGATGAAAATGGAAAGATTAATTATGCACCTTCTTTGCAAGACGGCCGGGATTATTACATTGATGTTAAAGTTTACGACGAGCAGGGCAGGTTCGTGAAAAACAGGTATTACATTCAGAAAAAAACCTATTCCCAGCAAGATTATTTGGAGCTAAAAACCGATAGGTCCGACAATAATTATGACAATTCGTATTCGGTTGGGGAGACGGTACAATTAAGTGTGGTAGATGCGCCAACAGATGACGGAGACAAATATTTGTTTTTGATCACGCAAAACGGGCTAGTGGACTTTAAGGTGACAGAAGGGCCAAATTACGAAATGAAGTTCACAAAAGACATGATCCCGAATGTTTACGTTTATGGAATGCGTTTTGACGGCAAGGAATATAAGGCGATTTACGGAATTGCCGTGCCGTATAAAAAGTCTGAAAGAGCTTTGGAGGTTAATGTAAGCAGTGATAAAGACAGCTATGAGCCAGGTGAAACCGTGACGCTTGATATTGCGGTTAGTGCCGGCGGAAGTGGAAAGGCGGCTCAGGTTCAATTGAATTTGATTGATGAAGCTTATTACAGCTTGTTTGCGGAGAACTTTATTGATCCTTTGGATAAGCTTTATTCGCCCATGTATAAAGGGGTTTATAAAGATTATGCTTCCCACACTGAAACTGCTATGAGTGAGGGTGACAGAGGCGGATGTTTTGGTGCAGGCACTTTGATTTCAATGTCGGACGGGACGCAGAAAAAGATTGAGGATATTAAAGTTGGTGACAGTGTTTTGACTCGTGAAGCTGCTTATAGTGGTGGATTTGTTTCCGGCAGGGTAACTAAGACTTTTGAGCACGAAGTTGGCGGCTATATTCTTGTTAACGGAAAGCTGCACGTAACTCACGAGCACGTTGTGTTTGCGAATGGACAGTGGAAACTGGCCGGGGACCTTGAGCTTGGCGACCAGATGGTTTCTGCGGACGGGGATCCAATTACGGTTGAGTCTATTGAAAAAGTGCGTGAGGAGGCGAAGGTTTACAACTTTGAAGTTGAGAAATATCACACATATATTGCGGACGGGTTCTATGTTCACAATGACAAGGGCGGTGTTCGTGAAGATTTTAAAGATACGGCTTTGTTCAAGGTTGTTTCAACGGATGCGAGCGGGCATGCTTCAGTTACTTTTGACTTGCCGGATAATATTACTTCATGGAGGCTTACGGCCAGTGCGGTGAGCGGGGGCGGGGATATTTATGCGGGCTTTGGGAACTTGCAAATTGAGGTTAGCAAAGATGTGTTTGCCTTGCCGGTTGTGAATACTCAATATTTGACGGGGGATAAAGCGAGTATTCCGGTGCGGGCGTTCGGAGTGGCTCTTAAGAGCGGGGACAGTGTTAGTTTCAGCGTTGAATCTGAGAGTTTGGGGTATTCGGAAAAGAAGGAAGGTGAGGCTTTCCAGAATACCTATTTTGATTTGCCGGAGATGACGGTTGGTGAGCATTCGCTAATTGCCGGTGTCAAGTTTGGCGACTTAACGGATTATATAAAACAAGAGTTCACGGTTGAGGATACTCATATGACAAAAAATAGCCTTTGGGAGGATGATTTGAGCGCCGGACTTACTTTGGAGGGTTCCGACACGGAAAGGACCGACGTGTACTTTATGAACGGTGAAGCGGGGCAAATTTTCCCGGTTTTGAAGTGGGGGTCTTTGGCGACCGGGCACAGGATTGACCAAATTCTTTTCAACGTGGTTTCAAGACGGCTTTTGAATGAGTATTTTGGGGAGAATTTGGGCATTCAAGCAACGGAAAGTTTGCTTTACCAAAATGTTACTAATGATGGCGGAATTGCGCTGCTGCCTTACGGAGATAGTGATTTGAAGCTTTCAGCTCAAATTGCCGCGATTGACAGTGAGGACTTTAATGTGAACGGCTTGCGCTCATATTTTGAAAGTATTTTGGACAGTGAAAATGAGACACTTTCAAGGAAGATTTTGGCCATTTACGGGCTTTCTTCGCTTGGGGAGAGTCATTTGACTGAGCTTAATTATTTTGTGGGCGGCGGCAGTGAATTGACGCTTGAGGATAAGATTTTCAGCGCGCTTACGTATGAAGTCTACGGCGCGGATAATTTAGCTGCGGACTTGTTTGTTGATATTATGGACAGTGCGGCTCAAGATGAGGATGGGTTAAAGATCACTGCGGAAGGGGCAAGCAAGGATGACGAGCTTTCATGGACGGCTTATGCCGCTGTTTTGGGGGCTCAATTGGATAGCCAGGATACGGATTCGCTATGGAAGTTTGTGAAGAGAAATGACAGGTATTGGGAAGAAGACAGGATGTATTTGATTAATTTGGAGAAGCTTTTGTATGCTCGGGTGCTTTTGGAGCGGGGTGCTCAGGCTAAGGTTTCGTTTAAACTGAACGGGTCAAAGGTGGTTTTGAAGAATAGTGCTATTCACCGCGAAAGTATGCTTCCGAAAGAGCTTAAGGCGGCTTCCTTCAGCGATTTGAGCGGTGAGGTGCGAGTGATGACAGCTTACAGGGATGCTCTGGATTTGGGCGCGGTTTCGACAGATAATCGGATTTCTGTGACTCGTTCGTACAGTGTGAATGGGGTTACGACAACTACTTTTAAACCCGGAGATCTTGTGGAGGTACACTTTAATATTCAAGCGCCTGCGGATTTGAACGGGGCTTACCGAGTAACGGATTATTTGCCAAGCGGACTTCAGACTTCGACTACGCCTTTCTCTTTTTGGGACACTTCATATATTGATCCCGGCTCAAGCTACAGGCATCCGTATAAAACGGACCAGCAAGAAGTGAGTTTCTTTGTCTGGTGTAATAAGGATGAGGGCTTAAATGAGAACTTTTATTACCTTGCGAGGGTGATAAATAAGGGAGAGTTTGTGGCCGAGCCCGCTACGCTGCAAAGTTACCTTTACCCGGACAGGTTTAATGTGTCGGGTGGGAAGGAGAGGGTTACGATTGAGTAGGTCTAAAAACCCCCGCCGGATTGGCGGGGGTTTTAGTTTATTACTCCAAAGTTTTGAATACATCTTTCCCTCCCGTTTGGGATTTCAGAGATTCATTTAATTCATTTAAAGTTCTATCTAAACCTTCCAAGTCACCAAATTGTTTTTTTATTCTGCCAAGCATAAATCCCTTTACCTGTGCATCAAGACTTTTATCCGAATCCGGATTGCCGGTATTCATTGCGTCTTCATTGATAAAAAAGGTTCTAAATAAGTTCTCCTCTTCCAGAAAGTCCACTTTCATGGGAAGGGGTCGAGCAGTTAAGACATAATATTTGGAAGAAAATTCCTCCATTGATACTGTTGTGAGGTCTAATGGTTTTCCTCCTCTCATTTGAGCTTTGACTTCCTCAGATGCGTTTGGATTTATATGGCGATAACCAACATATTCGCCACTTGTAGGCGAAGGATCAATCCCTTTCAATTTGGATAGATCTATTAATTCATCATGTGCTTGTTTTTTAGCCAAGTATGCCTCTCTTTGGGCAGCTTTAAATTTTGTCCAATTCAGCTTCTTTGATTCCATTGCTTCGTCAAGTAATTTCTTAAGGTTTTCCATTCTGTTATGAAAGGATATTTCTTTTTCTGCAGTTTCCGTGGTGCTTTGTTCCGGTATTTCTTGAGGTGAAGGCATATAAATAGGATTAGATTAAACTCCGACCTGTCATTTCCTTGGGTTTTTTGAGGTCGAGGAGGGAGAGGATTGTGGGGGCTATGTCTTCAAGGCCGCCGGTGGGGCGGGAATGGGAGAAGCGGCGTAAACGTGCCGGGGGATTTGAAACGTAGATGAAGGGGACCGGATTGCGGGTGTGGGAGGGGCACTGCTCGCCGTTTTCGTAAAGCATGTATTCCGCGTTGCCGTGGTCGCCGGTGATGAGAATTCGGTAGCCGGCGGTGAGGGCGGCGGGGATGATGCGGCTGAGACAGTCGTCAATTGTTTGGACGGCTTTGATGGCCGCGGAAAGTTCGCCGGAGTGGCCGACGAGGTCCAAGTTAGCGTAGTTCAGGACAATTAAGTCGTAGTTCTTGGGGAGCTCGCGGAGGAGGGCTGTTGTTACTTTTGGAGCGGACATTTCAGGTTTGTCTGCGTAAGTGGGGCACTTTGGGGAGTCGATCATTATGCGGGTCTCTTTTTTGTATGGCTTTTTTTCTTGTGAATTGAAAAAGAATGTGACGTGAGCGAATTTCTCTGTTTCGGCGATGCGAAGTTGTGATTTTTTGTTGTCTTGCAGGACTTGGGCAAGGTTGTTTTTGACGACCGGCGCGGGAAAGGCGACGGGGGCTTTTTTTGTGTAAGGACCGAATGCGACGAAATTGAGTTTTAGTTTTGTGAGCAGCATTTCCGTGAGTTGGGCGGCGCGGTCTGTTCGGAAATTGAAAAACACGACAGAGTCGTTTGGGCGGATTTGGCCGTCCGGATCCAGTAAAATGGGGTCGAGGTAGTAGTCTGAGTCCAGGCCGGCTGCGTAAGCGTCTTTCAGGGCTTTTTGGGCGGATTCGGCCGGGGTGCCTTTGCAAGCTGTTAGGAGTTCAAAGGCTTTTTTGGTTCGATTCAGGTTTTTGTCACGGTCCATGGCGTAGTAGCGGCCTATCATGGTTGCGAGAGTGCCGGTGCCGGTTTTTTTTATGGCTGAATTCAGTTGTTTTATGAACTTGGGGGCGGAGCGTTCGGGGACGTCACGGCCGTCCGTTATGGCGTGAATATAGACTTTTTTCAGGTCTTGACGGCGGGCGAATTCAAGAAGTGCGAAAAGGTGGCGAATGTCCGAGTGGATGCCTTGGTCCGAGATCATGCCGAGAATGTGGAATGCGGAACCGGTTTTTTTGGCGTGGGCTGCGGCCGCGAGAAGTTCCTTTTTGCGGAAAAAATCGCCGGATTTTATGGATTGGTTTATGGCTTCAAGAGGTTGGTGGACTATTCGTCCCGCGCCAATTGTAAAATGGCCCACTTCTGAGCCGCCTTGATTACCTTTTGGAATACCCACGGCCTCCCCAGAAGATTTGAGGAGAGTCCATGGGTAATCTGATTTTAATTTGTCTAGGAAGGGAGTCTTGGCACGCGTTATTGCATTGCCTTTGTTCTCTTTACCTTCTCCGAACCCGTCCAGAACACAGAGAAGAACTTTGGTCACTATGAGACTTTGTAAAGATCAAATCCTGAAACTTCCCAAGTAGTACCGTCGGCACCTTTGTCTAGAAGGAAATTGATTTCATATTTTCCCAGCTCTGCTGATTGGATGAATCCGTTAAGCTCAACTTCTCCTTCTTCGTTTAATGCACTGTTGTAGAATTCGTAGCTTTCATAACCTTGTAAGATTGGGAACTGTGTTAAAAATGCAGCTAATTCTTCTTCACTTGTGTATTGTTTGAATAGTGCGTTTGTTGAAGCGTATGCGGCAGATGAATCTGAAACGAGAACTGTCATGAATGTATCAACTGCTGCTTGGTATTCAGCCTCGATTTCTTTTGGATTGTCAGGTGTCCCTGCATCAGACATTACGTCTGAAGTGTCAGTGGTTACCTCATCTGTAGTTCCAGTATCGACAAAGTTGTCCTCAGAGAACTTTTTACATCCCACAAATGAGAATGCGAGCGTAAGTATTAAACTAAGAAAAAATATTTTTTTCATGATAGAAAATTTTAAAAATTAATAAAGTTATTCTTCGTCTTCAAGCGGTGCGGGGCTTAAGTCAAACTTTGAAACGAGCCATGTGCCGTTGATTTTTTGCAAAGTGAATTCAATTGGAGAAGTTGTTCCGTCATCAAATGTTAAGGTTCCTCTAAGAACTGCAACATCATTTTCAATGCTCCAGTTGTTGAAAGAGCTGTCAGCAACTTGTGTCATTTCAGGGTAAACTTCAAGGAAGCTTAAGAATTCGTCCTTAGTTCCTGATGTTCTGAACCCGTCTGAAGCATGGTCGTAGGCTGCGCCCGGGTCAGTTCTTAGTTCAGCCATGAAAGCTTTGGCTGCGTCTGTGGGAGCCTTGAATGGGCCACAGGCTGCGAATGAAACAGTAAAAGCTAGCAAAGATATCACAGCAATAACTTTTGCCCGCTTCTTGAGCGATGGAATAATTTTCATGGCGAAGAATTAAGAATACGCGGTTATTCTTACTTATTTTAAGAATTTATGCAATTAAATATACTTTAAAGGCACGGGTTTGTCCTTGTGGGCAAGCCTAATGCCTTTGTCCAGGACATACCACATGTAAAGAAGCAGTGGAAAGACCATGAGGACCAGGGCGGAGATTCCGGACATGACAAGAAAATCATATAAACCGTGGAGGAAAATTCCGGCAATTAGACCTTTAATGAGGGTGTTGCGGCTTTTTTTCTTGTCGGGGATGAATTTTGCATAGCCAATATAATAACCCATGATCCCGGAGAATAGGGCATGGGCGGGCACGGCGGTTATTGAGCGCATTAAAGCTATGTCCATGCCGTATTGGTAGGTGTATGAAAGGTTTTCAAAAACGGCAAATCCCATTGAGGCCAGGATTGTGTACGTGATGCCGTCCATTACTTCATTGAATTTGGGGTGGTTGTATGCAATTCGTTTCACGACGGCAAATTTTGCCAGTTCCTCCGGCAAAGCTATTAGAATAAACGGGGTTACAAATGCAATTAGGTATGTGTTTTGGGTTATTAGTGCGAATCCTTTGAAAAGCAAAAATTCAGCTATAATCACGGGAATAATTGCAAGAATTCCCCAAAAAAAGGCTTTTCGCATTAGAGGTTTGGGCTCTTTTTCACCTTTGTCTTTTCCCGCGTAGTAGGTGAGGAGGACCATGGCCGGCATTACCGCCAGAATTATTGAGGCGATGACATAGGTTTCGGATGAAACCACGTAATATCCTTCCATATTGGTGGAGTTAGAGGTTTGAAAGGTAGTCTAATGCTGATTGTAACTGGATGTCATCTTCCGTGTCTATGTCTTTGTATTCCATGTCCACTTGAATGTCCGGAGTGATGCCAATTTCGTCTATGCCGCGGTCGAGTGGGGTGTACCACTTTGCGACTGTGAGGCGAAGGCTGGAACCGTCTTTTAAGGTTGCGAGTTCCTGGACCGATCCCTTGCCGAAGCTTGTTTCACCTATGATCACACCACGTTCGTAGTCTTGGATTGCGCCTGCAACTATTTCAGAGGCGGAGGCGGAGCCTTCGTCTATTAAGACGACGAGCGGGATGTCCGTGAGGCGTCCGTTTCCTTTTGTGTATAGGAATTCGTTTTCTGTGTTTCTACGTTTAACAATTACGACTTTTTCTTTGTCTGTGAAGAATTCGCTTAGAAGGTCAACTGAAACGTCCAGGTAGCCGCCGCCGTTTAGGCGAAGGTCAAGGACCATTGAATCTGCGTTTTCAAGAGTGATTTGGCGGAGGGCTTCCATGAATTCGTTGGTGGTTGTGTCTCCAAATTGTGACAGTGCGACTATTGCAATATTTTTGCCGTTTTCTTCTTGAAATGAAGTTGTAACTGACGGCACGTTGATTTTTTCACGGATGACTTTGAGTTCCAGAGGATCTTCTTCACCTTCACGGATTACGGTGAGTTTCACTTCCGTGCCGGCTTCTCCGCGAATTGCCATTATTGCGTCAAATAGTGTCATCTCCCCGGTGAGTTTGTCGTCTACCATATAGATAAAGTCACCAGGCATAATGCCGGCTCTTTCCGCCGGGGTGTCTTTTAATGGGCTTATTACCACAAGCATTCCTTTTCTGACTGAGAGTTCCATGCCGACTCCTTCGAGTTCGTTGTCCAGGTTTTCATGGAAAGTTTGGGTTTCTTCAGGTGTCATGAAGGATGAATAAGGGTCTTCTAAGGCGTCTACAAGACCGGAAATTGCACCGTATACTTCCTCGTTTGACTGGATTTCATCAATGTCTACATAGCTGGTTTTTACCGCATCCCAAACGTCCCAAAAAAGGTCCAGATCAAGGTCTTCGCTTGATGGATTGTCAAAATTGAGGGTTGTGATTTTGGTGTTTTCAGTAAAAGCTGTGTTTAATTGCCACCCTATAAGGCCGCCGATTATTAGCCAGAAGAATAAAGCGCGCAGAGTGATGCCGGGTTTTGCTTTGTTTGCCATGTGTCGGGTCGCTTATTTAAAGTGGAGTCAGAATGACAAATTGCAGGGATTTTGGCAAGGTTGTATCAATCAGATTAGGGTTACGGGTTCAAAAATACACAATTATATACCAGGTTTGTTTTTGGGAGTGTATGAAAAATGGTAGCTTTTTTGTAGCATTTTTCATAATGGTTTTCTTGACATTCGTTTGGGTGGTGTGGTCAGATTAGAGTATGGAACTTTCATTGGAAAAAGCCAGGGAGCTAACAGAGAAGTATTTGAAGGATTCGAATAACAGAAATCATTCGAGAGAGAGTGAAGTGGTTTTGGCTGCTTTGGCTAAAAAGCTGGGGGAGGATGAGGAGAAATGGGGGATGGCCGGGCTATTGCATGATTTGGACTGGGAGGAGACGGAGGAGTGGCCGGAGCAGCATGGGCTTAGGACGGTGGAGATTTTGCAGGAAGAGGGGTATGAGGTGCCTTCTGAAACTTTGCATGCTATTAAGGCGCATAATTTCTTTTATACGGGTGTGCAGCGGGAGAGTAAGTTGGATTTTGCGTTGGCGGCGGGGGAGAGTGTGACCGGTTTGATTTATGCGTATGCATTGATGAGGCCGGAAGGGATTTCCGGAATGAAGGCGAGTTCTTTGAATAAGAAATTTAAGGATAAAAGTTTTGCGGCGAAAGTTCCACGAGAGGTTATTGGGGATATAGTTAAGGTGGGGATTGAGTTGAGTGAGTTTTTTGTGATATCGATTGAAGCGATGGCGGGGATTGCGGGGGAGATTGGAGTGTGATTTTATTTAAGTTATTTTTCAGGAAAAATTCAGGTTTTTGTCAGGATTTTGATATAATGTGGAACGTACTTAACCCCAATAGTATGAAAAAAATATTCGCTCTTTTAGCACTTGGTGCTGTTTTTGTAAGTGGTTGCGGAAAAGTTGTGGAAGAAAATGTCTCTGAGGATGTGACTGTTGTAAGTGAAAATATGGAGGTTGTAAAAACTGATGCAATACTAAGTGTGTATGAAAATAGTGAGATGGGAATTAAATTTACTTACCCACCGAGTGAGGATGTTTCGTTCGTGCAAGAAACTGAATTGGATACCGGGAAGAAAATGTCTGTGACTGTTGCGGGTGTTTCTTTTGTGATGACGAGTGAGGATTTTGCGGAGGGAGTTTCCGAGGGGTGTTGCTACTATTATAAGGGGGCGGGCGTAGACTTGAGTTTGAGTGATGAGGAACTTTTGACTGCGCTGACGGAAACTTTGGGCAGTGTGAAGAATGTTAAGAGAATTAAAGTGGATGACAGGGATGCTTTGAGGTTTGTTCGGGAGGTGACTTATGCCGAGACGCAGGAAGTTGTGACTGTTTTGATTCCAAACCCAGAGACCGGTTTTGCGAATTTGATGATTAGCGGGCCTGCAGAAGGGGAAGACATGACAACTTTTAATGAAATTTTGGATAGTTTGACGTTTATGGCGAGAGGGTAAGGGAGATTTTATTTTTCATTTTTAACCTAGAAGCGAACAAGCCGATATCATGATCTCGGCTTGTTCTTTCAAAAAAGATTAAAGGTTGAAAATTAAAAATAAAATCTCATAGCTTGCAGTTACGGTTTTTTTCTTCGGGCTGCTTCGCTAACGCGTGGACGGATTCAGAAATAATTCAGGATAAATTCAGGATTTTGTAAGTTCTTTCGTTTATTCTAAGTGGTACTCGAAAGACCTTTGAAATTTAGGCCCTTGAGGGCGTCAGATTTGGCGTCCTCTTAACTCGAGCAATAAGGAGGAAAGAAAGATGTTGCTCTTTGTGTTCCTGGTGACCCTGCTCTGCGGGTGCATCACCATCCCTCCCGGTATCGTGCAAGATCGTATCGCGGAGGATACGAGCGTGACCGACCCCTGCGCGGTGTTCCCGGAACTCTGCGAGGGTGAGGATAACGGAATGACGGACGGAGTCGGCGGAGATGGCAACAACATGCCTACGCTGACTCTCCCGTTCGCTTCCGGTGAGTACTGGAACGTGACTCAGACCTACAACCCCTCGAACAACCCGAACTCCAGCCACAGGGACTACGGCGGAACCTACAGCGACGACAGGTTCGCCATTGACTACACCCAGTCCGGCTGCAACTCCTACGGGAAGGGTGTTCTGCCTGTCGCGCCCGGAACGGTGACGCAGGTGGAGCAGGACAACGGCAGCGGTACCGGGTACGGAAACTCGGTGATTGTGGAGCATGATAACGGCTACTACAGCAGGTATGCTCACCTGGGTGCGGTGTTCGTGAACGTCGGCGACGAGGTCGATGGGCTCGACTACATCGGCAAGGTGGGTAACACCGGCTTCGTGAGCGGAGTGGCCTGCGCGGATCACCCGGGCAGTCACCTGCACTTCGCTGTCTACAAAGACGGCAACGGTATCAAGCCCGAGCCCATGTCCGGCGTAGACGGCATCCTGGTAGGATGCTGGTACAACCGGGAGGGCGGAGAGAGCTGCAACGGTAACCCCGGAGACTACTACAACTTCGACGATGAGGGATTCGGGATCGAGGACTACGGTGAGCTTGTGATTCCCTACCTGGAGGTGAACCCCGAGATTGGGACTGCAAGTGAGACGAATTTCGTGTGGACGGCGATCATTGTGAGCCCAGAGCTGAGGCCGGAGGCGACCCTCTGGATTTACAATCCGGTGCTCGATGAGCGCTACAGCTTCGAGATGGACACGCAAAGCCGCGAGAGCCCCTGGGTGTTCACGTACCGCAAGACTCTGAGCTCCGACAGCACCTTCGACTACTGGGTGCGGGCGGACAACGGTGACGGCAACAGCCTCACCCCGCTGTCTCGCGTAAGCGTGGCGGCAACCGGTGGTAGCGGACTCCACGAGGGGTCTCTATCCTGGACGCCCGATGACGGCTTCGCCGAAGCGACGATGTACACCTGGACGACGACGGTGACGAGCGCGGTGCGACCCACCATCAACCTGGCGGTGGTAAACCCCAATGATGCGATGATCTACTTCTTCCCCATGACCGTGAGTGGCTCCGGGCCTCTGTGGTACGGCGAATTCTCGTCGACGCTGCGGGACCCGACCATCTACACGTTCTGGGCTGTTGCCAGCGATGGGATCACCTCGGACACGTCCGGTGTGGGAAGTCTCGACAACGGCTCGGATGACTGGGGACTCGGCCGTCCGGATGCCGGTGACAGCGGTGATCCCACGGTGCAGGCCGACACGGGCTTGCCTGTGGACACCGGTACGCTTGTGGACACCGGTTCGCCCGTGCAGCCGCCGGTGCAGCCCTCCTGCGACTACATGGTGCCGAGTGACTTCGGGACTGTGCAGGGGGCTGTGGACGCTGCAGTACGTGGCGACGTCATCTGCGTGAGCGCGGGGACCTACTTCGAGAACCTCAGGTTCGACGGAGATGGGATCACCGTAATCTCCCTGGATGGCGCGGCGGCGACGGTGTTGGATGGCGGTGCGAGCGACGATGTGGTGCGCTTCACGAATGGCTCGACCTCCGTGTTGGACGGTTTCACCGTTCGGAACGGGATGAGCTCCTTCGGCGGAGGCATCTACATCAGCGGTGCGAGCCCCGAGATCCGGCACTGCGTGGTCACGGCGAACGACATGTACGGCATGACGGTGCGGGACAGCGCTGCGCCGGTGGTCATGAACACGATCATCTCGCAGAATGCGTTCCGCGGTGTGTACGTGCAGTACTCGGCCGAACCGGAATTCGTCAACGTGGTGGTGGCAAGCAACGGCTCCAGCGGGATGTCCGTGTACAACGACTCGGTCGTGACGCTCGTCAGCTCCATCGTCTACGGCAACAGGGACTACGGCGTGTATGTGCAGGATGCGCAGGGCACGCTGGTCTCGAGCTACAACGATGTCTGGGGCAACGGTCTGGGCGATTTCGCAGGCGCGAGCTCGGCTTCCGCCAGCGACTTCTCGTCCGACCCCTCCTTCTCCGATCTCTCCTGGTACAGGCTCACGGGCGGATCCGTGTGCGTGGACAGTGGGGATCCGGCTGCTGCGTTCAACGACGTGGACGGGAGCCGGAACGATGTGGGGGCCTACGGAGGTTCCTTCGGGTCCTGGTAGGGGTGCAAGCTTGGTGTGGTGCTTTTAAGTTCTGCACCAAGATCCATTCCGACCATGATCTAGAAGGCCGACCGATTGGTGCGGTGAACTAGTGAGTGCCCCCGCCTGCGCGAAAGTGTGGGTGGGGGATTTTTTAAACTAAATCTTCTCCAACGGTGCGATACTGAGCGCCAGTTTTTTTATGCCGACTTTTTTGTCTTTGAAGGCGACGGTGACGATGCCGCCGGAAACGGAGATGACTACGCCTTCGCCGAAAGTTTTGTGGCGGACGCGGTCGCCGTCTTTGAGGTCTCCGGGGGCGAGGCCCATTTCATCTTCTACCGGAACGGGGCGGTCTCCGAATGAGCGGTGTTCACGCTGGGTTAGTTCGCTGCCTTCAATGAGCTCTTCCGGGATGTCCAGGAGGAATTGGGAGGGGGCGGACTGCTTGAATTCGCCGTAGAGCATGCGCTGGCGGGCGTGCAAAAGGTAAAGGTGGTCCATAGCGCGGGTGATGCCGACGTACATGAGGCGGCGTTCTTCTTCAAGTTCGTGAGGTTCAATAAGGGAGCGGGAGTGGGGGAAAATGCCTTCTTCCAGGCCGGAAATGAAGACGATGGGGAATTCCAGGCCTTTGGCGGAGTGTAGGGTCATGAGGGTGACGGCATTGTCGCGGTCGTCTAGGGTGTCCAGGTCTGAAATGAGGGAGATTTCCTCAAGGAAAGTGGCTAGGGAGATGCCGGGCTCGAGGGCTTCGTATTTGTCTGCGACGGAGATTAATTCTTTGACGTTTTCGTAGCGGGTTTCGCCTTCGAGTTTATCCTTCAGGAGGAAGTCGCGGTAGCCGGACTGCGAGATTATGTGTTTTAAGACGCCGGCGGCGGCGAATTCTTGGTCGATTTTTTGGAAGCTCAAGATTAGGTCTGCGAAGGCTTTCAGCGGTTTTTCTTTGGATGCGAGGTCTGAGATTTCAGGGAGACGCAAGAAGGCGGCCCAGATTGAAATTTGGTGGGCGGCTGCGAATTCCTGGAGGGTGAAAATGGTTTTTGAGCCAATTCCACGGGTTGGGGTGTTGATTATTCTGAGAAGAGAAACGTCGTCATCCGGGTTTTGGGTGACGCGGAGGTAGGCAATTAAGTCTTTGATTTCTTTGCGGAGGTAGAATTTTACGCCGCCAACGATGCGGTAGGGGATTCCGTAGCGCATGAAGGCTTCTTCAAGGACGCGGGATTGGGCGTTGGTGCGGTAGAGGACGGCAAATTCGCGGTAGTCCGGAGACTCATGGCGGCGAGTGTGAGATTGGATTTCTTGGGCTATGCGGAAGGCTTCGTCACGTTCGTCACGGGTTTGCCAGAGGCGGATTAAGGCGCCTTCGGTGCGGTCCGTCCAGAGGTTTTTCTCCTTGCGACGGATGTTTTTGGTTATGATTGCGTGGGCGGCTTCAAGAATGCGTGGGCTAGAGCGGTAGTTTTGTTCAAGTTTGATGACAAGCGCTTCCGGGTAATCTTTTTCAAAGTCCAGGATGTTTTGCATGTTGGCGCCGCGCCAGGAGTAAATTGACTGGTCCGGGTCTCCTATTACGCAAATATTGCGGTATTTTGCGGCGAGCAAGCTTATAAGGACGTATTGCGCGTGGTTGGTATCTTGGTACTCATCTACGGAGATAAAACGGAAGCGTTCTTGGTAGTGGTCCAGGATTTCAGGATGTTGATTAAAAAGATCCACGGTTTTCATGATGAGGTCGTCAAAATCCAGGGCTTGATTGCGGGCCAGGCGGTTTTGGTAGGCTTGGTAGAGCTCTGCGACCTTTTCTGTGAAGTAGTTGTGCGCGCGAAGCGCGTAATCTTCATGATGTTGAAGCTGGTTTTTGGCGCCGGAAATGTGGGCAAGTACCGCTTTTGGATTTAATTGTTTTTCATCAATATGGTGGTCTCGCATGATTTCCTTCATTAAGACGACTTGGTCGTTCGCGTCATAAATTATGAAGCGGTTTTCAAAGCCCAAAAGATGAATATGTTTGCGAAGAATTTGGACGCAGACTGAGTGAAAAGTGCCGACTGTTGGGAGGTCTCCATGGGGGATTTCCTCAACCAGGGGGTCAAAGTCCGGGTGGAGGAGCTTTAAAATGCGCAATTTCATTTCATTGGCGGCTTTGTTTGTGAAAGTTACGGCCAGGACATTGTATGGGCTGATGTTTTTTTCCTGGATTAGGTATGCAACGCGATTGGTTAGTGCGCGGGTTTTTCCGCTGCCCGCGCCCGCTAAAATCAGGACCGGGCCGGAAGTTGCTTTTACGGCTTCCAGTTGCTTTTCATTAAGATCTTTTAGAATTTTTGACATTAATTTCGTTCAAGATAGGTGCTATTCAATATGGCAAAACATGTCTTTTTTTGCAATAGAAGGTTTCTCCATTTGGTCGCAAGTGTTAGCATTGCTTTGCCGGCGCGCAAAGAGCGTGTATATTTGGATGGAAATAACCCACGCCAAAATGAGAAAATCTTTTAAGAATATTGTTGCCGCAATTTTAATTGTGGCTGTAATTACCGCGATTGCGGTTTATTTTTCCGGCGGTTTGGAGTCATTGCAGGGTAATTTGAGGAACGTGACTATGCAGCAGAACTTGAAAATTGATCGTCCAACAGTTAATGACGAGATTGATCCTTCGCGATTGTTTGTGAGTGGATTGAAGCAATATAATAATCCTGAAGTCAGTAGTGAGTCGCAGGTGCTTGAATTCACTGTTAAGTCATTTGGGGGGTTTACCGTTCGATATATTCCTCTAGTTGTTAATGGAGATCTGGATTTTCAGACTATGGATCCAGCTGATTGGAGGGCATATTCTTACAAAGATGGAGAGATTGATTATTCTCAGAAAATTTGTGAGGGGGAGTCTACGTCAATAATTTCCGAGTCTAGTGCTATTGTAAAATTGAGATGTTCAGATCCGCAAAATCCGGAGTTTGGTTATAGCGCATATGAAGTGAGATTGGCTGTGACTTCTAAACTTGCCTCTCCTTGGTGGTCTGTTTATTTAAAAAATGGTGGTCGGGTTGATGTGAATTTGGATGATTTAAAGAAAGGCGGGAATTTGAGTGGTTTTGCAAGAGGCTTAAAGAAAACTCCTTGGATGTTTGTGGAGGACAAATTTATAGGTAGTGACTTTTCTTATGATGATTTAAGTATATTATCTGAATAGTAAAATGTTTTAGAATTAATGCAAGCCTCTCTGTGAAATGCGCAGAGGGGCTTTCTTGCAAAAGGGGGGAAAATTTGGTAATATAATAAGATTTTTGATAACTAAAAAAATAAACAAAAATCACAAATACAAATAACCACACCACGTATGGCAAAAAATATTCGCTTTATCCTGGCCGTCTCAACTGCTACGTTAATCCTTCTGGGAAATACGTTAGTCGCTTTAGCTCAGGATACAACACTCCCTTCGGATGTTTCCGGATTGGAAGCTTTTCC
>JAHIVE010000030.1 GCA_018816805.1 Patescibacteria group bacterium | reverse complement strand
CCGGTACCACCATGTGGGTGGGGTATCGCTCAACGGATAAAAGTTACGCCGGGGATAACAGGCTAGTCGCTTCCAAGAGTTCACATCGACGAAGCGGTTCGGCACCTCGATGTCGGCTCGTCGCATCCTGGGGGTGGAGCATCTCCCAAGGGTATGGCTGTTCGCCATTTAAAGCGGTACGCGAGCTGGGTTCAGAACGTCGTGAGACAGTTCGGCCCCTATCCGCCATAATTGTAGGAAAATTGAGAGAAGTTGCCCCTAGTACGAGAGGACCGGGGTGAACGAACCTCTGGTGTATCAGTTGTCGTGTCAACGGCATTGCTGAGTAGCTATGTTCGGTCTGGATAACCGCTGAAAGCATCTAAGCGGGAAGCCAACCTCAAGAAAATTTTCCCTATGAACCTCCCTGAAGACTACAGGGTTGATAGGCCACAGGTATAAGTACAGCGATGTGCTCAGCCGAGTGGTACTAATAGGTCATTGATGTTTTTGTTCTTCTTTTGAAGGACCGTCATCTTCTTTTTTTCTGGCAGTCTGAGAAAATAATTATTTCTTTTGCACATTCAAAATTGTTAGCAATTAGTAAACTGAAAAGCAGTTTGCTCTAGGTATCTTTAGAGAAGGGGGTACACCTGTTCCCATTCCGAACACAGCAGTTAAGCCCTTCATCGCCGATAGTACTATAGTGTTTAGCTATGGAAGGGTAGGACGATGCCTAGATCAAGCTGCTTTTTTTAGTGCTTCAAGAAATCTAGTGAATTTTTGCTCAGTTGCTAGGATGTCTTTTTCCATACCACATTCTTTAGCGGTTTGAATGTGTGGCTCGGTTGTTTTGATTCGCTTAATTTCTTCCAAGGCATGAATGCAGAGAGAGATCAGACTAGATCTAATATCACCATTAATATCTTCTTTTAAAAATTTGCAACCAATTCCATAAATTGTGATTCCATCTTTTGTGTTTCTTAGTTGTGTTTGAGTTGCATTTTCTCCTTTTCTTGGATTTCCTATTTTCTTTTTTAGATCATGAAGGTTGTCAATTTTATCTGCAATTTTTATGGCGCATTCATCTGCAGTTTGAATCTGTCTTTTTAAATATCCCTTTCTTTCATTCCGATTTTTTGGTTTTTTGAGGGCGAAAATGATATCAAGGACTTCATCAATGTGGGTTCTGACAAAATATAAGTCAGGCAATTTATAATTTGTTGATCTTAGGGCGGTTAGAATTCTGGAATCATGATTAAAATATTGACAGATTTTTTCTCCCATATCCTGTCTTTCAAGAGTTGAATCTTCAGGAGAATCGTGATTTAGAGCAGCTAGAATGTTGATTTTCAGCTTGTGTAAGATTTTGCGTTTTTCTTCAAATGTTTCTGCATCAAAAAATCTAGGGAAAAGACTGTTAAACCTTTGCACTGCAATATTGTAACTGTGGTCAACTGAAAGTTCACCGCTATCACGAACGGGACAGCAGTCTTCAAAAGCGCCCAAAGTTAATTGGTAATTTATATGGCCGTAGTACATTGCTTCAACCATATCCATTCTTAAAGTAGATTCTTGTCTTGTTTTGTCTGAAAAGTCAGGACAACTTGCGCACACAGCTAAGTAAGCAATAGTTGCTTCAAAAAATGCCTTTTTAAAAAAGAAATGTTCAGACCTTATTCTTCTATATTGTGTGGAAGCAGATTCTTTTCCATCATTACTTTCAAGCCCTGCACTTTTGATAGCTTCATCACGGAATTCCTTTTGAGCTCTATAAGGTTCAAGTGCATTAATGGAATTTTGAAGTCTGCCATGTGCTAGTCTGAGTTTATTGTAGAAATGGCGGCTCGGATGTTCTTGAGGTAAATTAGGTGAAGGTACTGGGAATAATTTTCCACTAAAAATGGCTTCTTGAAGTAAAAATATTAAAGTTTCATCACGTTCTTTATAAGGGGGGTTTTGGTCAGGTCTGAAATTTAAAGGAGGTCTTTCAACAAAAACATCAGAGTATTTTATGTGGGTTTCTAATTTTTCAGGATCAGTATAAAATATATCTCCATCATCATCTTCTAGTGTATCTTGGTACGACTCTAACATAAATATAAATACGGTTTTATATTAAACCGTTTTACCCTGTTTTAGTCAATCTATTTAGACTTTTCTATCTGGGGTTTCTGCATTTATTGGGCCATTTGAACCTCCTTCATCTTCTTCAACGGCAAAACTATCTTCCGCGCCAAATTTTTGAATACGAGAGGTCTGTGGATTATTAACTTCGTAGAATAATTCAATGAGTTCATGAGTGTTCATTTCTTGAACTCTCAAATTACATCCTTCCAAACCTGAGTGAACTGTATTTACTCGTTGGGTAAGCTTCTTTTTAAGTTCGGCGAACTCATGTTGTCGTTGTTTGATTTTGGATACTGTGTCTTGAGGGAAAATGTTGTCAAAGACTGATTTTATGAATGATTTTTTTTCTTCTCTATAAGGATCCTGAGGGACAATTACGTAAAATTCTTTTTCCATTATGTCTGCATACTCAACCAATCTGCTGATGTATTCAATGTATTCAAAAGTTTGGCGTTGAAGAAGTGGATTGGTTTGTGCAACACCAACTTTTTTTAGACTTTCAATATATGTGTCTATGTCTAATTTTTTACTTCGAACAACTATTTGGATTGGAAATTCCAAAGTGTTAAGAAAGTTTTGATAAGAGTAAATGACTGCATTTTGTTCTGGTTCGGATTTCAGGTTCAGGTTAATGCTGGAAGTTTTAAGAACTGATCTAAGACCACCGTTTTTTAGAACTACAGTATTGTCACGTATTTCTGCAATTTTAAGATGAATTTGCGTGCTTGTTTTTGGATCTTTTTTCTTTCCTTTTACAGATCCTTTAAACTGTCTTGTTTTTTTATCTTCAGGGCTCATTATTTTTTGGGTGGAGTGTTATAAGTATCCAATATTTTGGTGATTTCTCCAAGTTTTTTAATTTTATCGGTTTTTGTTTCTTCTTCATCGCTTTTTACAGCGACTTTTTGATCAGTCGTTTTTTTTGCGAATATTGTCGCAGAGTAGATATCTGCACCACCCATTATGAAAGTTCGTTGTTTGGCTGTGGATAAGTATTCGCTAAGTAATAACACCCATTTGTGGAATGGTATGCCGTTTACAACAATAAATGTTAAAGCAAGTGTGAAAAGAAATGGGACTAAAGCGACTCCAATGGAGAAAATTAGTACATATGTTTTTGCTAAAGCTACGTATAGGGCGTAGCTAATCCCACCTCCAACCCCAAGAATTATAAGTTGTTTTAAAGTCAATGGTCCCACGATTTTATCTTCTCTTCTGACGTTTTGAGGAATTTTGTATTGCATAGGTGGACATTCAATCTAATAATTATAACAGAAATATGCTCTTTTTTCAAGCGTTCAAACCTGGTATTCTCTCTCGCGCATGAAAAGAATAAGAAATTTTTCCATTATCGCTCACATTGATCACGGGAAGTCCACCTTGGCTGACCGTTTTTTGGAAATTACCTCAACTTTGACAGAAAGAGAAATGAAGCACGGACAGATGCTAGATACCATGGATTTGGAGCAGGAGAGGGGAATTACCATAAAATTGCAGCCTGTTAGGATGAATTATAAGTTTGAGGGCGAAATGTACCAATTGAACCTGATAGATACTCCGGGTCATGTGGATTTTAGTTATGAAGTTTCCAGGTCTTTGGCAGCTTGTGAAGGTGCAATTTTGGTTGTGGATGCTACTCAAGGTATTCAAGCTCAAACTTTAGCGAATTGTTACTTGGCAATGGAGCAAAATTTGGAGATTATTCCAGTTTTAAATAAAATTGATTTGGATGCGTCGGATGTGGAGGCTAGGGCACATGAGATTGAAAATGCACTTGGGATACCTAAAGAGGAAATTATTGCAATTTCCGCAAAGAAAGGGACAAATGTGAAAGCTGTTTTAGAGGCTGTTATTAGAAAAGTACCACCACCAGAGTCCCTTGGAGATCCGGAAGAGACAAAAGCTTTGATTTTTGATTCGGTTTATGATTCGTATAAAGGGATTGTTGCATATGTAAGGCTAATGGAAGGCTCTTTAAAACGTGGTGATAAGGTTAAGTTTCTGCACACAAAAGCAATTACGGAAATCACAGAAGTGGGTTGTTTTAGACCAAAATATGAAACGACCAAACAGCTTTTTGCAGGTGAAGTTGGATATGTTGTTACGGGTATGAAGTCAGTTTCAGACGCCAGAGTTGGAGATACTATTTGGAGGCACAATAAGGGACTTGCTAATTCAGAGTTGGCGAAACCTTTGCCAGGTTACAAAAAGGTGATACCCTTTGTATTTGCTGGGATTTTTTGTGTGGAAGGTGAGGATTTTCCCCTTCTTAGGGATGCGCTTGAGAAATTGAGTTTGAATGATTCTTCTTTGACTTTCGAGCCTGAACAATCCGGAGCTTTGGGGCATGGTTTCAGGTGTGGATTTTTGGGTCTTTTGCATTTGGATATTGTACAAGAAAGATTGGAAAGAGAATATAATTTGGATTTGATTGTGACGGCGCCAAGTGTGTCTTATGAGGTCACAAAAACGGGTGGAGAGGAGATGAAAATTTCAAATCCATCAGAATTGCCAGAACCTACAAAAATTGAAGAGGTCCGTGAACCGTGGGTAAAAGTGGAGATCTTGGTTCCTTCAGAATATGTTGGTGCAGTTATGAAGCTTTTGCAAGATAGAAGAGGTATTTCAAAGAATATGAGTTATTTAGATGAGACAAGGGCGAGTCTTGAATATGAGGTGCCGCTTGCGTCTATAGTTGTTGATTTTTATGATACTTTGAAGAGTATTAGTAGTGGATATGCTTCCATGAGTTATGAAATGTTGGATTTTAGGAGAGGCGATTTAGTTAAATTAGATATTTTGGTGAATCATGAGAAAATTGATGCACTATCAATTATTATTCATAAAACTGAAGCTCAGGCACATGGTTCTTCTGTTACGAAACGTTTGAAAGGAATAATCCCAAAAGCACAGTTCGAAATTCCAATTCAAGCGGCTATTGGAGCAAAAGTTATTGCTAGAGAAACCATTCCGGCCCTTCGAAAGGATGTAACTGCAAAACTTTATGGAGGTGATAGAACTCGAAAGGACAAGTTATTGAAGAAACAGAAGGCGGGCAAGAAACGAATGAAAATGTTTGGGTCAGTTGAGGTGCCTCAGAAGGCCTTCCTTGAAGTTCTGAAAAAAGACGATTAAACTAGGAACGCTTCACGTAAAAATATGAAATCTTTCCGCGCTATTTGTTTGATTCTGATATCTGCAATTGTTTTAGTGTCTTGTGATCTAAATAGACCTACTTTGGAAGATAAAAATAGTATTAGCATTGCATATGCTGAAGCAATTTCAAGTTATTCGCCATTAGATTTTGAAGCAAAAAACAGGAAATATTTGGCAAATATTTATGAGTCGTTGGTTAGGTATGATAAATCCTTCAATTATGACACAGGGTTGTCAATTTCATGGGGTAGAAAGGATGATTATACTTGGGAATTTAAGCTTCGAGAGGGTGCGCAATTCCATGATGGAAGTGCTTTTGATGCAGAAGATGCGGTATATTCCTTGAATTTGGCTAGAAATGATCCTGAATCACAATTGGGTTCTCTTTTGAGCACAATTTCAGATGTTCGCAAAGTTGATACATATAAAATTGAAATTCAGACGTCTGAACCTGATCCACTTCTTTTAAATAAGCTGACCAGTGTTTATATGATTCCAAATGAGTATAAAGATTTTTTAACTCCAATGGGAACCGGACCATATTATTTAAATGGATTTGAGGATAGAACTTTAACTCTTAAGAGATTCCCGAATTATTATGGGGCTATGCCATATTATGAAAATGTTAATTTGGTTTTTATACCTGATATTCAGGAGAGGTTGGATGCAATTTTGTCCGGACAAATTGATGTTTTGGCGAATGTTCCTCCGCAATATTTTTCGCGTCTTGAAGAGGCGGGTATTGATACTCAAGTTTTCCCAAGTTTAGAAGTTAGTTATTTGATGTTGAATTTTAATTCAGCATTGAGTGACCCCAATTTGAGAAAGGCGATTTGGTATGCGCTTTCAACGGATTTTACAGGTGAAGTTGGTGCAGGATTTTTATTGCCTACGAATCAGTTCGCGGCGTTGGGGATTTTTGGTTATGACCCTTCAATTAATGATAGGCAGCAGGATCTTTTTAAAGCTCAGACAGCACGAAATATGTTTGAAGGTGATGTTAATTTGAATTTATATGTGCCAATTGGTTTGGATGATTTGGGCTACAATATTGCCAATGATTTGAAGGAGATCTCTGTGAATGTGACTGTAAATGTTTTAGATATGCCTGAATTTCAACAAGAAATACTTTCAGGAGATGCAGATATGTACTTTTTTGGTTGGAAGTATGATCTAGCGGATGTTTCTGACTTTTTTGAGACTGTAATCCATTCAAAAGATCAACAATATGGTGAATTTAATGGGATAAATTATGCAAATTCTGAGGTTGATGATTTGATTGAAAAAGCTTCTCAAATTTTAAATGTTCAACAGAGAAGAAAGATTTTGGGTGAAATTACAGATTTAATATTGGATGATACAATTGCCGTACCACTATTTGAATCTGAAGTGGTTTACGGTTTCTCGCCTGATGTTCATTGGTCTGTCAGATTGGATGGACAGATTTTGGCTTCAGAAATTCTCGGAAATGTGGTACAATATTAGGATATATTTGTATCTTAAATGTTCCACTCACTAAAGGCAAAATTTGTACTCGCGTTCGGAATTCTCATTGTAGTCATATTTTTGATACTGGGTGTTACCTTGATTGATGCAAAATCAAAAGAGCTTTCTTTGGATATTGCTCAAGGTACGGAGTCTTTTGCAAGGCTTTCAGTAGAACGAATAATGGAGGATTATAGTCTGTATTTGGAGCCTGGAAATTTTATTCCGTTCTCCAGGGAAATGAGTGGGATTTTACGGCAAAATAATGATATTAGAGGGATAACCATAAGTTCCTACAATGGTGTTATTTTGTATAGTTCGAGAGAGGAAGGGAAACAACGTTTCGAAGGTGGGGTAAGAACTTTAATAGATCCAAAAGCAATTGAAAGAGTCCAGGCAAATTGGGTTTCACTTTATTTGGAGGATGGGCGTACAATTTATGTGAAAGTGAATGAAGAGGGTGAAGTAAGTTATGTGAATCTGAATGAAGATACAATAACAGCGCCAACATCTCAGGACAGAATAAGTACAATTACTGTGCCATATGGGAATGCTTATGCAGTGATTTATGAGGTTAGTTATGATGCTTTGGCATCTAGACTAGCAAAGGCTCGTCAACAAATTATAATTATTGCTCTTCTTGGTTTGGCTTTAACCTTGATGGTTGCATATATGCTCTCGGTAAGCATTACCAATCCTCTAAGAAAACTAAAGGCTGGAGCAATGAAAATTGCTACAGGAGATTTTAAGACGAGAGTTTATATAAATACCAAAGATGAAATTGGTGTTTTAGGACAAACTTTTAACAAAATGGCGAAAGACCTTGAGATTTCGACAGAAGCTAGAATTTATAAAGAAAGAGTGCAGAAAGAACTCGAATTAGCGGCGGAAATTCAAGCTAAGCTTTTGCCTACTGAAAAAATGTTTACCCCCAAAATGGATTTTGCGGGAGGTTTGATCCCTGCTACTGAGGTTGGTGGAGATGCTTTTGACTTTATACCTGCAAATGAAAAACAGTCTATTGTATATTTGGGAGATGTGACTGGTCATGGAGTTGCGGCGGGTATTGTATCTTCCATTGCGAACGCATTGATTTATGGATTTAGAAGAGATGTAAATTTGTTGGATTTGATTAAAAATTTGAATGATGTGCTTAGAAAAAAGACAATGGTGAATGTGTTTATGACAATGGCTCTGATGCTTTGGAATGAAGAAACTGACACTTTGACTTATGTAAATGCAGGGCATCCGCCAGTTTTGTATTATGATGCGACTCAAAGAAAAGTTGTTGATGTTAGTTTGCAGGGGTTAGCTTTGAGTATGGTTGATGGGCTTGAAAAAATGGTAAAGGAATATACTTTCAAGATGAAACCAAATGATGTGATTGTTATGTACAGTGACGGAGTTCCGGAGGCAATGAATTCCCGAAAAGAAGCTTACGGTCTTCAGAAGCTTAAACGAGTTGTTCAAGGAGCTGCTAATGATTTTTATGCAGCTGATGCAATTAAAAATACTGTTCTATCAGATGTGAAAGAATTTATTGGTACAGGAGAACAACTAGATGATATTACTGTTGTTGTTTTAAAGCGAAAAACTGATGAGGAGGTCGTTCAGGTTCAAGCAGTTGCTACAGTTGAGCAACCTGGTACGGATTCACCACAAGAGCAAACAGCTAAAGCTTAATTCCTGGCACTGGATAGTGCTGGCAAAGTTCCTTCACTTCAGCGGCGACACGTTTTTGAGTTGCTTCGTCGTGAACGTCTGAACATACTTCATTCATCCATTTTGCAAGTGTTTTCATTTCTTCTTCTTTCATGCCTCTGGTTGTAATTGCCGGTGTTCCAATTCTGATACCGGATGGATCAAAAGGTGAACGAGGATCAAATGGAATCATGTTTTTGTTACAGGAAATTCCGGCTTTCTCAAGCGCATGTTCAGCTTCTTTACCAGTGCAGTTTTTACTGTTCATGTCCAGCAGCATCAAGTGGTTGTCTGTACCGCCGGAAATTATTGAAAAGCCGTAGTTTTTTAGCTCCTCTGCGAGTACTTTAGCGTTTTTGACTACTTGGGCTGCGTAATCTTTAAATTCAGGCTGCATGACCTCTTTAAATGCTACGGCTTTTGCTGCATTAATATGGTCGTGTGGTCCACCTTGCATGCCTGGGAAAATGGCTTTATCTACGTTTTTTGCGTACTCCTCTTTGCATAAGATCAGTGCACCGCGAGGTCCACGAAGGGTTTTGTGAGTGGTTGTGCTGACAACATCAAAAAATGGTACGGGTGAATCTAGAACGCCTCCGGCTATCAAACCTGCAATGTGCGCAATGTCAGCAAATGTGAATGCCCCAATTTCATCAGCTATTTCTTTGAATCGCTTCCATTCCATATTTCTAGAGTAAGCGGAGAATCCGGCAACTATCATTTTTGGTTTCTCTTTTAGTGCAATTTCTCTGACTTTATCCATGTCAATTATACCGTCTTCTTCAACTCCGTATCTGACAAAATTATAAAGAACGCCGGAAAAGTTGACCGGATGTCCGTGGGACAAGTGGCCGCCATGGTCCAAACTTAATCCAAGAACTTTGTCACCAGGTTTAAGAAAAGCCATGTAAACTGCTGCGTTTGCAGGTGAACCTGAAAGTGCTTGAACGTTTGCGTGCTGCGCACCAAATATTTCTTTTGCTCTTTTAATTGCAATATTTTCAATTGTGTCTATGTTTTCTTGACCGGCGTAATAACGTTTGCCGGGGTAACCCTCCGAGTATTTGTTGGTGAGAATTGTTCCCATTGTCTCTAAAACGGCTTCAGAGACGTAATTTTCAGAGGCAATCAATTCCAGTTCGAACGCTTGGCGCTTTTCCTCGCGCTTTATGGCTTCGTAAATGTCCGGGTCTTGGGCCTGAAGATGTGTGAGCATGGGGCAGGGGGTTAAAAGCGAAAAATGTGTTTATCTGTGATGATTAAATCTAATGGGACGTCATGTTCTTTTGAAGGTATACAATGTAAAATCTGTTCCTCAAAAGCAAGTCCAACTTTGAAGCCATTGGTTTGCTTTAAAAGACGGTCATAAAAACCTTTGCCATATCCAATTCTGTGTCCTTTTAGGTCGAATCCTATTCCCGGGACAACAATAAGATCCATTTCACTGGGATGGATATTAGAGATTATTTCACAAGGTTCGAGAATGCCAAAATTGCCGGGTTTTAGATCCTCCCAAGTGTCAATTTTACAAATTGCTAATGAGTCCTTAATGACTTTGGGCACAAAAACCGAATCGCCAATTTTAAGACAATCCTTAATTAAAGCTTTTGTATCTACTTCTTCGTCTGTCGAGACATAAAGTAATATTTTTTTTGATTTTTTAAATTCCTTTAGAGATTCGAGTTTACCCCTTATACTAGCCGATTTTTCCGTGTACGAAGACTGCGAGAGGGCAGAGCGCCGCTCACGCAATTTAAGCCTGAGTGAATCCTTCATGAAAGGGGAGAAATGTGCGTGTTTATTTTGAACCCAGACTTTGCTTTTGTAAAGAGATTGGGCGTGATATTATCGAGCAGCAAATAGAAAATCATGTTATGAAGCAAGTTAAGTATTGGCTTTGGGTGGGGATTTTGGTTTCAATTTTGTTTATTGTCGGTTGTCAAAAACAAGCCGAAGATTTTGTTAATAAAGGGAAAATTTCCTCAGCGATAGTTCAATTAATTGAAAAAAGGGATGAGAGTGAGATTGTAAATGATTTTTTCAATGTTGATGCGGATTTGCAGCCAAGTGGAGAGCTGAAAGAAGTTCAGACGGGGACAGCTTTTTTTATTTCAGAAGATGGATTACTTATTACCTGTAAACATTTGGTGAATAATTTGGATTCGCAGTATTTTGTTAGACTGAAAAATGGGGAAGAAAAAAAAGTGAAAGTTTTATCAAGAGATTCAAAAAATGATATTGCAATTTTAAAGCTTGAAAATATGGGACAAGCTGTAAGTTTTTTAAATTTTTCGGATTCGAATCAGTTGAGTGTTGGCGATCATGTGTTCGCGATGGGTAATTATGAGTATATGGGTGAGATTATTGCGTTGAATCAGAGTGTGGAGGCAAATGATGCATTAAATTTAAAAGCTACTTTCACAAATTTAATTCAGACTAATTTGGATATTGATCCGGGGGATAGTGGAAGTCCTTTATTAAATGAAAAAGGTGAACTTATTGGTATGAATGTGGCTTTTGATACTGAATATCAGGGGACTGCTTTTGCGATTCCTTCGGAAGACTTGCAGTATTTTATTGCTGAATCGCCTTAAAGCGTTCATTTAGGAAATCTCTAATTGTGGTTATTGGCACGGGAGAGTCGTGTTTTCTTCGGAAAGATGGATTGAGAAAATATGCATCACTATCAAAGACAATTGTTGATACATCAGGTAATGAATCATAAGGCCAATTCCCTCTTATTAATTCATTGATTAAATTTTGTTTCCAGCCTGTTTTTTCGCTTTTTGTCGCTCTTTCAACGAAGAGAATATATTCTCCGTCACGTACTGCATCTTCAAGGTTTATATAACGAAGAGATTCGTTACCTTCTATTTCCCATTCACCTGAAAGTTCATCAAGTCTTAATTTGAGTTTTTTTGGTGAGTTTTCTTTGCTTAATAAAATTTCTTTTGAATTTAAAATTTCAAACTTAAAATCAAGTTTTATATTCATTAATTGCATTCTTATGTTCTCTCTACTTTTATTTTCTGCTGAATTTTTCTCTCCCTCCAATTTTTGTGGATTTTCTTCTTGAGGGTGAAAATTATTCTTGAATTTTGCGTTGAGGTGCTCAACAAATGCTACTTTATCACATCGAATTGGTGATTTTATGTATGCGTCAATTTGCCATGATAAAGAGAAATATATTGTTTCTTTATCTAAGTAAAAGGGCTTTTCTTCTTTAGTTTCATAGCAATTCCAGATATTTTCTCCTTCTTCAATCGCTTTTGCATCCATTGCAGCTATTAGAGGAGAAGTGTATTCAAGTTTTGAGTCACCATCCAAATGCCAATATCCACGCGGGTCTTTTAAAACTTCAACTGCACTTGCAGTACTGCTTATAACTCTTATTCCTAGAATTTCTTTGTCTGTTGAGATAATTTCATATTTTCCGTCAAATCCTTCCATGGATTTCTTGAATTCTTCTTCAAGTTGTTTTTGCTCTTCGTTTTTTTCTTTTTCTCCTATTTCTTCTAATTCTTCTTTGCTAAATAATCTGTAATATATTGATACGCTTGGACCTACTTTCTCAAGTTTGTAGGTTTTTCCTTCAATTGTAATTTCAGGGTCGTCTAATGTTTTGCCTTCAACTCTTACATAAATTCTCTTGCCAATTGCGTTACCTTCTCCATCAGTATAAGTATGTCTATCTAAAATTTCGTATTCGTCTCCTAGTTTTTCAGTTTCATCTGGTTCTTTTTCATCGTCGTCATCAGCAATTTCAACTTCAGGTGGGCGCATTGGCACGTTATCCATTGTTTTTGTTCCGTCTGGATTTAGAATTGTAAGATAACCGTTTTTGATTTCGACTTCCCAACCAATATCTAGTTCGTCAACATTTCCAACTGGTCCTTTCCTGTTAGGTGCAGTACGGTGCATTATGTATGCCAAGCTAAGATATGCTTCTTTTTCAGATTTATCATCATCTAGGCTGAACGAATTTTTATAATATTCTTTTAGAATTGGGTAAAGTGTGTCACCAGCTTGTACTTTTACTGCTAAATCTTTTTTTTCGTGTTCTTCAAGAGTTTTATAGCCTTTTGCAGTTAGGTTTGTAATGACGTCTTGAAATTCTTCTTGTAACTTAAATTTTACTCGGTCTTTATAAAACTCAGCGCGTTTTTCATGTTTTACATTTGGTTGACTTTGGCGTTCACCACGCCATGTTCCTACTTCTCTGTTCCAATTTTTTCCCGGCATTTTTTTAAGTTAAATCTTGTAATTATATCATAATTACGCTTTTTTGTGAAGTCTTAGATGAGTAAACTTTCAAGTTTTTTAAAGTCGTCTTCCATTGCTTTACGCCCTAATTTTATTGCTCCAGAAGCTTTATCAAGAGATAGCAGTTCAATTTCAATTTCAGGGCGGACTACCAGATCCGGGTTTGCTTTTTGAATTCTGTGTTCCGTACTGTCTGATGTAGCAATTTCAAATGATCTCAGTGCAATGTCAGCAAGCAGATTTAGGTTTTCTTGAAGCCTTTTAAACATTTTGGCTTGTTTTAAGACTTTGTAGTCACCGGCAAAATAGTGTTTGAAGATAGCTCCTGAAAGATGTTGTCTGGAGGTGAAGTTCTTGATTGCAATGCCAACTTTTCTTTCAACTCTTTTTTTGTACAGATGAGTAATGGGCACATTATTGAGAAGACCTCCGTCTACAAGAATTTTTTCACCGAATGGAACCGGTGGAAAAACTAGGGGAATTGCGGAAGATGCCATTAATGCATATTTCATAGTTCCCTTATCTAATAGTACTTCTGTACCGGATTCAATATCTATTGCAACTACACCAAATGGGATTTTACAATCTTCAAAGGTTCTATTGCCGATTGCTTTTTCAATGATTTGAAAGATTTTTTCAGGATCAATAAGAGAAACATTTGTGAGGTTAAGATTCCTTAAGCTTGAAATTTTAATTTTTTCAGCTTCTTGAGCAAATTCCATCATTTCATTTGATGGCATACCAATTGCATATAAAGCTCCTATTATTGCACCCATACTTGTGCCACAAAGATAATCAACTTTTATTCCAGCCTCTTCCAGTACAGATATTGCGCCAATATGCCCAAAGCCTGCTGCGCCTCCACCACCAAGTGCAAGTCCTAGAGTTTTTGTTTGATTAATTCGTGGAATTGTTATTGTCATGTGATTAGTCTATCAGGATTTTATATAAAATGAAGCGGTAAAAGTTGCTAGTTTTTGAATTCAAAATTGTGATAAAATTAATCTGTTTCCACGTATAAAAAATGAATATAGATCAACTTTTTCTAAAGGAAAACAAGAACTTTAATGATTTACGAGATTCGTTTATTGCGATTTTCTTGCTTTTAACGATTTGTGTATTAGTTTTCTATTATTTGAATCCATCTGTCTGGGGATTGCTTGTTTTGTTTGGACTTTTTTTATATGCAATTTTTAAGTCGAGTTTTGATAGTATGGCGGTTTTTTTGGTTAGTTTTTTTGTATTTTTAATTGGATTGGTTGGTTATGAGGGTGATCAGTTGATGTTTTATTTTTTACTTTGTTTGCTGTTTTTGATAGCGTTTTTTATCTATAAGGGTGTAAAAAGTTGGTTCGAAATAAGTTATTGTGTAAGGTTTGTGAATTTACTTTTGGGGGTAGCTGTTTTGGCTTTGTTCCCAATTTTCTTAAGTTTATTAATTAGTTCAAGAGAGAACGAAGATTTTGTTCCTTTTCAGGAGGCAAATAATTCTTCCGTTGTTAAACTTCTGTGTTTTGGAGAAGAGCCGGGTTTTTTGGAGGGATCTGGGACGATCATTTCATCAGATGGGTTGATCATGACAAATGCACATGTATTCCCTGAAATTGAAGATTCGTATCTGGAAAAAGAACAGGAGTGCATGGTTTTACTGCCCGATCCTGTTAGGGGTGAGTTATTAAAAACATTTCATGCTACTGCTGTTTATATTAATGAGGAAAATGATATCGCTTATTTGAAAATTGATCAGCAATATTCAAATACAGAATTTATTAATAATGTTGATGATTATTATTTCCCAAGTGTGGAATGTACAAATACGAACGTGAAATTGGGCGATCCTATTCGAATTTTGGGATATCCATCATATAAAGGTGTGTTGGGTTATTCTTTAACTGTGACTGAGGGTATTATCAGCAGTTTCCCGGAAAAGGGGATAGCAATGACGTCAGCAAAAATTGAGTCTGGCACTTCAGGTGGATTAGCAATAGATAAAAAGGGTTGCATGGTAGGAACGCCAACATTTTATGTAGTAGGCGAAGCGGAGAGTTTAGGGGGTATTGTACTTTATAAAAATCCGCCAGATTTTTTATTGGAATAAAAAAGAGGGACTGAATTAGCCCCTCTTTTTAAATTTGTTTTAATGTTTAAAGACAAGCAGGTTCATCAACAAAATTGATATAACCTTCGGTGTCGTAAGCGCCGACTGATCCATTATACCAAGTTGATTGGTAAGATACTTTAAGTTTTCTTGAAAGTAGTGCCCAATCGTCAATATCAACGTTTGACTCAGTGCTGTCTGGGCTCTTTGTCTCGTTTTCAGGAGTAAGAGCTTCAGCAAGAACAACTGCATCAGAAGATGCATGTAGATTGATATGTCCTTGAGTGTAAACGTCAGACTGATTAGGTACTGGAGCTACAATTACATGTGTGTAGTTTCCGTTATCTTCAACATAGCCGAAACGTACTTCGCCAATGTTACCAAGATTTGGTTGTGAAACTTCGCTAGCTTCATATGCAAGTGTAGAATCAACTTCATTGTATTGAAGTGTATCTGTAGTAATTTCAGTTGGTGCTGAATTTTTTACGTAAGATAGCAGTAACTTTGTTTCACCTGTTGTTGAATCAACATATGTTTCAGCATCAAATGTTTTGAATTTGTCTCCAGATGCTGCGACTCTGTAAGATTCAACTGTAGGATTAGCTACATTTCTTACAACAATGTCTTCAGATGTTTTGTAAACCATGAAACCATCTTTTGTGAAAGTTCCTTCGGCATTGTCAGCTGTAGCTGCTGGTCCAACAATTGTGTTGGTTTCAGTAAATGGAGGAGATGGGTCTATAGTTGTGTAGTGGAAGTTTCTTTCTGTTCCATCATAGTCGATGTATAAAACCGCCACTTTTCCATCAATCATTGTAGCATCAACCATACGCTTGTTTTTGTAAATATCCTGGTCAATCATATGGACATTTAACATGCGGTTCATTGTACCGTTACCTGAAACTTGAACCATTGCAAGATGTGTACTCAAAATTTGGTTCATATCTGCGTTCCAAGTTACATAGTATCCAACTCCCCAATAACCATCTGGCAATCCATTACCGTCATTATCAGTACCTGAAGTAACTAGACGAACATCATGCCATGATGCTGATGGTGTTGGGTTTGGATCGATGTTTTTAACATCAACAACATTAGTAAGGTCACTAGAATCGTAATATGTGATGTATGTAACAGGGACAAAATCACCTAGATCTGCAGGTTGTTCTTCATGAAGTGTAATATTTCCTTCAGTTTGAATATTTGCAATGATAGGATTACCTTCCACTGCACTAAGAATTACCTGTCCTGTTGGTTTTGTAGTTGTTCCATCATCAGTAGGAGGTGTTGTCCCATCTGTAGGAGCATAGTCTGTTTTATAAACGGTAATTTCATTACATGATCCTCCTCGAACTTCACTTGCAACAAGAGTACATCCTGCTGCATCTGCGTTAGCTTCGAGCTTGGAACATGCATTCAAAAGACCATTATAACCGGGAGTGTCTGGAGTAAGGTCTGGACATCCAACTGCTTCATAAGCAACAGTGAGACCATCACAACTTTCTGATTGGGCAGCTTGAGTACCCGAATCCAAAAGATCTGAATTTTTTTCACCGTTTGAAGCTGGTTGACAAGCTGTAGCTGTTAGAGCAATGAGCCCTAGCAGTGCTACGAGTTTCTTTGAATAATCATTCATAGAATTCTAAGGTTAGGTTAATTATTTTTTATTATTTATGACTATTTTCGACCAAAATAATCTGGTCATTGTAACATAATATTATTGATTATGCAATGATTTCACGGCTTGTTAAAGCTATTTATTCCGTTTTTTTGTCAATTTTGCGTGGGGGAGATTGCGAATATTAGATTGTTTTAGACCTTAACAACCATCATGCATTGCATGCGACTTTGAATCTAACATATTTTTTATTTTATGTAATTAATTTTTTAGTTGAATTGTATATTGGGTGAGTGTATACTCACTCTATGAAAACCATTGCACACATTGATGCCGACTGTTTTTATGTCTCCTGTGAAAGGGTTAGGGATTCTAGTTTGTGTGGTAGACCGGTTGGTGTTTTGGGTAACCAGGGGGCTTGTGTTATTGCTCGTAGTTATGAGATGAAGGAGCGTGGAATAACTGTTGCGACTCCTATTTGGAAAGCAAAAAAGATTTGTCCGGATGGTATTTATGTGAAACGTGATTTTGCGTGGTATGGTGCAGTATCCAAAGCTATGCATAAAGTGCTGAGGCGCTATTCAGACGTTTTGGAATTTTATTCTGTGGATGAATGTTTTTTGGACTTGACCGGAATTGATGGGTCTTGGGAAGAAATGGCTTTATCTATGCAGCGGGACATTAAAGAGGAGGTTGGTATTCCTGTCAGTATAGGTATTGCGCCAACGCGTTCTTTGGCAAAAATTGGTTCGGACAAAAATAAGCCTTTTGGCATTTCTGTTGTGGATCAATCAAACTTGGATGAATTTCTGAAAACTACACCTGTGGAGGAAATTTGTGGGGTGGGGCGGCGCCTCAGGCGCCGCCTGCATAGCATTGGTGTACGTTCTTGTTTGGATTATGTGAGAACACCTCGTAGAACCATTAAAAAATTACTTTTTAAGCCGGGTGAGGAAGTTTGGTATGAATTGCAGGGTAAGTCTTTATTGCCTGTACGTACTGTGCGTCCACAAAGGCAGGTTGTTTCACGTGGAGGACAGATACCTGGTCATTCTTCAGACAAAAATTATATTTTTGCTTTGGTTATGCGTAATTTAGAGCGTTTGCTTGAAGCGTTATTGAGGTATGAGCTTGAAATTTTGAAGCTGCAAGTGGTTTTGCAGAAAAGTCGTGACAAGTATTACAGCAGCTTACAAGTTTTGCCTGATTACAGCTCTGAATTTGATGTTTTGGCACCTGCTGTAAGGAAAGGGTTTGATGCTTTATTTAATTTGGGAGCTTCTTATGGGGCAATACATTTGATAGGGGCACCTGTGCGTTCTGTTCATTTTAAGCAGCTGAATTTGTTTGATCATGGTGATCAGCGGAAAAGGAAAATTTATGAAGTTAAGCATTTGATAAATGCTAAATTTGGCATGTTTGCGCTACGCAGTGCAACTACTGCGGATGCCAATGAGATTTTTCGTGATAAGAATAGTGACCACGAGATTTGTGATATTGAGGGTAAATTTTGTTTTTAAATTATGTGTACAATTATTGAATTTAACATTTTGGAATTTTCAAAAGATGCACTTGTCGGGTTGAGGATTAGCGATGGTCAAGTTAGGGTTGGGTTTACGGATCGTTTATCTGTTTTGCCTGTTCGCAGTTTGAGTGGTAATTGTTTGTTGGAGTGGGGTAATAAGATGGATTCAAAGTTACCAAGAACTGGTTTTTGCAAAAAGGAATCTATTTTAATGGGTAAATGGTCTTGGCTTTGTCCTGAGCCGGTTGAAATTGTCGCAAATAGAGGATTTTCTAATGGTACGTGGTTTCAGATCCGGGAGGGGATTAAGGGAGTGAAGGTTGTTGGGAGGGATGGGAAGGAGCATGTTTATCTTTTGACCGAACCCTCGACGCATTATTTCAAAACTATGACTGGAGCTGTTCGCATGCCGGTTTTGATAGGGCAAGTAATTTGAAAATGCCCCGGCGGAAGGCCGGGGCATTTTGTTTTGTTCTTTTTACACTTCAATTATGGAGAAGCCTGAGACTTCCCATGCGTTGCTGTTGTTTTTGTCTAGGTAAAAATAAACTTCGTATGTGCCGTATTGATCTGAATAGAAGTAGCCGTGCAGTTCTGCTTCGTCACCTTCAATGGTTGATGTGTCGAATTGATAACTGTCCCAATCTACCAGGACTGGGTAGCTGTCCAAAAAGTCATAAAATTCGGCGCTTGTGGTGTATTGTTTGAAAATTTCATGAGTGGATTGGTAGGCTTCTACTTCGTCTTCGGACATTAAAACTATAAAATCGTCTGCTGTTTCTTGGAGATCTGGGTCAACAACTGCTATGTCATTTAGAAGAAGTCTATAGAGATTTTCGCTTATTTGGCCTCTTGTAATGTCTGCACCGGGCCAATAATGGTTTCCTGTTTCTTCAAGAAGACCTAAGTCTTTTGCTGTACCCACGTATGGGGCAAACCATTCGTAAACCGCTACGTCGTCATAAGGTTTCACAACTGGCTTTTCAGTGTCCACGCCAAATACTTCCAAGAGCATTTTCAAGGCTTCCGCTTTGTTGACATTGCTTGCAGGCTTAAATGTTCCGTCAGGATAACCTTCAATCCAACCTCTGTCTTTTGCGTAGCAAACATATTTTGCATACCAGTCTTCTTTAACGTCTGGAAAACAGTTTTTGTAATAATTTCCGTCTGGAGAAAGGCCAACTCCTTCAACTAAAATTTTAAGTAATTCTGCACGATTCAATGGGTTAGTTGGTCTAAATGTTCCATCCGAATAACCCTCAACAATACCTACAGTTTGTAAATAAAGTATGGCATCTGCGTTGGGGTTATCTAAGTCGACATCAGAAAAAGTTTGAACGTCTGAAAAATTGTAGTTTTGGAATTCTTCAACGTAGTCATTTGAAAAAGCTTCATCAACAAATGCTTCGTTAAGTAGTCCTTCATCAACCAGATACGCAAACCATAGATAAATTGCATCAACTGAAGTGATGTAGCCGTAACTGCCACCTTCAGTATTTGTTGAATATGCTGTTGCGACTCCTATTACTCTTTCATCATCATTATAAACAGGTCCACCTGAATTTCCCGGATTAATTATTGCGTCAGTTGCAATTGTCCATATCCAATCTTCGAGTGGCTCTGGAAATTTATAGTAACCACTTGTTACACCTTCAGTTAGGGTAACGCTTGACAATCCACTTGCCCAAGGAAATCCAATAATGGTGATATCTGCGCCTAAACTAGGAACGGAGTCGGCGAAATCAATGTATGGAAGGTTCATATCCATTACAACGTCCTGCTCAAGAAATTCTCCGGTTTCGTTACCATCTGCATCCAACATATAAGCTGGATATAAAATGGCTAGATCAACAGTTGTGTCATAATCAAGAACTCTTGCTGACATTGTACAGTCAGGCGAGGAATATTCATCTTCAATGGTACAGATATTGATATACTCTGCCGGTTGATTTGTATATGGATCAATAACAACGTGAGCGTTTGTCAGAACAAGGCCATCGACGCTCATGAAAAAACCGCTTCCATAAGAATATTGACCGTCGCTGCTTTGTACGTCAACCAGAACAACACTTGTAATTGTTTCGTCATAAGTAATTGCGTTAGTTAACGGAAAAGTTAGAAACGCAAAAAACAAGATGAGAAAAGGAATTATTTTTTTCATGGGCGTGGGATAAAATATTTCAATGTTAATATCCATGAAAAGTGAGAAATTGTAAAGAAATTTGTGGGAAGGTTCTTTCTCCACTTTTAATCCAAACAGGTTTAAAAGCACCCATCTGATGCTGGGTCTTTCAAACTGGTGGGCGCTAGTGGAGTCGAACCACTGACCTTCTGGGTGTAAACCAGACGCTCTAACCAACTGAGCTAAGCGCCCCTATTTTGATTTCGTTACGCTCGCATTCGCTCGCGCCTTTGCCTCGCGGTAGTAGCGGCCGCTCGGCGACACGATGCAGGGCTTCGTCCTGTCGCGTCTGTGGTGGGCAAGAGAGGACTTGAACCTCCACCCCGATAATTCAGGACTAGCCCCTCAAGCTAGCGCGTCTACCAATTCCGCCACTTGCCCCTAAAAGCATGTGCCATTTTAGCGAATATCGATAAAAGTACAAGAAAATTTCCTAATAACTTCTGTTTTTTGCAAGTCAACAGTGTTTTCTCAGGTTTGCAATTTGCTAATTTTTCCTTAAACTTAAAGCATGATCGACACGCTGTATTTCTTTGAAGGATTGGGGTTTTCTTTGCTGCTTGGCATGCTGATTGGAATTGAACGTGAGAAAAAAAGCCAAATTGCGGGTTTAAGCTCCTTTGGTGGAATTAGAACAATGAGCTTGGTGGGAATGCTTGGATATTTAGTTTATGTTTTTTTTGGGGAAGCAATGCCATTGTTCTCAATTTTTACAGGAGGATTTTTATTAATGATTGTTTCCGCATATGTAATTTCCTCGGTTTTGGGGAAAGATTATGGTGCAACAAGTGAGATAGCTACTTTTTTTGTCTATATAACGGGTGTTTTGGTTGGAATGGGAGAGTATTTGATAGCAACCGTTGTTACATTGCTTGTTCTGGCACTTTTGTATTTAAAAAAGCCTTTACATACTTTTGTGAAAAGGGTTGAAAAAGAGGAAGTATATGACACTGTGAAATTTATTGTTGTGGTTTTTGTGATTCTTCCTTTACTGCCCAATCAAACATTTGGACCTTTGGATATTTTGAATCCATACAATATATGGTTGATGGTTATCTTTATTTCAGGAATTTCTTTTGTAAGTTATGTGGCAATTAAACTTGTTGGTCCAAAAAAGGGAATTGGCCTGGGAGGACTTTTGGGTGGGTTAGTGTCGTCGACCGCTGTTTCAATGAGTTTTTCAAATCTTAGTAAACGTTCAAAGAGTATTGTTGATCCTTTTGTCTTTGGAATTTTAATTGCGTCTTCAGCAATGTTTTTTAGAGTTTTGTTAGAAGTAACAGTACTTAATAGAGCCTTATTTCCAACTTTGATGGTGCCAATGGGAGCAATGGGAATAACCGGTGTTATATTGTCATTTTTTTATTGGTTTAAAAGAAAAGGTGAATCAAGAACGGTTACTGATAAACAATTAAATTTACAATCACCTTTCCAACTTTGGCCGGCTCTTCAGTTTGGATTGTTTTTTGCAGCGCTTTTATTCATTTCAAAGTTTGTAAGTTTGAATTTTGGAGATCAGGGACTTTATTTAACAGCTTTTATTTCTGGGTTTGTGGATGTGGATGCAATAACAGTTTCTATGTCAAATTTGAGTTTGGCTGGTGATATTTCAAATTTTGCTGCGGCAACTACTATTACTATTGCTACAATGACAAATACCCTAGTGAAAGGAATTATTGTTTTGTCTTTTGGAAGTCACACTGTTGGTAGAAAAACTTTTACTGCATTAATATTGATTATGGCTGTTGGTTTGTTGTCGCTTTTGCTTTTTAAACTTAACTTGGTTGATGGTATTACTTCAGTCGTCAATGGTGTCGCTTGGTAGCAAAATGCCTAACTTTTCATTAAAGGGTGTGGGTGATTGTATTTATAATGCTGATGATTTTTCAAATAAGAAAGTTTTAGTAGTTATTTTTATGTGTAATCATTGTCCTTATGTTCAGGCAATGTGGGATGATTTAGTGAGTATTGCAAAAGAAATGGAGTCGGTTCAATTTGTTGGTATTAATTCAAATGCAAATCTGGATTATCCGGAGGATTCTTTTGAGAAAATGGCTGCATATGCAAAAGAAAGAGATATGGACTTTCCGTATTTGTTTGATGAGGATCAAAGTGTTGCTAAAAAATTTGGGGCGGTTTGTACGCCTGATATTTTTGTTTATGGACCAGATAGAAAGTTGGAATATAGAGGAGCCTTTGAAGGAGTCCGTGAGGCTGCTGAAGCAATTTTGAAAGGAAAGAAGCCAAAAGCTCAACAGAAATATTCTCAGGGTTGTTCTATAAAATGGGTCTCTTAGGCCGCAAATTTTGCGAGAGTATATTTATCACGACCTACACGAACAAATTGTGGTTTGTTCTTTAGGTTTAGATAAATAGTAATTGTTTTGACGTGGCGCTTGTCCAGAACGGCTTTTGTAATTTCTTCTCTGCTTCTTGGAGCGCCATCAGATAGGACGTCTTCAATGACGTCCGCAACTGTTCCCGTTTTGAAGCCCCATTCTGAAAGAGCGTAAATTCCTCTTCCAATTAGAATAAAGCTTGAGTTTCTAATTAGTTCGTTGTGAACAGCTTGGGTGTTAACATTTTTACTGTCAAAATTTGAGTTTTTGATAAGAGAAGCGATTTTTTGGAAATGGAGAGGCTTTTTTTCTTTTCTAAAAATATAAAATATTTTGTCTCGTAGGGTACGTGGGTGAATGTGTCTCCAGGCATATAATCCAACACCATTTTCCATGAATTTACATTCCTTAATAACGCGAAGAACATTTTCAACAGTTTTAACTTCAAAATTTGTTCCAATTGATTCATTAACTTTTTGTGTAATTTTATCAACAGGAATTACTTGTTTTTTTGCTTGAAGCAGCTTCAATGAAGCATCAGCAATTTGTTTAATTATTTTTGGGCTAAATGAGCTAATGCGCCAGAAAGGATTGTATTTAAGTGTGTTTGATTCAAAATAAATATCCGGATCTAAAACTAGAGCTAGATGCAAGTCTTGAATTTCTTGTTTTGTGATATTTGGCAAGATCTGCATTAATAGTTTTTTAAAGTGTTCATTTTGAACAACGCCACCTTGTTTTTCCAAAAGTGCTTTTGCAAATTCAGTAAGAATTTTGAGGTTTGTGTTTTGTGCATTCCGTTCAAGTTTTCTCAGTGCGCTCTTTTCAATTTGTCGAATTCTTTCTCTTGTCACTCCAAAATGTCTGCCACTTTCTTCAAGAGTCATTCTCTTGTTATTTTCAAGTGCGAAACGGTTTTGAATAATGAATTTTTCCTTGTCGGAGAGGACGATCATCAGATGATCTATGAGAGCATGCAGTTTAAGCGCTTGTGGCGACATTTTACTGTCAACTGTAAAATTGGCCTGGACCATATGGAGAATAATTAGATTGTGAAACGCATACCCTTACTTGCCACACTATCATAAACGGATTGTTTGTAAAGTTCCCTTTTTTTCAAATTGGTATCCTAAACAGGGGACGGTTGTTATGAATGTTTTGTTGACACGTTTGTCAATTTTTCTTCTAAGTCGGCTGATGTAAACATCAATTGTGTTTTGTGCAACAAAACTTCTTCTATCCCAAACATGATCAATTATTGCTTCTCTTGTAATCACATGTCCTGCATTGATCATTAGAAGTTCTAATAAGTAATATTCTTTTCGTGTTAAAAAAATTGCTGTGTTTTTTACAGACACTTCTCTTGTGTTTCTATCTAGTTTTACGTCATCAACCGTTAATTCAGAATTTTTATTTTTTTTAAAACTTTCATCTATGCTTTCTTTCAATATAATTGGGACTTGATCTAATTTCATTGAGTCATTTATGCAAATAATTCGTGGCAGAAGTTTTGTAAGTTCTTTTATTGAAAAAATTTCCTTTTGAATTTTACCAAGTACAATAATTGGAATATTGTTTTTTAAATCCTCTAGAAATCTGCGAATTAGTTTCCAATGGTCGTTTTTTAAAACATGGGGAATTAGGACTGCATCCGTTTCTGGAAACCATTCGTAGTTCAAGGAGTTTGGAAGACAGGTCATTGAGCGAACGTTTTTTCGCTTTAATGCATTAACAAGCATTGAGCCTTGTAAGTGAAATGGGGTGATAATTAGGACGTGCATTTGTTTTTTTGTTAGGGATTTTCAGCATATTTTGAGCACTAAAAAAACGTAAATGAAAAGTACAATTAACAGGTTAAAAACATGTTGTCATGGCTTAGACAAGCCATTTTTATGAGGGGGTGTTGTCAAAGTTTGACAACACAACTTGCTTTACAAAGGAAAGAAAATTTTTTAGCTTTTAAGCTTCTAACTATTTTTTATGTATATCGAACACCTAATGCAAATAGGGTTAAGTGAAAAAGAAGCATCAATTTATTTGATGCTTTTAAGAATTGGCCCTTCTCCAGCAAGTATTATTGCAAAAAGAGTGGGAATGAAAAGAGTCACTGCATATTCGGTTTTAGATACTCTTTGTGAAAGAGGAATTGTTACGTATGAACAATCAAAAAATGGCAGGCGGTATATTCCTCATGATCCCGAATGTTTGCTATATGGAATAGAGAAACAATTTTCTGAAGTAAAATTCAAAATGAAAATGGCAAAAACATGCGTCAATAAGTTGCAAAATATTGAAGGTATTTCAGCAAAATTGAGACAAAAAATGATTTTCCATCACGGAGAGAGTGCAGTGAAATCTCTTTTAATGGAAAAAATCTGTGGTAGTGACATACTTCATGCAATCTTTTTCAGCTTTGGAACTAAGAAAAAAAGTTTGATTCAGTCCTTTTTAAAAAGTTTTTCAGAAAAATACACGAATAATTTGAAATTATGCGTTCCATCAAAATATTTAAAATTTGCTAAACAACATTTTGCTATGAATGAATGTTTTGGGACTGAAATTGTTTCGCCAGCTTATGGTGATTTATTGATGCAAGGGAATAGGATGGTTTTTATTTTCAGCGTAAATGATGAATTAAGGGCTTTGCAAATAGACGATGAATTATATGCAAAATTCATTCAGGAAATTATTTTATATCAATATTTTAAAAAAAGAGCTCTCCAAATCAAATGAGAGCTCTTAATTTTTATAGTGTTATTTTTTCTTTGATGTTTTCTTTTTAGTAGCTTTCTTTTTGGGTTTTTCTTCACACGGTTCGCAGACTCCGCTATCACAACATTCGTCAGGCATACATGATCCGCTCTTGCAGCACATATCAGATCCGCAAGATCCTTCTTTGTATTCTTTGTAACCACATGCTTCTGCTGAGGTAACCATTAATTTAAGTCCTGCTACTACTAAAATGGATGGCCAAAGGTAATCCCATGTTGTTTCAGGGATAACATCAAAAAGTTGAAGCAGAATAACTGCTCCAATTACAAAGAGAATAAGGCCCAGCCAAAGACCTGTTTCTCTGCCGTGGTTACCGCAACAAGACATCATAGTAAATTGTGTTAGAAAATTCACTTCAATTATCCTGTATTTATTAATACTTGCAAATGAGTTACCTTGCGGAAAATTTCATGTTATACTCCAGTTCGATATTTTTTAATTTTTATGATTATGGCGGATACAAATCCAGACCCAAAAGCTGCATCAGCTTCACAACAACAATTACAAGTGAAGGTTCCTGAAGACGTACAGGCAGGTGTTTATTCAAATGCTGTTTCAGTTAATGTGAACTCAAATGAGGTTGTAGTTGATTTTGGATACCTTTTACCAAATACACCAAGCCCAGTAATTCAAGTTGTAGGACGAGTGAATCTAAACCACCGAACAGCTGAGTCATTCTTAAAAGTTCTTGGCGGTGCAGTTGAAGATTTCAAGAAAAAAGCAAAGGATGCTGGTCAGGCTGGTGCTGCTCCGGAGACCGCTCCATTACCAGAAAATGCATAATGAAAGCAGTTGTTCAGCGTGTTTTATCAGCTGAGGTTGAAGTTGGTGATGATATTGTAGGTCAAATTGGACCGGGGTTGCTTGTTTATCTTGGTGTTGAGAAAGGTGATACCAGTCTTGATTTAGAATGGATGCTTGGGAAAGTTACAAGTTTACGAATTTTCCCGGATCAAAATGAAAAAATGACATTCCCGGTTTCTGAAATTGCCGGGGGTGTTTTGGTGGTTTCACAGTTCACGCTTTGTGCGGATGTGAGTAAGGGAAACAGACCAAGTTTTACTCCTGCAGCTGATCCTGAATATGCCGAAATGATTTATAAAGCATTTATAAAGGGAATAGAGAAGGTCAATATCCCAACCGCTTCCGGTGAGTTTGGCGCAATGATGCGTGTGAAAAGTTTGAATGATGGGCCGGTTACCATCCTTCTTGATTCGAAAACAAAAGTTAGTTAAGGTTTATTCATCTTAAATTATTCATATGGCATTAATGGAAGACGTTGTAGCTCTGTGTAAGCGAAGGGGATTCATTTTCCCGGGAAGTGATATTTATGGAGGACTTTCAAATACTTGGGATTATGGGCCATACGGCAGCCAGCTTAAAAAGAATATAATGGATTTTTGGTGGAAGACTTTTGTGGAAAATAGGGATGATATGATTGGATTGGATTCCGGAATTTTGATGAATCCTCGAGTTTGGGAGGCTTCAGGGCACGTTGCAAATTTTGCGGATCCTTTGATGGATTGTAAAAAGTGTAATGAGAGGGTTCGTGCGGATAAACTTGTGGAGGAAAAAACCGGTGAAAATGTGGATGGAAAGCCGGATGAAGAGATTTTTAATATTGTGATGGATAACAAGTTGGTTTGTCCCGCTTGTGGTGAATTGGATTGGACAATGCCGCGCGCTTTCAACCTGATGTTTAAAACATATCAGGGTGTTATTGAGGAAGAAGCGGAGCAAATTTTCTTGAGACCTGAGACTGCACAGGGAATTTTTGTGAATTTTAAAAATATTTTGGATTCATCTCGTGTTCGTTTACCTTTTGGTGTTGGACAGGTTGGAAAGGGATTTAGAAATGAAATTACACCCGGAAATTTTATTTACAGAACGCGTGAGTTTGAGATGATGGAAATAGAATATTTTGTTCGTTCGGATCAAGTTGATGAGTATTTTGAGCAGTGGGTGAAGGCTTCAAAGGACTTTTTTGTTGCAATTGGTGTTAGGGAGGAGCATTTGAGGGTTCGTCAACACGACCCGGATGAACTATCTCACTATTCAACAAAGACGGTGGATTTGGAGTATCAGTTCCCGTTTGGGTGGGGTGAACTGCAGGGAATTGCACATAGGGGAGACTATGATTTGTCTCAGCATATTAAATATTCCGGTGCGCGACTTGAGTATAGAGATCCGGTTACGAATGAGGTGTTTGTGCCGCATGTGATCGAACCTTCTTGGGGACTTACTCGTGCGCTTTTGACGGTTTTGTTGGATGCATATGAGGAAGAAGAGCTTCCGGATGGTGAAAAACGAACGGTTATGCATTTTGATCCAAAAATTGCGCCGGTTCAAATCGCGGTTTTTCCGCTTACAAACAAGTTGGATGAGGAGGCTAGGAAGGTATATGAAGCGTTGAAGAAGTTTTTTAGGTGTGAGTTTGATACATCCGGTGCAATTGGGAAGCGTTACAGGCGTCAGGATGAGATTGGAACGCCGTTTTGTGTGACTTTTGATTTTGATTCGCTTGAGGATGGAGCGGTGACGGTGCGAGATAGAGATTCTATGGAGCAGGAGAGAGTTAAGATGAAGGAACTTGAAGAGTATTTCAATTCGAAATTGGTACACTGAAAAGCTGATTTTTTATGAAATTCTCTTTTTTTGAAATAAACGAATCAAAAGGAAACGTTTTTGATGAATTTGCTTCGCAGAATCCTTGCAGTGGCTTTCAACAAAGTTTCACTTGGGCGAAAGCGAATAAGACGGAAGAAAATGAAAGTTTTTGTCTTTGTATCTTAGAAGGGGAGGAAATTATTGCGGGAGGGATTTTTTACTTAACTCCTGATGAAAATGGGGATTATCTGTATTGTCCGGATGGACCGGTTTTGGATTGGAGTCAAAATAATTATATTGAAATTATGGAAACGCTTTTTTTTGAAGCGTGTGAAAGAATAAATGTGAAAAAAATCATGTTTAATCCGCGAATTGCTGTTGAAAAGATTGGTTTTTCTGAAAGATATACAAAGTGCGGTACGGATTTGGATTCGAAATATACAAGGATTATTGATTTGGATGAATCTGAAAATGATATTTTGGCTCAAATGAGTGGGAGTGGAAGAAGAATGATAAGAATTGCAGAGCAAAAAGAGCTAAAATTGAAGAAAGGAGGGAAAGGTGATGCTGAGGCTTTTTATGAGTTATATCTCGACACATCAAAAAGGAATAATTTTCCTTCAAAGTCTTTTGAGCATATTAGTACGCTCTGCAAAGATTTATTAGAGAAAAGGCAGGGTGTTTTATATTTAGCTTATCAGGGGGAAGAAGCAGTTGCAGGAGCAATTATTACATATTTTGGCCCGGTTGCTTATTATTTGTATGCGGCAACCAGGTCCGGCACTCAGGATACTAGAGCGATTTTCTTGGTTATTTGGGAGGCTATTAAGGATGCAAGAAATCATGGTCTAAGAGTTTTTGATTTTGGTGGGATAACGTTGGGAGAAAATACTTGGAGTGGCTTTTCTGAATTCAAGCAGAAGTTTGGAGGTAGGATTTTGGAGTTTGAAGGAATGTATTTATATACAAAAAAAGCCGAGTAGAGACTCGGCTTTTATGTTTGCTTTACTTAGCAATTGGTTTTGGTGCGATTTTTGGATCTGATTTGGGACTTGTCTTGGGACTTGTCTTGGGACTTGTCTTGGGACTTGTCTTGGGACTTGTCTTAGGATCAGATTTTGGTTTCACCTTAACGTATGTTGAAGGCGAATCTGCACCTAATGCATTAGCGATATTTGCACCAAGAATGTCATTATTCATTGGGGTAACTGTTCCTGATAATAAAAGTAAGCTTATTACCGCTCCGTGACCAAGTTTTTTCAGTTTTGGTTGCTTCATAAAGTGATATTTAAATTAGCGCCTGGTATATTAAATTAATTTATTCATTTTGTCAATATTTATCAGAAAAGTTGATATTATTTTGTCATCTCCCTTGAAAAAAGTGGTTTTTTTTGGTATAATTAGTAGATTAAAAATAACTAATTCTCACGTTGGACACCCTGAAGGAAATATTACTAATTTTATGGGATATTGTGCAGCAATGGTGGCTGATTGTTTTGATTAGTACTGTTTCGGCTTTTGTAATCTGGAAAGCCTTTTGGTTCTTTTTTATAAAATGGTATATAGACAAAGCTGCAAAAAAACGAGTTTATATGCAAATCATGATGCCCAGAGAGGAGTCGCAAAAAGATAAAGAGCAGGCTACAGAAAAAGATTTCAGAGAAAAAATTGCAACTATGGATCAGTTGATTCGTGGTCTTCATGAGATTAGAGAGTTGAATTTTATGAATAAGTTAAAAGTTTGGTTATTTCAGTTTGATACTGTTTCTTTTGAAATTCATGCAAAATATAAAGAAGTTACATTTTTTGCTTCTATTGACCCGTATTATTCTGAGATTTTGGAGAAATCCATTACTTCAACCTATCCAAATGCGTCTATTGAGTATGTAAAGCCACCTTCACTTCAACCCGAAGATAAAGAGAAGCCAAATTTTATTAAGGCATATTATTTATATTTGAAGAGGACGAATTGGTATCCACTTAGAACTTACAAAGAGATTGAAAGTGATCCGTTGAATGATCTGACGAATGTTTTGTCGAAATTGGAAGGTGATGAAAGAGCTTTGATTCAATTTATGATTCGCCCCAGGAATCCAAAATGGCAAAAGGAAGCCAGGGATTTTGCAACGGCTCTTTTTAAGGGGCAGAAGCCAAAATCTGGATTCAGAATTCCAATTCTGAGTTGGATTGGATGGGTGTTCATTGCTCTTTTCCAGGGTGTTGAGGCTGCGGATAAAAATGCGCCACCTCCTGGAGCAAGTAGTGGGGATTCATATGTGAGAATGCTTCAAACTGAAGAAGAATTAGCTAAACGTATTGGAGAAAAGGCAGATTCAGTTGGATTTGACACAGTAATTAGAGTTTTTGCTTCCACGGATAAAGGAGAAGCGCATGCAGATACTATTTTAAATGGACTTTTTGTGGCCTTTAATGTGACAAAAGATGCTGCTTCAAACTGGTTTCAGTCGAGAAGGATTTTGGGAATTGACTGGTGGAACAGCAAAAGAATGTATAACAATTACAAGCAGGCATATTTTCAATGGGGTGAAAAAAGTTCACTTTTAACCCCACAAGAGATTGCTTCGATTTATCACTTTCCAACAACCAGGTATAACTTTACACCTGTTATTAAATGGCTTTCTTATAAAGTTTTGCCGGCTCCAAATGATATGGATCCTGCAGGCATTTTGCTTGGATACAATGTTTTCCGTGGAGAAAAGAAGGAAGTTAGATTTGGTAAGAGAGATAGAAGTCGTCATCATTATATAATTGGTCAAACGGGAACAGGTAAATCCGCATATATCAGTTATTTGGCTCGTCAGGACATTCAGAATGGTGACGGAGTTTGTGTGGTGGATCCGCATGGAGATTTGATTGAGGATATTTTACAATATATTCCCAAGGAAAGGGCAAAAGATGTAATTGTGTTTAGTCCAGCAGATATGGAAAGACCGATGGGGCTTAATATGTTGGAGGCTGCTACAACTGAGCAGCAGGATATGGCTTCCAGTCAGGCTACGGAAATTTTCATTAAGATATTTGGTGATGAAATATTTGGGCCGCGTATTCAGCACTATTTTAGAAATGCGTGTTTGACTTTGATGGAAGATCCGGATGAAGGCGCAACTTTGATTGATGTGCCGCGAATTTTTGTGGATGAGGAATTTATGAGGTATAAGGTTGCTAAAGTGAAAAATCCGGTGGTTCGTTCTTTTTGGGAACATGAATATGCGAATACGGGAGATAGGGAGCGTCAGGAAATGATTCCGTATTTCTCTAGTAAATTTGGACCGTTTATTACGAATGCGATTATGAGAAATACAATTGGACAGCCAAAGAGCGCATTTGATTTTAGACAGGTTATGGATTCGCAAAAGATTCTCCTTATTAATTTGTCGAAAGGTAAACTTGGAACACTTAATACACAGCTTCTCGGTCTGGTTGTAGTGGCAAAAATTCAAATGGCAGCCATGAGTCGTGTGGATACACCCGAGGATGAACGTAAAGACTTTTTCCTCTATGTGGATGAGTTTCAGAACTTTGCAACGGATACTTTTTGTTCAATTTTGTCTGAGGCACGTAAGTATAGATTGAACCTTATTATGGCTCACCAATATATTAATCAGTTAGTGGTTTCAAAATTTGGATCTTCAAGTACACAAATTAGGGATGCCGTGTTTGGTAACGTGGGTACGCTGCAGTCGTTTAAAATTGGTGCGGATGATGCGGAAATGCTTGCAAAAGAATATGCGCCGGTTTTGACCGAGCAAGACGTGATTGGGATTGATAACTACAAGGCTTATATGAAGCTTTATGTTAAGGGAAAGACTTCCAGGCCGTTTTCACTTGAAACAATTTGGGATACCACTGGAGCAAGTGCGGAGGTACGTGATATTGTGAAGCAGTACTCAAGAATGAAGTATGGAAGAAAACGAATCTTTGTGGATCAGGAAATTGCCGCTAGAATAGGTATTGAATTGGATGAATTGAATAAAGCTGACGTTGACCCATCTTATTCACCTGAAGTGCCAGTTAAGGAGCCTGAAGTAGAGCACAAACCTCTAGCTCCACCTGCGACTTCGGAAGAAGAACAGGTTCAACCAGCTGATCAAACTCCCCCATCTTCTACGCCAACCCAAAATGCATAACCCGGAAGAATATACAGTTCTTCATATCGGTCTGGATGATCAAAATGCGCCGCAGGAAACTACTGCGCAAAAGACTCGTCTGAAAATCTTTCAAAAGCCAAAGCTGTTTTCGGTTTTTGTTTTGATGATGATTGGATCATTACTGGTTTCGCTTTTGTATGTGAACTCAAATTTGAATTCCAAACTTGAAAGGAGTGAAAATTATATTGCTTCTTTAATTGATGAAGTTGGTGGTTTGAAACAGGATAGGTTTTTGATTACGGAACAAATGAATTCTCAAGATATGGTTTTAAAGACCATTGAAGAAGATTTTAATAAGATTTCAGACAAAATAGGTACAAAAAGTGATGGTGGAGAGGATTTTTCAAGTATGTTGGCACAGGTTTCGAGTCATTTTGAGCAGGGTGAAGGCAATAAATTGGTTTTGGCGGACACTTCATTTGATACTCAAAATATTGAAGATGGAACTTATGATGTCCTTTTGATTGGTACGAATGGTGCGCTTACTGACACAATAATGGTTGCAAGCGTGAACGATGCAAAAAAGAAGATTGTTTTAAATTCTATTCCTCGCGATTTGTATATGAATGGAAGAAGGATAAATGAATATTTTACCTATTATGGAGTTGATCAGCTTGAGCGAATGGTGGAAGTAGTAACGGGTTTACATGTTGATAATTATGCACAAGTTGATTTGAACGGATTTGTTGAGATTGTTGATATTATGGGTGGTATTGATGTCACTGTTGAAAAAGCAATTTATGATGGCTTGTATCCAAATAAAAAGGGTGGTTATGATCCGTATTCTATTCAGCCAGGGGAGCATCATATGAGTGGTGAAGAGGCGCTAAAATATGCTCGTAGTAGAAAGTCTACTTCTGACTTTGATAGGGCTGCGAGGCAACAGCTAATTGTTAAATCTGCTAGAGAACAATTGTCTGAGTTGGATGTGGTTATGGACTTAAAGAGTCTGACAAAAATGTTTCAGGCTATGATGGCAAATTCAAAGACGGATGTGGATTTGTTTGATGCAATAGGTTATTACCATGATTATAAAGACTATCAAGTCGAAACAGGAATTGTTTTGACCAGTAGTAATTATTTGTATTCGCTTATTAATGAGGCGGGAGCTTATATTTTGCTGCCAAAAGGTGGGAATTTTGATGAAATACACAAGGTCATTTCTAGTCTTGTAAACTGAGAATGAACCTGATAAATTGCTCGCAATGATTTCAGATTCACAATTTATTATTGTCGATTTAGAAACTACGGGCTTGGTTCCGAGTTTAGATAAAATTATTGAAATTGCGGCTGTAAAAGTTGTTAACGGGCAAATTGTTGAAGAATGGGATTCTTTGGTGAATCCGGGAGTTTACGTGCCGGAAGAGGTGTCTAATTTCACTGGGATTACAACTGAAATGGTTGCGGGAGCACCGAGTTTCTTGGAATTAAAGGACAAATATTTTGATTTTATGGGAGAAAAGGGGATTTTTGTTGCTCATAATGTGGACTTTGATAGGGAGTTTATTATGTCGCATTTACCGGAAGATGGACGAGAAAATATGGATTTGCCTTATCTTTGCACCATTCAGTTAGCAAGACATGTGCATCCAAATTTAAGTAAGTACAATTTGGGTGACCTGGCGAAAACTTTTAATGTGGAATTGCCACAGGCACATAGAGCTTTGAATGATGCAAAAGCCACTGCTGAACTGTTTATTAAATTTATGAATGTTTTAAGATTGGGTGGGCTAAAACATCTTGGTGATATCCCGGTTTTAAAAAATTATAAAAAAATCTCCGAAGACGAAGTAGAGGGGCAGGGGAGTTTGTTTTAGAAAGTTGCGCTCGCATCCGCTTGCGCCTTCTTTTAGTAGTGGACTCGAGTCAGGATTTTATACTGTCGCGTCTGTGGTTGCGGGGGTAGGATTCGAACCTACGACCTCCGGGTTATGAGCCCGACGAGCTGCCACTGCTCTACCCCGCACGGGGACTATACTTTTTTTGAGCAATGGATACAAGCTTTTTTGGGACTAAATCAGATTCTAAAAATCTATTTTTACAGATCTTTTATAGACGTCAGCAAAAATTTCACCCCATTTGTTCACTTCGTCCTTTGGTTTTTCTTCTGGACGACCTTGAAATTCTAATGCTTGTGGTGCAGTAACTTGTGACTTTTTCCCTTCAAGTGACTCTAGGGCGATTGGGAATGGATCTCCATCTTTTATTCCGGCAACTCTATAAACATCTCCGTAATATGTAACTATGTCACCTATTAATAATTTTTCCATAAAGTTGATGTTAGTATTTGCGCCTATATTATAAAATAGTAATGATGCGCGTCAATACTTAATAATTTGGTAGCAGGGGTGGGGCTCGAACCCACGACCTCAGGCTTATGAGTCCTGCGCTCTAACCAGCTGAGCTACCCTGCCTTGTTACGTGCTGTGGAATTTTAGGGAATAGGTAAGGGTTTTGCAAGCAAATCGGGCCTCTCTTGGAAACACATTCAATGTGACCAAATTCATCTTTTTCCGCAAGTCTTCGTCAAAGTTCTTCAACGTACCGAATTTGGTACGCTTTCATCACTTTTCCTTGCCTTGAAAAAAAATCTTGTATTAATACTCTATCTCAGTGTGTCCAAGAGGGGCCTATACCTTATAAGGGTTGTAACTGAAGAAAAACTTCCACCATTTTTTTGGATTTGGCCAAGATGCACGGATTTCTTCGGAGGCGGCGAGAGCATCTTCATCTTCTGAGAGGATTATTAAATCTTCGTCCGGGATAATTATTACCTGTTCGCCATCGCTAATTAGGCCGAGGTTTTGTTTTGCAATTTTTTCAATGTATTCGTTGGAGGTGTAATATTGAAAATCCTCCAGTTTTTTTGAGTTTTCATCAGCGAGTTCTCTGTTGCGAGTTTCGAATTCAGATATGTGTTGTTCAATTTGGTAGTTGTCGTAAATTGAGACTGTCAGGTTGTAAAGCATGTATGCGACCACAAAAAAGCCAACAATAAGAAGAAGTTTTGTGAGACCGAATTGGTTGTTGTAGATTTGGTTTTGCATATTTGATAGAATCGCTTAGCAAAATATTACACAAATTATGGAATTTTTTAAAGACGCTAATAAAGTGTTTTTTGTGGGCATAGGGGGCATTGGTATGAGTGCACTGGCAAGACTTTTCAAAGCTCATGGGAAAGAGGTGAGTGGAACAGATTCATCTGATTCGGTTTTGATAGAAGAGCTGAAATCTGAAGGAATGGGCGTTGAGCTTGGGCATTTTGCAGAATTTTTACCAAAAGATACAGATTTGGTGATTTACAGTGAAGCAATTCCTCTTTCGAACCCGGAACTTGAAAAAGCAAAAGAACTGGGAATACCGCTAATGACATATTTCCAGGCCCTGGGGGCTGCTTCAAAATCTTATAGATTAGTTGCGATTGCCGGGACTCATGGTAAAACAACAACTACAGCTATGCTTTCAATTATTTTAGAGAAAGCAGGAGTGGATCCGACAGTAATTGTAGGATCGCGCGTTAAGGAATTCGGTCAAAAAAATGTTAGGATTGGGCAGGGTGAGATTATGGTTGTAGAAGCTTGTGAGTATAGGAGAAATTTTTTATCATTACATCCTGCATTAACCGGAATAACAAATATTGAGGTGGATCATTTGGATTATTTTAAGTCTGAGGAGGATTATGAAAATGCATTTAAAGAGTTGGCTGATCAGAGTGAAGAAGTGATTTGGCCGGATGAAATTTCAGAATATGATGGTGAATTAGCTGTTCCTGGTTATCACAATTTATATAATGCAGGGATGGCGGCTACTTTGGCTAGAAGATTAGGAGTTGGTGATTCAATAATTTCAGATGCATTGAAGGAATTTAAAGGTACTTGGCGTAGATTTGAATACAGAGGTGATATTAATGGTGCCTTGGTTTATGACGACTACGCACATCATCCAACTGAAATTATGGCAACCTTGCAAGCCGCACATGAGAAACATCCTGAAGCGAGAATTATTGCAGTTTTTCAACCTCACCAATATAGTCGGACGGCGGCTTTGATTGAGCAGTTTGCGGAGTCTTTTGAGGATGCGGATGAGGTGATTATTCCAAATATTTATAAGGTTAGGGATAGTGAGGAAGCTGTTAATGCGGTTTCTGTCGATACTTTGGTTGATAAAATTTCTGAGCACCATGAAAATGTTCAAAACGGGCAAGGACTTGAAGAAACCGCGAATTATTTGCGAGATAATGTGGGAAGCGGGGATTTGATTTTGGTGATGGGAGCCGGGGATGTGACTCACCTGATCCCAATGCTGACTGAGGAAGGGACTGCGTTTGGTGCTTAAATTTTGGGTTTTAGGTATTGTCCTTCAGGTGTGTCTTCAACTTCAATGCCATCTTTTGCAAGCTCTTCGCGGAGTGAATCTGAGAGAGACCAATTTTTTTCTTTTCTGGCTTCTCCCCGTTTTTGTACAAGTTTTTGTTGTTCATCTGTGAGAACGAAATCTTTGGGGAAGATGTTAAAAATTTCATTTATTTCTTCAAGTGTTGCACCTGCATCTTTTGGATTTGTGTTCATCCATTCAAAAAGCACTGAAAATGCACCGGCGGAATCAAAGTCATTTGAAAGTTTTTCTGAAATTGAGTTAAGAACTTGGTCGTCTACGGAATCTGAAATTTCACGGGTGTGTTTAAGCCAAAATTCGTCTAAGCGGCGAAGAGTTTGGCGAGCTTGCTCTAAAAGCTCTGTTGAATATTCAATTGGAGATCTATAGTGTGTTGAAATGAGAAAAAGGCGAACGACGCGTGGATGGTATGATTTAAAAATGTCTTTCAAGGTAAAAAAATTGCCTAAGGATTTACTCATTTTTTCCTTATTTACAGTAATGTAGCCATTGTGCATCCAAAAGCGAGCGAATGGTTTGGCGGTTAAAGATGTGCTTTGGGCAATTTCACATTCATGGTGAGGAAATTTAAGGTCTAAGCCGCCGCCGTGAATGTCCAATGTATCTCCAAGAAGGGAAGTGCTCATTGCGCTGCATTCAATATGCCAACCTGGGCGACCGTCACCCCATGGGCTTGGCCAAAAAGGTTCACCTTCTTTTTTAAATTTCCAAAGAACAAAATCTTGATGGTTTTTTTTGTCGTCTCGTTTTTCAATACTTGTGCCCGCTGCGAGTTCATCCATTTTTTGGTGTGAGAGGGCTCCGTAGTCAGGGAAAGTTGTGATGTCAAAATATATGCCATCTTTTAGTTTGTATGTATGGCTTCCATCTTCAAGTTTTTTTATAAGATTGACCATTTCTTCTATAAATTCAGTAGCGCGTGGATTTTTTGTTGGTGGTTTAATGCCAAGTGCTGCGTAATCTTTTTCATATTCAGGAATTATCTTTTCTGCTAGTTCTGGCACTGAAATACCTTCGTCATTTGCGCGGTTTATCATTTTGTCATCTATGTCGGTGATATTGAAGGCGAAGTCGACTTCATAGCCTGAAAATTCAAGAAAACGACGTACTAAGTCAAATGCAACAGCACTGCGACCATGTCCTAAATGGGCGTTGTCGTAAACGGTGGGGCCGCAAACATACATTTTTACCGTTTCGTTTTTGTCTTTCTCAAAAGGGCGTTTTGAGCCCGTCATACTGTCGTAGATTTGAATCATAATCCGTGATTAATGAGTGAACGCACCAATTGTATTATGAAAAAAGCGACCATGGGTGAAAAATCAATCATGCCAGTATTTGGGAGCGCTTTTTGAATTGGTTTAAGGATTGGATTTGTTGTTTCAAAAATCACTTTTGTCAGCCAACCTGGCTGTAGACCAAACCAAGAAAAAATTACTCTTATAAATATAAAAACAATTAGTATGTCTGCAAGTATATTTACAGTTTGAATGATAAAATCCATAGATAAAGATTACCCGTGGATTTTAACAGAAAGTTTATATTTTTTGAATTGAAAGTTTTTTCCTGCAAGTGTAACCAAGTGCAAGTGCTAAACTTAATGAAATAATTGCAGTTGTTTCAGGTCCAGAATCAGGAGTTTCACCAGGAGTTCCGGTTTCAGTGATTGTTGTAGTTGTAAGGATTGGAATATCTGTAGGTTCCGTTGCCGCTTTTGCAAGAGGCTTAGATGATGTTACACCGCTTAACGGACCCTCATTGCCTTCAGAGTCAATTGCTGAAACTGCAATATAGTACATATCTTCTCCTTGAAGGTCTGTTATTGACCAAGTTGTTGAAGAATCATAAGTTTGTGTGCTCGCAAACAATGCTTCTGGAGATGGACCATAATAAATTTTATAGAAAGAGATAGGATTTGATCCTTCTTCTGAAGCTTCCCAAGTTAATAGGATTTCTCCTTGTCCTGGGGATGTTGTTAATCCAGAAACTTGACCTGGAAGAACATTCTCAAGAACTGGTTCCTCAGGAATTTCCGTTGTATCAGATGCTACAGTTAATGTTAATTCATCTCTGTATTGAACTTCATTACCTAATGCATCAACAAGGATTACGTCTACAGAAACTTCTCCTTCTTCATCAGGCACAATTGCTGTTGTTTGGTATTTTCCAGATACTGCTGTTGCCTCAAGTTCATATAATTCTTCATTTAATAATACTGATACGGAATCGAGATTATCTTCACTCAATACGGTTATCTCAATTGTTTCACCTGGAGTAATTGATCCAGAAGGATCAACTGTAATTGATACTAATTCAGGTGCTGTTGTATCAATAACAATTCTTTCAAGATCTGAATTTTCAATAACTTCTAGAATTTCTTCTTCTCCTGGATCACCTTCACCAAGATCAACAATGTCAACGTAAATGTCATAAGTACCGTCATCTACGTTTTCCAGTGTGTAAGAAAAACTATTGTCAAAGTCAACTTCCGTTCTGCCAGCTTCTTCATCATCAACATAGATAATTGCACTGTAACCATAGTCGGCTTCACCTTGGATTTGGATTTCATTTGTTGAATAAGATCCGCTTGCAGGACTTATTAGAGTGAAATCACCTTCTCTGGTGAATTCTTCAGTTTCAAAATCAGGTTCTACTTCAATTACTTCTTCTCCAATATTTCCGGCATTAACAACATCAAATTCAGCATCACCAGTAATATTAAATTGATCTACATCTGTAACAGTTAAGATTTGCGGACCTGTTGTTACAAATTTTACGGCAAGATTAAATTGGTGCTCACCCTGGTCTTCTGCAAGGAAAGTATAATCATTTGGTAGCGTTGCACTGTCATCAGAAGAAGAAAAGCGAATCTCTCCCGTGTAGTCTGTAACAGTGTAACCGTCAGCATCTAGAGCTGTAACAGTTATTGTTTTTGATTCTCCATCTTCCACATTGCCTGAAAGTCCACTGATTCTAAAGGAATCAATAGGTCCACTTTCTGCAGCTAAAACAATTTTTGCTACGTCGTTGCTCCAACCTCCAACTTCTTTGTATATTTCATTGCCGCTTAGAAATGCCAATTTTGGTTGAGTGGCAAGTTGTTTGTTTACCGTTGTATCTAAAACAGTGTAAGTTGCAATTCCTTTGGTTTCACTTGAGATGTAGAAATCCATGACACCATTTTTGTCAGTTACATAAGATGGGCTATAAATTGCATCTGTATCTTTAGAGGAAACTACTTGAAGAGAATGACCATTGATTGGATTACCGTATTGATCCGTAAGATAAGCTTTCATTTCTACGGTTTCTCCTTTTTCTGCTGTGTTTTTTGAAAGTTCTACTGTTGATTTTGTAGTTGAGACTGTATTAGAACGAACTTCAAAATTATATTCTTTACTATATTTTTCATTTGAACCAATACGTTTTGCAGCTACTGAATAGATGCCTGCTTCTCTTAAATGATAGTCAGATAATGTTAGATCTGCTTTACCTTCTTTATCAGATACAGTTTCAATTGATAATTGATTACCACTTGGTTTTAAAACAAGTACCTCAAGATTTTCAAAAGGATTTGCATTTGCAACTTCAATTTCTGAGGAAAGACCAGCAATTGTATCTGATGCGCTAATTTGAATAGTACTTTGAGTACTACCTCCAGCATTACTCATGAACGGAGCTGATGTTATTGTTAAAACAATAGCAGCTACAATAATAAACCGTCCTTTATGAAGTATTTTTTGAAATAGGTTTGCCATACCGTGGATTTTTATTTTTATTTTTCTAGTTAGTATAGCAGAAATTGCTTTTTTAGTAAAGAGGCTGCCCTTTAGTTTTTTATTAGATTTGATATGATATTCACATGCTAAGAAGAATTCTCTTAATTCTAGTTTTGCTTGCAAACCTTGCCCCAACAGCTTTGGCTTTTTCATTTTTGCCAAGTGAAGAGGATGAGGCGGTGGAATTAGCTGAAGAACCTCAGATTCAAGCTGTTATTAATGCAAAAACCAACGTTGAGGTAAATAAAAGTATTATTTTTGATGCGACAGCAACAGAGGATTTAATGGAGGGTGCTGAACTGACTTATGAATGGTTTTTTGGGGACGGGAATCGACAGCAGGGACCCGAAGTTGTTCATTCTTATGCTGAATCAGGTGAATATGAAGTTACCTTGGTTGTTAGAGATAATTTTGAAAATCAAGCTACAGTTTTACATGACGTGTTTGTTTATGAGAATTCATTGGTTTTAATCACAAATATTCATGATGAAAAGGAAAGGGTTGATAGATTTATAGAAAGTGCAACAAATGAGCGAGTTTATGTAAGACTTATTGAGAGTTATTCAAATCAGTCAGCGTTTTTAGCAGAAGAGGTGTTGAGGAATGATATTGCAGAAAATATTTCATATTTTAATGATATTGATACTGTGATTGTAATGACCAGAGGAAGTATTGGGCTGACGGTACTGTCTCAGTTAGATCAATCGGGAGTATTTAAGGACAAGAATATCATTTTTATTTCAGATCAAGATTTTGGTTCGTTAAAAAATATTGCTCGTGGTGTGTTTACAACAATCAATCCTAAACAGATTATTCTAACTAGAATTGAAGCTGTTTGGGTTTCAATTGAGACTTTTGATATTGTGGATTTTATTTCCGTATTGGACGAAAGAGCAATTCAATATGAAGTTGTAGATGAGAAACTGCATGTAAAACCATGGAATGTAATGTCTTTTTTAGTAAATTCAATGATAGAAAGGGGTGTGCCAAGCAATACATTACAATTAGTATTGATGTTGCCTGTTATTGTGACAGTGGTTGCTTTTATGAAACAGGTAGTTGGGCTAACTACTTTGGGTGTTTATACACCTTCAATTTTGGCACTTTCTTTTATTGCACTTGATATCAGTTATGGACTTTTGTTTTTATTCGCAATTTTATTTATTGGAACTTTGACAAGGTTGTTTTTGAAGAGATACAGGCTTCTTTATATCCCTAGAATGGCGATTGTGATGATTATAGTAAGTTTTACAATTTTGTTATTATTACTTTTGGGGGCTTATTTGAATATCACACAGATTGTAGGGATATCAGTTTTCCCAATGTTAATTATGAGTACCATGGTTGAGAAGTTTGTAAGTATTCAAAGCGGAAAGGGATTGAAGTCAGCGGTGTTGCTGATTACGGAGGCTGTTTCCGTTGCAGTACTTTGTTATTTTATTGCTGAATGGACTTTGTTGAAGGTAGCCGTCCTGGGTCATCCTGAAATAATATTTTTATTCCTATTATTTAACGTCTTTTTGGCAAGATGGACAGGGCTTAGATTGGTTGAGTATGCAAGATTTAGAGACATCTTTCGTCACCTTGAGGAATAATGAGTATTTTAAAAAATCATGGAATTTTAGGTATAAATGCACGCAATTATTTATATATTCGCCCCTATAACAAAAAAAAGGCGATTCGTTTAGCGGATGATAAATTAAAAACAAAGCAATTTTTGTCAGCTAGGGATATTTCTGTTCCAAAATTGTATGCTGTAATTAGAAATCAGGAAGACTTAGATAAGTTTGATTTTTCAGCTTTGCCTGCATCTTTTGTATTAAAACCAAATTTGGGATATGGCGGGGAGGGAATAATACCTGTAATTGGAAGGGAAAATGGTGATTTTGTGAAAGTAAGTGGAGGTAGGGTTTCGTTACCTGAATTAATTGAAACAATCAGTGACATTCTAGAGGGAAGGTTTAGCATTTCTGGAATGGCTGATACGGCTTTTTTTGAACAAAGAATTGCTTGTGATGATTCAATAGAAAAATTTTCATATAAGGGATTGCCGGACATTCGCGTTGTTGTTCACAATTTAATTCCTGTTATGGCAATGCTAAGGTTGCCAACAAAAGAGTCAGATGGGAAAGCGAATTTGCACTTGGGAGCTGTTGGAGTTGGAATTGATATTGCAAAGGGGACGGCGACTCATGTTGTTCATCACAATAAAATTGTTGAAGAAATTCCTGGAATTGGACCAATAAAAGGTTTTCAAATACCATATTGGGATGAAATTTTATTGATTGCATCAAAGGTACAATTGGTAACAAATTTGGGTTATTTGGCGGCAGATATTGTTGTGGATAAAAATTCCGGTCCAGTACTTTTAGAGATAAACGCTAGGGCAGGTTTAGGTGTTCAAATTGCAAATTTGGCACCTTTGAGGAAAAGATTAGAAAGAATTGAAGGTGTAAAGGTAAATACTCCAGAAAAAGGTGTGAGAATTGCTCAGGATATGTTTGGTAATAAAATTGAGAAAGAAGTGAAAAAAATAAGTGGTAAAGAAGTAATTTCAAGTATGGAGAAAGTAAAAGTTCTTGGTGGAAGCGAAACAAGACATGTTTGGGCATCAATTAATCCTCTTTTAGACGGTTCAATAATAGATAGAGAATTGGTGGATGATTTGGGTCTTGAAATATATGAAGATTCGCACAAAGTGAAAGTGAAGTTTTCTTTGGCTGATATTAGAATTCAGACTCTAGCGAACGTTGAAGATTTATCCGGTAAACCATTTGACATAGTAGTTGGCAGGAGGGATTTGCAAGGTTTTTTGATAGATCCGTCAAAGTCTAAGAAAACTAGGACTTTACTTCCGAATTTAAAGAAAGTTAAGGAAACAATTTCAAAAAAAAGTGGGCCAAATTATTTAGAAATAGATAAAAAGCTAATTGCTATAGATAGACAAATCAAACTTTTATATCATCTGAAGCCAATTAACATTTTAGAGGAATCACATAAGTTTTTTGAAAATAATGAATATAACCCGGAATTCATTTATCCAGAATTCATTTTTGATCCTTTCCATTTAAAAGAGAATTTGAAAAAAGTTGAAGGAGAACTTGATAATTCTGCATTGGGAATTTTGTACCATGAAAAATTGTTGGAAGTGAGGGCAAAAGTAGAACTTTTGGAGTCAATTGGAACTGAAAATTTTGTAGAAAAATCAGAAAAATTATTTGGGACTCCAAAGAGTGAACTATTGCAATCGGCTCAAGAAAAGCTTGATTTAAAACCTAAAGAATTTCCTAAACCTGATAGGATGATTCCAATGGAGGAAGCAATTAAGGAATTTGAAAGGGTATTTTTGGATTACAATTTAAATTATTGGAAAGTGAAAGTGAAAAAAGAGATGGTTTCTGATTGTATAGCTGGAAAGAAGAATGTTCTCTTTGTTAGGCAAGGATCAATATTTAGTCCAGATAGGGTTCGAATGGTTGTGGCACATGAAATTGAAACTCATATATTGACTGCAGAGAATGGTAAGAGACAGTATTATGAGATGATGAATAGGGGTTTTGGTTCATATCTGGAAACTCAAGAAGGTCTGGCTATATGGAATCAAGAGTTTGTTATTCCTCATGATGTAGAGAAAAATTATAGAAGTGCTGTTTTAGTATTTGTTGTAAATTTTGCCTTAAGTCATAATTTTGCTGAAACATATGATTATTGTCGAAAGCTTGGCATGAAAAAGGAAAAAGCATTTAGAACAACTGTTAAGGTAAAGAGAGGCATTGAAGATACTTCAAAGTCAGGCGCATTTACCAAAGAAATAATGTACTTTTCGGGATATTTACAGATTAAATCTTTTGTGGAAAATGGTGGAGACTTGAAGGACTTGTATTATGGAAAGTTTAATCTAAAGGACTTAGAAATAATTAAAAAAATACCTCATTTGAGAGAACCATTGTTATTGCCAAAGTTTCTTAGTTAGTCCAGCTAGTATCAAGCTTTGTAGTCACCTCATGAGAAGTTTTTTTGATGACTATTAAAGTCATATCATCTTCTTGGAAATGACCTTCCATGAAACGTCCAACATCAATAGCAATTTTATCGAATAGTTCTTGTGAGGTAATTTGTGAAGTAATGGATTTTTTTATAACCAATTCAAGCCTTTCTAAACCATAGATTTCCCCCATTACATTTTTTGCTTCTACAATTCCATCTGAAAATAAAATAACAAAGTCGTCTTCATTAAGAATTACTTCTTGCTCTTTAACTAATGCTGAGTTATCTGCGAGCATACCAATTGCAATACCTCCAGATCTTGTAGATGTAACTTTACTTTCATTTGTTCTGGCAACAATTACATGTTCATGACCAGCACCAACCCATTTCATTTTTGAATTATGATCCCAATCTAGCAAGATCATAGTCATAAACATTGTTTTTTGGAGATGTGGTTTAAGATATTTGTTTAGTTTGGTCATTACCTCTACTGGAGAGGGGAACATATTTATGAATGTAGTAATGAGTGTATCAACCATAATCATTATTATTCCCGCAGGAATGCCGTGTCCTGTTGAGTCGCCAATATAGATTAGTGAACGTTTTTCACCTGGGAAGAAATTAAATGTATCGCCACCGATTTCAGAAGCTGGTCGGGTTTTTGCAACAATATCTAAAAATGGAATTGAGGGTGATTTTTCAGGGAGTAAATCTCTTTGAATTTTCTGAGCTGTATTGAGCTCTTTTTTGATTCTTTGATGTTCCTTTACATCTGATGAAATATTTTCTAGGTTTTTTGTTATTTCGTTAAAAAAATGAGCCAGAATCCCAATCTCATTACGCTTTGATGTCATTATTTTCTTGTATGTTTTGCCTGTAAGAAGAGCTTTCATTTCGTTCGTTACAATTTTCAATGGATGATTTATTTTCAGTAATAATAGAAAAATTTCAGATAAACAAAAGAATCCAAGCCCAATTGAAAGTTGAATTATCAAATCTGACCTAAAAAAACTGGATGTGTAAGCTAATCCAAAAGAAATCAAGCCCAGTAATACTGTGTTTAAAGCCAGAGTGAAAATAATTTTTTGGCGTAGAAATGACATTTATCTGAATTATATTTTCTGAGAGGAAGAACTTGCAAGAATCTTTTGAATTTTTTGTATTTCGTGATGCGCTCCTATTCTTTCGTACAATTTTATTAAATAGGAAATTGTGTCGGGACTGAGTTCTTCAAGAGTGGGAGAGGTATGAAGTAGAATCTCGCTTATTTTATCAGAAATATGAAGTTGTAATGTGTTTTTTATTTTTTCACCAATTTTTTTAGGTAAGCTTTCAATAATATAGTGAGTTTTTTCATACCACTCATGTTGATCGTCAAGAAATGTTTGTATCATTCTTGGAATAACTTTTTCGTCTTCCATTTGAGCAAGCGCCATTATTGCCGCATTTTTTATTTTTTGATCATGGCTGTATGAAAGTTTTCTGATTTTGTTTCTTGCTACTTTATATTGAATAATTCCTGCTGTTTCTATTGCTTTCATCAATATTTCAGGTTTATTGCTTTCCATTTGTTGTGTCAAATGGTGTTCTAATTCAGTTCTATGATTTTTAAATTGCCAGAGAGCAATGATTGCAGCGCATTTTAAGTCTACATTTTTATCTTTTAAAAATTTTCCAATAAAATGCTTGATGTTTGGATCAGGAAAGAGTTTGAACATTCTGATAAAATTTGCTTTTTTTGGGCAATCATTTTTGATTTCACTAATCAGATATGCCACAACTTCATCAGGTGAAAATTTATAAAATGTTTTAACAAGTTTTTCTCTGATATACTCGTTTTCTTCTTTGTGAATGGTAGTTTTTAAAGTTTCAATTACTTCATATCGCGTGAAAGATTGATTCATAATTTGTTTCTTTAGATCTTCAAAGTTGGCGAGTGCACGAATTGCAGATAAACGCAGGTTATCGTTCTTATCCTGAAGCATTTCCAATATTGCGCCAATTGATTCTAAATTTTGTCTTGAACCTAGTGTTTTAATTATTGCTTCTTTAATTACATCAGGTTCATTTTTTCTTTTTAGAATTTTTATTAGGGAAGGGGTTTGATTTTCGTGACCGTTTTGTGAAAGAATCTCTACTGCATTTATACGAGTTGGGAGATCTAATTTGCTGGTTAGATTTTGCTCCGACATTTTTGTGTAACTTTTAGAAAGTTTACTGGTGCAGATAATCATAATTACAGTCATTGTTACTAATCCAATGTTTATACTTAGCGTTTGGTCTATCCCACGTGTTTGAGAAAAAAGAAGAATGATAAAAAGAGTACCAATAATTGCACCAAATGGTTTCATAAATCCTTCAAGAACTTCTTTAATATCACTTCTCATTTTTTGAGGAGTGGCGTAATAAGAGGAGTGATAAGCATTTTTAAAAATATTGAATGTAAGTTCAAAACTACCTCTAGTCATTGCAGCTGTAAAAAAGCCAAATCTTAATGTTAGTCCCAGCACATTAAATAATGTTGCAATAGGGTGAAGCAGTAGACTTGAGGAAATTCCTAGTCCAACAATTATCCGACTTGCCAAAATTAGTTGAATGAATAATGCGCCTCCGTTAAAGATTACCTGCAATATACCTAATTTTTTTGTAAATTCGTGTTCATAATGTTTTGTTTCTTCAGTTACTTCACTTGCTAGCATTATTTCACCTGAATTTTCTTCTGAAAGTAAAGTTTCCTCTTGTGTTGAAAAAACATTTTGTTGAATAGCTTTTGTGTATTGAAATTCAACAACATTCATTATTGCCCATTGAAGCAAAATTACAACCATAAGCCCTTTTAAAAAGGGAACCTTTTTCATTTTATGTATACTTTGGACTATTGTTGCATGCTTATTTTCATCCTCTTCTTCGGTATCTTGTATTGTGGGAGTATCCATTGTTTTACTGTTGAATTTCAAAACAATTGGAAGAATTAATAGAAGAGATAAAACCCAAATAAGTAAAAATTTGTAAGCTGGAATACTGTTTGATAAAAATGTTAATGCTAGACCTCCAAAAATTCCTCCTATTGTTTCAGCCGAATCAATAATGGGGAAGGTTCGTTGGCTTTCAAGTGGACTAAAAAGTTCTTCGTTAAAGAGAGAAAGTAGGATATTTAATTGTGCAAGTAGTACAGCTTCACTGAATAGAATAAAACCAAAAAATAGGAAACTACTTGTGTATATAAAAAACATTGAAAATAGAATGAACACAGAGGCGCTTAAAACGGTTAAACTAATCAGTAATTCGAGTTTAATTTTTCTAATAAAATTTCTGAAAAATATTGCTCCAAGCATTACCAGAAGTGCGTTTGTCAAAAATAATTCCGGAAGATGTTCAATCCCTGTTCTACTTAAGAATGTTGCAATAAGGATTGTCCAACCAATAATAAAACCAAATCTAACCAAAAATGTCATTCCCCAAGCTACAAAAATTCTGGGCCATTCTCTTGAGTTGATGTTAAAGATTTTATTAATTTTTTGTGCTAGCAATTCGGTCAAGGTTATTCGATCCGTTTATTATAACATAAAATAAGGTTATATGCAATGCTCTTCAGGTTAAATCGATCGTATCATTTGATAGAATGAAAATATGGAGAAAACAGGTAGAAAAAAAATTTCAATAGTGGGTTTTGGGGCTTTACTACTTGCAAGTTCATCTCTTATAAGTAGAGTGTTGGGAGTTTTTAGAGATAGTGTGTTTTCTAGGATATTTGGAATAGGGGATAAAGGTGGCATTTTTGCATTGGATGCATATTTTGCAGCTTTTAGGATTCCGGATTTTCTTTATACAATTTTGATTTTTGGAGCCATGTCAGCTGCATTCATCCCTCTGTACACTGAAATCTTAAATGATAATGAAAGTCAGGCATCAAAGTTTGCCAGTCAAATCTTAAATACTCTGCTTTTTGCTTTGATTGTTTTTTCAGTATTGTTTTGGATATTTACACCTTACGTAGTGCCAATAATTGCTCCGGGACTTGAGGAAACCGTAAAAACCACAACAGTTGCTTTAACCAGAATAATGCTCTTATCACCTATTTTTTTAGGTTTAAGCAGTGTTTTCCAAGGCGTTGAAAACGCACATAAAAAATTTGTTGGTATTGCATTGGCACCAATTATTTATAATCTGAGTATTATTTTGGCAGCAATATTTTTTGGTAACCAATATGGTGTTTTTGCTTTGGCTTGGGGTGTTGTTATTGGCGCATTACTTCATTTTCTAGTGCAAATTCCTGGAGCTATGTCAACTGGATTTAAATATAAGTTGTTTTTCAGTTTGCAAGGTAAAAGCTTTAGAAAGTTTATTTATTTAACATTACCAAGAGTCTTTGGTTTGATGGTTTCTCAGGTTGGTGCATTTATTGATACAATAATTGCTTCATTGATTGGAATTGGCAGTATTTCTATTTTTAACTATGCTTTGAATTTACAAAGTTTACCCTATGGAGTTGTAGCTGTTTCTTTTTCAGTTGCAATTTTTGCTTCGCTCTCTGAAAAAGCTCTGGATGAAGACAAGTCTGCTTTTTTGAAAACTATGAAAATTTCTACTCAAACATTATTTTTTTGGGTATTTCCTGCTGTGCTTGGATTATTTATTCTGAGAAAACCTGTTGTTGATTTAATTCTAAAGGGTGGTGCATTTACAGAATCAAATGCACAAATGACAATCCTTACTCTTGGAATTTTTGTTTGGGCAGCAATAGCTCAAAGTTTTATTCCATTTTTTACAAGATCATTTTACGCAATGAAACAAACAAAGATTCCTGTTTTAATTGCATTATTTGCAGTTTGTTTAAATATTTCTATAAGTTTAGTTTTGACTCAAATTTATAATTTGGAAGTTTTTGCTTTGGCCATATCAGTTTTGGTAAGTTCTTTTTTCAATGCAGTTTTATTAATTCTTTTCTTTGCAAAATTGATGAAGGTATGTCCTCTTAATTTTTTTAATTTAAAAAAGATGACATTCATTTTTTTAAATGGATCTATAATGGGTGCTATTGTTTATGGAGCATCTTTAATCTTAAATGAGAATATATATTTTCAATTATCAGTATCAGCGGGAATCGGTTTTGTTATGTATATATTTGCATCTAAAATCACAAAAACCATCCCTTCTTTACATGAACACTAAATTGATTTGATAAGTTGAGTTGTATTTTCCCCTTTTCTCCTGAAAAGATCTCAATTTTATAATGACCTATGTCCGGGAAGTGAATGTTAAGCATGTTCTTTCCTTTTTCAATTGGGAAGCCTTTCTCTTTAATAACACCACTTGCGTCAAGAAGTCTGTACACACCCATTTGAACTTTGCCAACGGGTTTAAAATAAAGAAACAATCCCTTTTGAATATTTATAGATTCTTTAGGTTTTTTTAAAAAAATTAGTTTTCTTAGAGCAAAATTTTGAGTGAAATAGAAAATTTTGTTTTCAGATTTATGAATTCCAATACCAACACAATTGAATTGTTTATTTAAAATATTTGCTCTGTGTCCTGGGCTGTTCATTAAACCAATTTCAGCTCTGTGAACGGGGTAATTATAACCCCCAATTTTTGCTAGATTTTCACCTGAGACTGTGTCTGTTACTTTTGCCTCCATTAATCTATCCACGTGAGTTTGTCCCCGCCAATTTTTATGCTCAAAGTAATCAAGTTTAGCCATATCTTTGCTATGTTCTCTAGCAACTCTTCTCAAATCATCTTGCATGAAAAGAGCTTGAATCCGATATTTCCTTCTGTCACGGTTTAAAAGTCTAAGCATTTTCCATTCCATAGTTTTTAAGCTATTCGGAATAAAAATGCTCATAAATACGAATGAAAACCAGTTTTTTAATCCCATTTTGGCGTGGCGACAATAAGATGATCTTTGCCTAATTGTTGCACATTTTCCTGAGAAAATGAAAGTTTGATGTTTTTTTTCAAAAACGGATATGCACTTTCACCTAATTTGATAGGTGATGATATTAAATATAGTTTATCAATGCATTTCGCATTAATAAAACTTGAAAATACTTCTTGCCCGCCTTCGATTAAGAGTGAGATAACGTTTTTTTCATAGAGTGCACCAAGAATTTCAACAATTGTTTTATTGTGAAAAATTAAGAAATTTTCATTTCTGAAAATTTGTGATTTTTTAGGAATTTCTCTTAAACCTGATAGTATAATTCTTAGAGGATCTCTTCCTTTGATTAATCTAACACCTAGATGAGGATTATCTGAAATTACAGTGCCGGCGCCAACAAGTATTGCTTGATGATCGTGTCTTAGTTTGTGAGTGAAAATATTTGCTACTTCACTTGTGATGGGTGTTTTTTCAGATTTATCTCTAGAAATTTTTCCATCCTGACTAAATGCAACTTTTAGTGAAATAAATGGTCTTTTTTTTTCATGAAATGTGAAGAAATGAATATTTTGTTCTCTTATTTCATTTTCAAGAAAGCCAGAAAATACTTTAATACCTGCTTTTTTTAGCTCATCAATACCTTTGCCTGATATTTTTTCAGAAGGATCTTTTAAACCTATAAAAACCTTTTCAATTCCACTTTCAATAATTGCGTGAGTACAAGGCGGCGTTTTGCCAAAATGACAACATGGCTCCAGCGTAACAAAGATTGAAGCATTTTTAGGTGAAGCTTTGCACGAATTGAGGGCATTAATTTCAGCATGGTTTTCACCATATTTTTCATGAAATCCTTGCCCAATAATTTTTCCATTTTTAATTATTATTGCTCCAACCATGGGATTTGGTGAAACCCATCCTTGACCTTTTCCAGCCAATTCCAGAGCAAGTTTCATTAAATCATTGGGATTAGACACTCGAAAGAAGGTGACCTAATTTATCTTTTTTTGTTTTTAGATATTTTTTTGTGTGAAAATGAGCTTCAAATTCAATTGGGATTCTTTTTGTTACTTTTAGGCAATGCCCTTCGAGACCTACAATTTTTTTTGGATTGTTCGTGAGAAGTCTGATTGTTGTCAGTCCTAGATCTTTAAGAATTTGTGCTCCAATTCCATATTCACGTAGGTCGGCTTGAAAACCTAATTTCTCATTAGCTTCAACTGTATCAAGACCTTCATTTTGTTGAAGATTGTAGGCTTTAAGCTTATTTATTAAGCCAATACCTCGACCTTCTTGCCTCATGTATAAAATTACTCCTGAACCATTTTTAGAAATAATATCCATTGCAGAATGAAGTTGTGCTTTGCAGTCGCAATGAATAGAAGAAAACACCTCACTAGTCATGCATTCAGAATGGACTCTAACTAAAACATCTTTTTTATTTTGGATGTCCCCATAAATAAGTGCAATGTGCTCAAAAGCATCAATAATATTTGAAAAAATGACAACTTTGAAGTTTCCAAATTCAGTTTCTAAGTTTGTTTCAACTTCTCGTTTAACAAGTTTTTCATTCATTCTCTTGAAGAAAATAAGATCTTTTATGGAGATCATTTTCAAGTTATGTTTTTTTGCGAATTTTTCAAGATCGGGGAGTCGAGCCATTGTTCCATCTTCATTTATAATTTCGCAAATTACAGCTGCATTATTTAGACCCGCCAATTTTGTTAGATCAATTGAGGCTTCAGTGTGACCGGCCCTAACAAGTGTACAACCGTCTTTTGCAAGAACTGGAAAAATATGACCTGGTCTAGAGAAATCTTTAGCTTTAGATGACGATGATGCCAATGCTTTACATGTTGCTGATCTATCATGTGCGGAAATGCCAGTGGATGTGCCAATTTTATAATCAACAGAGGCTGTAAAATTGCATTGTGAGTGGTCGGCATATTTTTGATCTGATAAATTGAGATCTAGCGATTTTGCAATATTTGATGATAATGGCACGCAGATCAATCCGCGTGCTTCTTTCATCATGAAATTAATTTTTTCTGGGTCAGCAAATTCAGCAGCTATTATCAAATCGCCTTCATTTTCCCTATCTTCGTCATCAACGACAATGATCATATTGCCGTTTTTAATCTCTAAAATTGCATCCTCAATTGAGCTGAACATTGTATTTATACTTCAAAACGCCAGAAACCGTTGATTGAAAAATCTCCGAGTAGATCTTTAATTAGTTGTTCTGGATTTTTCACAAAAGCTTGTGTCAAAAGAGAATTTTCTTCTCTGAATTTCTTCTCTTTTCCTTTCATAATTTGTTCAAGCATATTTTCAGGTTTTCCTTCATTTAGAAGTTGTTCTTTCCAAATTTCCTTTTCTTTTTCAACAAGATTTTGATCCACGTCTTCAGGAGATACAACCGTAGGATTCATAGCTGCAATATGCATAGCAATGTCTTTTGCTAGATCTTGGTCACCGTCAGAAAGAGAAACCAATACGCCGATTTTATTATTTGAGTGGACATATGAGTTTACGTTTTTACCTTCGACTACCTTCTTGTCTTTGATCTCAATCTTTTCTCCCATTTTTATTCCCAAATCGCTTAATAGATCGCTCAGATCTGTATCTTCTCCTTCTTCAAGAAGTTTTTCAGCCATTTTTTGAGCTGACTCAATAAAGTCATCGTTTTTTGCAACAAAATCTGTCTCACAACCAAGAGAAATAATGGCTGATTTATTGTCTTTTGAGGCTATAGCAACAACTCCAAAGGCAGTAGTTCTGTCGGATCTTTTTTCAGCTGAGGCTTCTCCCTTTTTTCTTAATATTTCAATGGCTAATTCTTCGTCGCCATTTGATTCTTCTAGAGCTTTTTTACAAGCCATTGTTGAAACGCCTGTTTTCTCTCTGAGATTTTTAATTTGTTCTAGTGTTATTGTCATTTAATGAAGGGTTAATAGAAATATTTGATTGATTTGGTGTGTTTTGGATTGTTTCTTCTTTTTTTATTTCCTCCGCTGGAAGGGATTGAATTCTTTTTGCCTCTTTAATTTCTTGAATTTGTTTTGATGCATCAACTAAGTCTGAAACAAAAATTTCTAAAGGAATTTTGGAAATTAATCCGGATAGCCCAGGAATTTCTAGTTTTTGACCTTTCCAAGCTT
>JAHIVE010000029.1 GCA_018816805.1 Patescibacteria group bacterium | reverse complement strand
ATTCAAATCCTGATTATATTGTTGCCAATGTTACCGTGAATTGGACTGAAAATAACGTGCCAAAAACTTTAACCCTTCAAAGAGTCATTGCAAATGTTTTCTAAAAGAAAAGCTTTTACCATTGTCGAATTATTAATTACTTTTTCAATTTTCACTATTGTGGTGGCTATTTCTGTGCTTGTGATGTTTAACACTTTGAAGTCGGCAAAGAGGATTAGAGCTCAGGTTTATTTGTATACGGAAACACAGGCTTTGATGGATACACTTGTTGCTGACATTCAAAGAAACGGGATTGATTATGAGGGATATTACGCTCGCAGAGTAAAGGGTGAAACAACTTGGGCGGGTAATAATTACGGGCAGTATGGTCAGACTTTTTTTAGTCCGGGATCCGGTGGTCCGCTGGGCGGCGGTCCTTATGCCGGAGTAACGGGCTATGGTGCTTTTTGTAGCGATGGTTTGTCCGCCTACCCTGACGATTGTCCAAGTACTTTACCTATCAGCTCCAGTTTAGATACAAATACCGGAAGTCATCCTTTCTTGGGAATTACTGCTATGAATCCAAGTTATATTGAAAATACAACTTTTATGAATGCTTTCTGCGAATCTGCGGATGGAAGCGGCCAGTGTGAATCTATAAAAAATAATAAAAACAATGAGCTTCTCTTAATAAATGAAGCCGGAGATGAGCGAACTATTATTCTTAGAGAAAAACTTAAAGCTGGAAGTGTGGACTTAAGGCTTTCCAAAGCGGTTTTGCGCGGTCTTGATACGGACAATGATGGGATTGAAGATGCCTGGACTTGCAGTAATGACTATGACTGTACTGGTCCAGATGGAGGTCCGGCGATTATTGATTTGGTAAATACTGATAATCCTCAAAGGAATTTTTTACCTCTCTCCCCCAGTGCAATAAATGTTGAGGAGTTTTATGTTTATATTGCTCCTTTGGAAGATCCATACCACGCTTTTGGCGAATCAGATTTTGCCACACAGTTGCATCCGCAAGTCACTATTATTTTGACCACCTCATTGGCTGAAGCATTCAGCCAGGGAATAATTGGTGAAAATCCAACAATAACCATTCAACGCACGGTTTCCACCGGTGTATTCTCTGAAGTAGTTTCTTATGAATAAATTTTCAAAAAATTCGAATGTTTTTGGTTCCGGTCGTCCTGCGTATTCGCTTATTTATGCGTTTTTTATAATGACAATAATTATGATGGTTGCTGCGACCACCATACAAGACACATCTGCAAAACTGCGGATTTTTCAGGAACTTGAGGCGGGGAGTAAGGCCAGGCTCGCCGCGGAATCCAGCGCGGATTTGGCCATTTTGGCTTTGAAAGACAATATTTCCGGGTTTAGCGCCGTGGATGAGAACTCGCTTGATGGCTTCAGCGGGTTTTTTGATAATGGTGTTAGTGGAGAATGGGAAATTGTTGGTACCGCTCAGGAAAATAATTTGGGCGTGGTAGGAAATTATTACACCCCAATCCCAAATACCGGCTCGGCAGCTCCTTACGGGCTTTGTATGTACGGTGATGCCGCTCACGAACCGGGACACTCTTGTAACTGGAATAAAATCAAAGTTGGTGAAAGTGTGACAATTCCACTGTTTGCCGCTGACTTTGACGGCTCCCCCATGGGCCCCAACGCTTTGGGTATGCTGTCCTGGAAGCTCTTGGTGCGAACTCCGTGTTCAAACGGCTCATTTTTGGCCGATTGTGGCGGTGGTGCCAGGTATGTCTTAAATGTTGGTGGTGGAACGTATGCTGAAGACCCCTCCGTTGTAAGTTGGCAGCTTATAGGTTTTAGGCCGGACGGGACGAGTGCGGCGGAGATGCCGAGTGATGCGTGGCAGAATGTTTTTGGCAATAAAATGCGTGTGATACCCAGCAATACTGAAATCTATAAATCTCTTGTAAATACAGCTGCCAATAATGTTGTTTTAGAGGCAAGCTCTACTTCTCCACAACAAAAGTATAGGGATTTATATAATAATTTCACTAATGATGCCTCTTTTGAGTCAATGATTTTGCAGTTAGACATTGTTTCCGAGCTAATGACCGCTACGGAGCCTGTTCCTTACCT
>JAHIVE010000028.1 GCA_018816805.1 Patescibacteria group bacterium | reverse complement strand
GTCTTTTGGCATTTGATGAAGTGAAACCTACTTTGGAGGCTTTGGCGGTGCCTTATGATGAAAATATTTCCATTGTGACGACTTGGCAGAGTTTGGTTTATTCCAGCACAATTTATATGGACGTAAATTCCGGTGAAGAAGAAAGATCTTTTGATAAGATAGCGCCGGAGCCGCTGGAGCCCGGTGAGCATAGTGTAACTGTGTATGCGATTGACAGAAGCAATGGGCTACGGAGCGAGCCTACACAAGTTAAGTTTAATGTGTCTGAGGCGGGTGTGATTTTGCCTACGGGAGCGGGTGCTTTTGAAAGTAATTTAAGTGTTATCAGTATTTTGGTTGGTTCCGCAGTGGGGCTTGTTTTCTTCCTTGGAGCATTGGTCTTGTTTAAGAGGAGAAAGAACGTGCGATTTTAAGTGAGTTAACCTTGAGGAATTGGCTATAATGTGGCATTTTTTATTGGTAGAAAAACGCCATGTTATCTTTAAAAATATTATCAACAAGAGTAGAGAAAGTTTTTGTTTTTGACTCTGGTAGTTTTATTGATCATTTTCCATGAAAAAATTGAGAAATATCTTTTGTTGTAAAAAAATGATGCCACTGACATCATATTTGTTGTGTGGATTCTTTGTAAGCTGTATTACTCTATTTATATGTTTTGCGGAAACGTATCTTGATGATACGCAGGCGGAATTTGATGCGGGAACTTATTCGCAGACACAGTGGGATGCAGGGAACAATTGGCTTGAATTGCAGGCGGCGCAGACTTCAGGGAATTATGTATCCGCAATAATTGATGCTGGACTTAGCTCTTCTTGGGATTCGCTTGGATGGAGTCCACAGCAGCCTTTTTATAAAGAATTACCGGATTCCGGAACTTCTGAAAGTGGTTACGGTGCAGGGAATTTTGATATGTCCAATATTGTGGCTTTGTATCACTTAAATGAGAATAGTACAACAATAATTGATTCTAGCGGGAATGGTTATAATGGAACTAAGTATGGAGCCACTTATACTACAGGCGGAAAGCTTAATGGGGCTTATGATTTTGACGGAACGAATGACTATGTGCTCCTTCCGGATGACATGGTTGATGTTTCTAGCGATTTTACTGTTTCTATGTGGATGAATGCGGATAGTGATACTCAAAATCCAAGGGCTGTTTCGTTATATGAAAGCAATGGAGATGATTTTGAGGGTGGGTGGATGTATACCACAAATAAAATATATTTCAGAAGTTTGGGTGCTGTTGAGGAAACTTCTTCATATACCATTCCTTTTACGGAGTTCCATAATGTTGTTTGGGTTTATAGAAGTGGGGTTAGAGAGATTTGGGTGGATGGAGTGCAGCGAACTTTAGTAGAAGGCGGTATTGGAGCGGATTCGACTTTCTCTTCGATTGGAGCAGGTTATGACACAGCAAGTTATACAATGAATGGAATTGTGGATGAAGTTGCTATCTGGAGCGATAGTTTATCACAAACTGAGATTATTGATTTATATAGAAGGGGTGCAAACCGTTTAAAATATCAGGTAAGATCATGTGATGATAATTTATGTGATACGGAGGAATTTATTGGGCCTGATGGCACAACTTCTACTTATTACTCAGAGCTTGCGAATACGGGGTCTATAGAACCTTCAATTGGTCTTACTAATGTGTCTGATAATCGATATTTTCAATATAAAACGTTTTTTGAAAGTGATAGTGCCAGTTATTCACCTGAGCTTACGGATGTGGCTGTGGGTTATTCGAAGTTAAATGTTGCTCCAACAGCGAGTTCTGTTTCAGCTTCACAGAGCACTGATGGTAGTGGTGATGTTCAAATAACCGCAATTTTTGATGATGCAAATGATGATAACCTTAGTTTTAAAGTTGAATATGATACTGGAAGTGGCTATTTGCCGGCTACACTTTCCGAAATTGCTGATGACATTACTGCGACCTATGGCACGCCGGTTGTGGATAATGCAGAAACTTATCAGATTGGTACGGCTTCGGGATATGTTGTTACAACGTCCGGTGCGAATACGGTTTCTTTTGTTTGGAATTCCAAGACAGACGAAGTTGGTGCAGATACAGATTCGGCTACTATTCGCATTACTCCAAATGATGGAACTGTGGATGGTAGTGGTGCCGTCAGCGATGCTTTTACAGTTGATAACGTTGCACCGACTTTATTGTTGTCATTCTCGGCAACAAGTGAAGCTGCGATTGAAACGGTTAGTGGGACAACGGAAGCCAATTCATTAATATATAAGGATTCTGTGTATGTGAGTTCAGCAGATGGAGCTGGTGATTTCAGTTTTGTGATGGGACTTCAAGGCGGAACAAATGCTGCGACTGTTTATTCAGTAGATGCTTTTGGAAATGTATCTGCTTCACAATCTGTTGTAATAATTAAACCTGGAAGTTCCGGCGGTGGAAATGTTACTTATTTTGTGCCTGAGAATGATCCTGAAGAAACAGGATATGAAGAAATTGATGTTGAGAATTTTGAGGATTTAGAAGAAGAGGAAGAAGTACTGGAAGAGCCTGTTGAGGATGTCTTTGATGGAGAGACGGAGGAGATGGAGGAAACGGAGGAAACGGAGGATGAGTCGGAAAGTATGTCCGGTGAGGAGGAATTTGATGATGTTTTGGAAGAGGAAGCGGAGGAAGTTTTGGAGGAGGTCGTTGAGGTAATTATTGAAGACAGTGTTCAAGAAAATGTGCCGGAGTTGCTTATTGAGTCAGAAGTAGAGCCGAAGATTGAATTACCCGTTCTGACGGATGCGTCTTATCATTCCTCATATAATGCGGTTTTGTATGCCCAGAATGTGCAGCGTGAAGATAGAATTAAGATTTATTTTGAAAGTGGTTACAAGGAAGGTTTTTTTGATATTGATCTATTTGATATGAGAAAGATGTTTGGCAAGATTCATAATTCCGGAATACCGGTTGCGGTTATAAAAAGGTATTTTGGGAAGCTTGAAAATTTTGATTATAATGCGGATTCGGATGGGGATGGGCTAACTGATGGGCAGGAGCTTTTGTATGGTGCGGATCCGTTTTTTAATGATACTGATGGGGATGATGTGTCTGATAAAGACGAGATATTAATGGGTGCGGATCCTTCTGATTGGGATAGTGATGGAGATTGGATTTCAGATGGTGAGGATGAAAATATGTTTGAATATGATGCTCTAAATCCCAAGAGAAAAAATGGGGTTTTGTATGGGGATTATTCGGTTTATGAGTTGGGTCTGATTGATACCGATGGAGATGGATTATCAGATTATGAGGAGCTTTCTTTGGGTACTGATCCAAGAAAGTTGGACTCGGATGGGGACGGCATGGATGACGGGATTGAGTTGATGTTTTTTGATACGAATCCGAAGGTTGCATATCAGAATTTAAGATTGGCGTTTGGTAATGTGAAAGAAGATGACGAATTTTATGAAGGCGTACAATTTATTACCGGTCATGCTAAACCTTATTCAAATATTGAAATTTATGCGTATGAAGGGGGTGGATCGGCGCGAAAAATAGCGAGTGCTGTGACGGATGCCACCGGCCGCTTTGGAGTTTTAACGGATAAACTTGAAGCGGGTGATTATACTTTGGTTTTGCACAGTATTGCTGATGATGAAGTAAATGATGTGGCTTATCCCGTGAACATTAAAGTTATTTCAATGTCTTTTGCTGAAGAACAGCAAGTCAAGCGTCTGAATGACAAAGTATTTTTTGGGGATTCAATAGTTGTTGCGAATCTTAAAAATGTTTTAATTAGTAATGTTTATTCTGAACCTAAGAAAACGACAATGTTGTTGATTGGCTTTTCTCCTTTACCGACGTCTGTGGCATTGATAAATGAAAAAGAAGAAAAAAAGTCGGCAAAAATTGGTGGATATTTGATGACCAGTGAAAGCAGTTATTCGGTTCTTGAGACTTTGGCTGATTCTGCCAATGGTAATATTTCAATAATATCGACTTGGCAAGGTTTGGTTTTTGCGATTAATAAGGGATTTGGGATCAGTACGCTTGATGATCAGAGGTTTTATGCATTTGTTTTCCCTGATTCGTCAGATGGGGATAAGTCATATGTGATATTGTATTCGGTTGACAGAAAAAGCGGAAAGAAGGGGTCTCCGGTGAAAGTGGAATTGTTAAAAGAAGATTTTTATAATTAAAGTTCTTAGAGTGGCCAGCTTTCGCAAGCTTCAACAACAAGATCTTGATCTTTTTATGCGGTTTTAGCTTTAACAATCATGGAGATGATCTTTTCCATGCGCCCGTTTTCTTCAAGGACTTGGGAAATGAATTTCATTGTGTCCTGAAGATTTGGAATCATTACGTGCTCCAGAGCGTTTACGCGACGGCGAGTTTTTTCAAGTTCATCGGCCATGCGTTCAGCTTTTTTCTCCATTTCTGCTAGCTCCAAGAGGAGAGGAAGAATTTCACGGAGGGATGTTAACGCGGTGTCCAGTTCACCAGAGGTTTCATGGAAACCGTAACCTAGTATGTTGCCCTCAACTTTTCCTTGAATGTTTGCGAGTTTAACGCTCATTACGTTTTCCGTTGTGACGTTCAGTTCCACTTTAGTGGTTGGGACCATCAGAGCGGTTTCAAGGTATTCCGGGTGAGGAATGACCGCGGATGCTATGAGGAGTTTTTTGAATACTTCGCCGAGCTCGGCTTCAACCTGCTTGCGTTTTTTTTGAACTTCACGAATGACGTCCATGAAGGCTTTCATGAGTCCTTCCTGCTTGTCTTTTAGCAGTTTGTGTCCTTTTTTGGCGCGTTTGTGCTTGTTTTTGAGTTCAAGCAGTGCCATTTTGGTTGGTTTGTAGCCTGTTAGGATTGTCATTTAAGCTTTTAAGTATTTATCAATAAATTCATCCTTAACACGCTTAAGTTCAGTGCGTGGAAGGATTTTTAAGAGATCCCAGCCGTGTCCGAGTGAGTCTTCAATTTCACGGTTGATTTCACCTTGAGAAACGAAGATTTCTTCAAATTTGTCTGCAAATTTAAGGTAAGATTGGTCTGTTTCAGAAAGTGAAGATTCACCAAGAATGACCGCTAGTTCACGCATTTCAAGACCGTAAGCGTAGGAAGCAAAGAGCTGTCCAATTACGTTTGAATGGTCTTCACGCGTTTTGCCTTCGCCCTGACCTTTACCCATCAAACGAGATAGGGAAGGAAGAACGGAAACCGGTGGGTATAGACCTTTTTTGTGGAGGTCTCGGCCGAGTACGATTTGGCCCTCCGTGATGTAACCCGTGAGGTCGATGATGGGGTGTGTGATGTCGTCGTTAGGCATGGTCATAATTGGAAGTTGAGTCACAGATCCTTCTTTGCCTTGGATTCGGCCAGCTCGTTCGTAAAGAGTTGAGAGGTCGGTGTACATGTAGCCGGGGAATCCTCCGCGACCCGGAACTTCTTTTCTGGCTGCGGAAATTTCACGAAGCGCCTCACAGTAGTTTGTGACGTCCGTGTAGATTACAAGTACGTGCATGCCCTTTTCAAAAGCGAGATATTCCGCAGTTGTAAGCGCAAGACGAGGAGTCGCTATACGTTCAACCACCGGATTGTCCGCTGTGTTGATAAATAGAACCGAGTTTTCAATAGCACCGGTTTTCTTAAATTCGTTGATAAAGTATTGAGCTTCTTCAAATGGTACTCCCATTGCTGCGAAGACGATAGCGAAGTCACCTTTTTTGCCGTCTGCACTTTTTACGGTTGCCTGGCGGGCGATTTGGGCCGCCAGTTTGTTGTGAGGAAGACCTGCACCGGAGAAGATTGGAAGTTTTTGTCCGCGAACCAGTGTGTTTAGCGCATCAATTGTTGAGATTCCTGTTTGAATAAAGTCGTTTGGCATTTCACGGGAAGCCGGGTTGATTGGTGCGCCGTTGATGTCCACTTTTTTGTCTGCAATTACTTCCGGTCCGCCGTCGATTGGGATTCCTCGACCATTAAATGTTCGGCCGAGCATGTCTTCTGACACTGAGAGGCGGAAAGTTGTACCAAGGAAGCGAGCTTTGGACCCTTCAGTTTGGATACCTTGAGTTGATTCAAAAAGCTGAATAACGGCAAGTCCTTTGTTGGCTTCAAGTACTTTTCCAAGACGTTCGTCACCATTTGGGAGAGTTAAGATAACCAACTCTTCGTAACCTACCTTTTCATCTTCAGGTAGTTCCACGAAGGCGAGTGGTCCAACTACGTCTTTTACGGATTTAAATTCTTTTTGCATTGTTCTTTTAGGTTATAGGGTTAGGCTAGAGCGTTAATTTCAGAGTGGACTTCTTCCATAAGAGAAAGGAATTTGGCTTCGTCGTCCGGGCTGATATCTTTAACTTTTGCCACTTTCTGAAGAACATCCAGTTTTTTGAGTTTGCCAACGTCAAATCCTTCTTTTTGTAGTACTTCTCTTGCTGCATTGTAAACAGAAAGGATTGTTTTAAGCATCAAATATTGTTTTTTGAGCGGTGTTCTTGCGTCTACCGGGTCAAAAGCATTTTGGTATAGGAAGTCTTCACGGATGCTCTTTGCAACAAGAAGAAGGAGCTGTTCACGGTTTGAAAGTGAGTCAGCACCCACAAGGCGTACAAGTTCTTCCAATTTGGCTTCTTCTTGGAGAAGATCCATAGCTTGGTTTCGTACTGCCGGATAGTCTTCTGCAATTTCGCTCTTTAGGTAGCTTTCAATGTTATCTGCGTACAGTGTGTAGGAAGTTAGCCAGTTGATAGCAGGATAGTGACGAGCGTAAGCCAACTTAGAGTCTAGACCCCAGAAAGTTTTAACCACACGGAGGGTATTTTGAGTAACCGGTTCAGAGAAGTCTCCTCCTGGAGGCGATACGGCCCCGATTACAGATAGAGAACCTTCACGTTCTTCGCTTCCTTGGCATTTTACGAATCCGGCTCTTTCATAGAAGGCAGCAACGCGGGATGCAAGGTAAGCTGGATAACCTTCTTCACCCGGCATTTCCTCAAGACGACCTCCCATTTCACGCATGGCTTCCGCCCAACGAGAAGTAGAGTCAGCCATTAGGGCGACGTCGTAACCCATGTCTCTGTAATATTCCGCAATTGTGATTCCGGTGTAAACGGATGCTTCACGAGCGGCCACCGGCATGTTTGATGTGTTTGCAATCAGGATTGTTCGTTTCATGAGTTTTTCTCCGGTGTTTGGATCTTCAAGCTCTGGGAATTCAACAAGAACTTCCGTCATTTCGTTTCCACGTTCTCCACAACCAATGTAAACAATGATTTGTGCGTCACAGAATTTGGCTAGTGCCTGCTGAGTAACTGTTTTCCCAGCTCCGAATGGACCAGGAATTGCGGCTGCACCACCTTTTGCGAGTGTAAAGAATGTGTCCACTGAGCGGCCTCCGGTTTTAAGAGGCACTGATGGCACTTTCTTTTCTGCGATTGGGCGAGGCACACGAATTGGCCATTTTTGAAGCATTGTTACTTCATGTACTTTGCCTTCTTTGTCTTTGATTTTTGCAATTACGTCGTCAATTGTGTATGAGCCTTGTGCAATTTCTTCAACGGTTCCACTCAAGTGTGGTGGTACCATTACTTTGTGT
>JAHIVE010000004.1 GCA_018816805.1 Patescibacteria group bacterium | reverse complement strand
CAGCTTGGTCAAGAACAGGTCTTAACAACATGGTACCAACCGGAATTGTTGAAGTTAAAGTTACAAAAACAAACGGCCAAGTTATCAATGCAATCAGAAAAGACTCGGAACTTACAGGGCACTTCTACGACAAAATGAATCCGGCCGTTCGCGTGACAATAAACCAGGGTGAAAAAGTTACCGCGGTAAAACAAATGACCGAGCAAGAAGCAGCTGCAGAGAGAAAAGCTCAGCAAGAAGCAACTCTGGAAGCAGCCGGGAAAGAAGAGGCGCTCGCAATCAGTAAACTTGAAATTGATGAAGCTGCAAAAAGAGCGGACGAACACGCGTCAAAAAAAGCCGCGGACCGCGCTCGCGCCTTAAACCGAGTTAAAGAATTTTCAAAAAAGACCAAAGAAAAATTCCCGTCAGAACTTCACGGCATTTCAAAAGACATTGAACTTGCGTCTTACTTGGACTCAATGGACATGGGATATGAGGTTGAAACCGCTCTTAAACAACTTGGAAACGTTGCAGAGCCGCGCCTGGGAAGCTTTGAAGCCCTGGACGCAATCAGAAAAAGAAAAGGTATTAATGAAAAAACAGTCTCCTTCCATGAAATCGGTCTGGTTATAATGGGAGATAAATTTTCACCGGACACTTTTATTGCTTCGTATGAGAAAAATACCGGCGCAATGAACATCTATGAAGCGGAAAAAACACGCGCAGACGCAATCAGAGCGGCAATGACAGGACAACCCGAAACAGTAATTCAATCTGCAATCGAGCAGATGCTAATGCAAAACTATGGCTCAAACCCCGTCGCTCGCACAGAGCTTGATTTGGTTAAAGAAAGTCTGAAAAAAGGCGAAGAGCCAACAGAACTAAAAGCCAAACTCAAAAAACAAGAGGAATTTGGTGAGGCGGCCTCAAACCTTCTTCTTTACCTTCCTCTTCTAAAACCGCGTGAACGCCACGAAAAAGGCTACAAAATGCAAGAACGAGAACGCTCAATCTCGGAAGACCAAAAAAATGCGGAAGAACTTTTGGATAAAATTTTCCCTCGTGATGACTATGGTCCAAAAATGCGCGTCAACCTGTTCAGACAAGTTTTCAATGCAAAAGAAGACCGTTCCATGAACATGGAACTTTATTATATGGAAAAGGGCGCCAAAAAATCTGAATATCTTGGAAAAAAGATGTCCTCGGCCGCCGCTTTCCAGCAAATCCTGGCAGAAGACAAAATCAAAGGCAAAGCTCTCGGCTCAAAAATTGATACCGGAGCACTCATTTCTCGCCTGGCTGAACTGCGTGAAAAAGGCGCGCAATTTGTCATAAATAAGAAATCCGTAGACAAATCTCTATGGAAAGACGTTGAAGGTGACCCCGGCGAATATATTGCCACTCACCCGCTCACAACCGCCCTATTAAACAACCCTGACAATCTCACAAAAGCGGACATTCAGCTTATTCAGCTCGGAATGGCATTCGACCAAGGTGAAGAGCTTCTTGCACAAAAGAACGAAGCGCTTGAAAGAATCAAAGAAACTCACTCTGAATTTACACGTGAAATTATCGATCGCCTTGCTGCGTCCGGTGGCTACACGGCCCAGGAAATCGAGGAAGCCGCCGACCGAGTCGACGAACATTTCCTTTTCTCAGCCGGATTCCTTCACGAATCACTGCGCGAACAAGTTTTTGAAAAAGGACTCGACGGAATTCGCCGCAAAGTCAGTGACGAAACTTTTAAACGATTCCTTGCAGCGTTCAACAAACCAATTAATCTGGGCAAAGGCATAAGCCTGAACCTTGGACTGGTTTATGACAAAGCCATGGACGGCTCAAAAGACGTAACCATCACATTCGGTTTCAAAGGTAAATTTGAAACGGAAAAAGTTTCCGGAAGCGCTTATGCCGGTGTCGGAGTTACATTCGGTGAAGGCTTAATACCTGAAGAAGTTTACGCCGGACTCGGCGTGGACGGTCAATACAACATAGGAAAATTCGGAACCTGGGGAATTGAAGGTGGACTCGGAGCCGGTCTTAAAGTTAGCCCGGAAATGGCATTTATGGGCTTTATGGCTCACGGAGGACTCGTTCGAAACGTTGAAAACGTAATTCAAAAGAAAGAAACTCTCCTCAACGATGAGCAAAAAGAAGACGTTGATTCAGCCGTTGACGGCTACATGGAGAAATTCAGAGCGGATCTTGAATTGGCCGGAGAATCCCTCACGGAAGCCCAACTCAAAGAGTATGAAGACCATATGAAGCATGAATTCAAAGCCCTGATGGCTGAAGGAGTAATCCAAAGAATGTCTCCGGTGCAATTTAACGGAATCGGTCTGGCCGCACTTCCATTAATAAAAGAAGGTCACGTAAGACTCCCTCTTTATTTAAGTTTCTCAATCAAAGAAGGAAAAACACACACAATGTTCGCTCGCCCTCAAGATGACCGCGACATTGTAGGTCAACTTGAACTTGAAAACGCAATTAAAGCTGTTGAAGGAGACACAGAATTTTCAACCGTTTATCTCTCCGGTGACCTCGCTCTCTCTGAAACGGGAAAACGAACAATCTCGGATTCCATCACAAAACAAGAACTTCTCACAGGAACCATTTTGGACAAACACAATCAAGACTTGGCTCCTCACGGCCTTCGCCTAACTCCTGAAGGCGACAAAATCCGCCTGGACGTTACAGCCGTTGACGGTGAAGTTGAAATTTGGACAGACCCTGATTCATCTCTGGAAACATTCATAGAAAACGGAAAAACATACATAAACCTTAACCAAGCGGATAAACTTTCGGTTCGTCGTTTGGACAGCTTTTCACCTTACAAACGCGGTGAAGGGCTTCAAAACACCAAAATATATCTTTCAAACAATCCTCGCGTTGGCACAAAGATTATTGAAGAAGAAAGTTCGGCCTTCATCAACTACACGGAGTACAAAGGCGCGGAAAAAGTTGCACGTTCCAAGTCGGAAATGGTTAAACTCCACGCCGCCGGAACAGATCTTGGAACAGAGGTAGCCGGCACATATGAAACCAAGCAAAAAATGATCCAAGCCGGAATTGAACTCGGCACCATGCCCGCAAACATTGAAGACGTGACTGAGGCACGCGTGAAAATGGCCGAGGCTCTGGAAAACAACAAGCCCTCGCCTTCAATCACTCCTCAAGACAGAATGCATCTTAAAGATCTTGCCGGTCAATTCCTTGCAAAATACCCACTGACTTACAGACAAATTTCCGTTGAAATGGACGCTCAAACAATCCAAGCGCTGGTTAAAAGAACTTTCCCCGGCGAAAACTGGGAAAACTCGAGCAAAGTGACCTACATGCATCAATCGCTTATGGTCGCCTCGCTCGCCAACCAACCGGGAGATTTCGCCGAGCACATTCTTGGATGGAACAAAAACGCTCTCAAAAGACAACTAATTGACAAAAACATGCCTGCGGAAGCGGCAGACCGAATCTCCAACACAATTATGAACTTCTACGCAGACAAAGCAAAACGCGGTGAACTCACCGAAAAAACCCCAATCGAAAGAGGAGATATTCTCCACATTCAGGTTGGAACAATGGGGGTTGAAGGTTATCGTGAAGCATTTTACGACCCAGCAGAAGGATTCGAAATGCTCGGGAACGTAGACCTTAAAACCACGGCAAATCTGGAAGCCATGGGACTCAGCCCTGATGACGCAAGCCTCTTCATTGACGCCGTCACAGACCGGCTCTCCCCTCTCCCGGATGACCCGGAAGGACTCTTCAGAAGTCAACTTGGGCTTGCGGTATTGGATGCAAGTTTTCTAATATTCGGAGCCGAAGATACTAAAACCCTCGCGGAAATGGTTAAAGACCCTTCAAAAATCACCGCAAACAAACAAAACCAAACACTTTTCAACCGTTTTTCAAACATAGTTCGTTCGCTTCGAGTATCTGGTGGAATAACCCTCTCAAGCGGTCTAGTCCTTAAAGTAAACACAACAGCCAAATCAATGGGATTCTACGAAAAATGTGATAACTTCTCTCTCCGCATGAATGAAAAACTGATGATCGGCTTCGCTCCAGGAACAAAAGTTTCCGGTGAAATCAAAGAGTTTATTGAAGGACATACCCACATTCCATTCCATGAAATCACTCTTGCAGTTGCCGTTAGTGCTAGGAAGAGGAGACGAACGATACCTGAGAAAGAAACACCTCCTCCTCCAGATCATCATATTCCTAGAAAACCACTCGCAAAACCAGAAATCACAGGTCATGGCTGGGAAGAAGGGCTTCACAACGAAGGAGACACTCAAACAGGGGAAAGTGACGACACTGGCTTTTAACCAAAACATCATGAAAAAAATTATCCTTCTATCACTTCTAACATTCTCTCTTGTCGCTTGTACTAATCAAAGTACAAATGAACCAAAAGAAAGTTATCAAGATAAACATGTCAACACTCCTGTTGTCAATTATCAAGAATCACCTAATTCTTTCCAAGATTAAAATGATAAAAAAATTACTCTCACCTCTATTAATTGGTCTTCTAATAGGATTAGCAGTCCCACAATTTTCAAATGCTGCTACTCCACATTTAGATATTAACGAAGATACAGACAAAGTTCCAGCTGTTGAAACTAATCCAACATACGACCAAACACCTCCAGCAGAAAGAATTTGTGATGGAAGAACTCAAGTTCATCAACATTTCAATATTTCAACAGATACAAATCATAGAGTTTTCCGAGAAGCAATCCATTCCTTCGCAATTGTTTTAGATACAGATTATGACTCAAATACAATGCCTGAAGTTGGAGTGCCCGCTGAAAATGACTTTTTAACGAACATTGATACAACAACAATGCTCTGTACAGATGGGAATTCGACATATAGGAATTGTGGATTTGATAAAGTTATTGATCTTGGTCATGTTATTTATTCCGGTCCAGAAAGAAACGGTACAAAAATTACATACAAAAGACTTGAATGGATCGACGGTAACCCTAGAGGTTTACTCTGGGAATATGGACAAAACAACACCAGTGATTTAACTCTTTTACCTTGGCTTGATAGTGGAGAGAATAAATTAGAAGCTATTTCATTTGAACCTCTTGATTACGAAGAAGCCCAAACAGCCACAACAGAAAGTTGGACCAAACTTGAAATGTTCTATTACAACCCAACCACAGATAATAGAAGTGATTTAAATACATATCATCATGTTTATCCCATCCCGGTTGATCGGAATGGTGATGATATACCCGATACAAATGTAGACCCAGATGGAGATTACATTTTATGGTACGGACTAAATGCTACCGTAAGAAGTTTATGGAATGCATGTCCTACAGAAACCCCAACCTGTGCCCGCCTCGACATTGACCCAACCGCTTTCTACGTAGATGACCTTTTCACAAAAAACCCAATCGCCGTAACGGCTTATGACACAAACGGCCAAGACATAACAAATGACGTAGAATACCACTACACATCTGAAACCTTTGCTGGCAGCGGACAAACTGTAGGCCAATTCAAATACGGCCCAAGCGGAGCATCAGCCGGTCGTGACGTTGTAACAGGAGACAGCACGGTGAAATTCACCAAACTTCAACCTGGTGACAGACTTCACGTTGAAGTTGTTGGCGCAGAAGATGTCTGTTATCAAGACTTGGAAGCGCCATATTGTAGTGACCTAACAGTTCAACACAACGCCCACAACGTTAACGCTTCAGCTGAAGCAAGCAACGGCGAACCATGGGATTTTGACATTACTTACTCTTGTCCCGGAGGTTCGTTTGACGGAAATACTTCACCTTATTCGACCACAGACTCACCTGTTGGTTATGTGTGTGAAGCGCCAAACAGAGTAACAGTTCAAGCGGACCATGATGTTTATGGATACTGTAGCGGCGGTTTCAGACCCCGAACAGATGAAGTCGTCTGTACAGACCTAACAATTACAGAGCCAGCAGGCGGCGTAGTTGACCCCGAATCCTTCCCTCTCAACGTAAACGTTGAAATGACAGGTTCGGACGGACAACCTTGGGAAAGTGACGTAACTTACGAATCTACAGATGCTCAGTCAACCTTTGACGGCCACACTGAACCTTACACAACCGGAAGCTTGGGCGTTTCATACAACAGTTTGCGTGAAGCAACCGTAACCGTTTCCGCAGTTGATGACAGAGACAACGTCTGTTATGACTCGTTCACTTACACTTTCACTCCGGTTATAGAGCCAGTTTGTGCAGATCTCAATATCCTCACCCCAAGAGGTGGTGAAATCAATCCTGATTCAATGCCCCTGAACATCCAAGTTGAAATGATTGATACGAACGGCGACACTTGGATTAGTGACGTAACTTATGACTCAACGGACTCATCTTCAACATTCGACGGACACTCTGAACCTTATACAACAAGTGATCTCAGCGTTGGCTACCAAAGCGAACAAGAAGCAACCGTAACGGTTTCAGCCATTGATGACGTAAACAACGTCTGTTTTGAAAGCTTCACTTACACCTTCCCCGGTGACGACGACGACGACGATGACAACGATGACAACGACGACAACGACGACGACGACGATGACATCACAGGCGTAGTCGGCAACCTTTCCAAATACATTTTCACCTTCAACTTCATCTACGAGAAAAACCAATACTCTGATGAAGGTGTTTTCTTCTCACATGACCAAGACTACGTATTCTACACTCTTGAATACGAACCAGATCCAAAGGACACAACCGTAACCTTCACAGATGAAATGTGGACGGACGCAGCAGGTCTAAGAGGATACCTTGGTGACAGAAGCGAATCCGGAGGTAGTGTAAAACTGGACACTTCACTTTCTCCAACAGAGCAAGCAGCTCTTGGAACTTACACTTATTCAAGCATCCTTAAACTTGGTCTTACAAATGACGCAGAAATTGGAACTGACGCACTTGGTCAATACGCTGACGACAACAACCTGAACTGGATAGCCTATACAAAAGACTACAGCCTACCACAATCAGACCCAAACACTTATGACATTGTTTATGAATGTGAATATGATGCAGAAGGCGTACTAGCCTCAACTGACATCTGCTTCGACCCATCAACTTCACCAAGCGCCGGCCAAGTTGTTATTGAAAACGCCGGAACACTACAGTCTGATGAAGTGGTTCGAATCCGTTACGTTGGCCGTGTTGACTCACACCTTGAATGTGACAGCGCGGAAGACGAATGTTTAACGGAACAATTCATTAACACAGCTTACGCCACAGGTTCAAATGATGAAACTGTTGAAGCCGAGGCCACCTTGGTCGTTCTCTGTTCTTACCTTGTAACCCGCGGTGCCGGAGACGTTTACCTTGAAGTTCAACTTGAAGAAGGTTCAGACCTTTCATGTATCTTTGTTGAAGAAGAAGAAAACTACAGAAACGTTGACGCACTTGTAATCCTTGAAGCACCAACTGAAACAGTAGAAGAAGCCGACACATTTACAAGCGGCGTTTACGAACCAACCGTTTACAGTGACGTAACAATTTCAGTCTGCGACAACGAGGAATACGACGAAAACCTTGTAGGAAACTTGAGTTCATACGTTTGTGAAATTGTGAACACCGTTTCAGACCTATGGAAACGTGAAGTTGTTGAAGAAACCCAAGAAAGTCAGGTTTCCCTCTCAACTCGTAACGTTGAAACCAACCAAGGAAACCAAACCAGCTTCAATTCTTGGGATTCACTCTATTCGGCTCTGCACAACACAAATAATCCAAACAGCGGAATCCTCTACTACCAAGGTAAAGGAGGCGACGACACAATAACAATCAGCAATATTGAAGTGCCTGAAGGTGCTTGGACTCTAATTGTAACTGATGCGACCCTCAAAATCGCCTCGGACATCAGATATTCAAACACTTTCACAGCACCAAATATTCCGTCCATTGCATTCATAGTCCAAGGTGGCGACATTTACATCACAACAGGAGCTCACCAATTGGTTGGAGTTTATTACACGGACCAAAACTTCACAGGTGACGAACGAAGCGCCGTAAACGATCCACTCACATTCTACGGTTCAATCTACGGTAACATTCAGCCTCTCCTGGACGTTGCAAATTACGTTGGACCGGCAACCCTTGACGGAGCCGGAATAGTAGTCCGCTACGACAGCCGTATCATCTTAAACACTCCTCCGGGCCTCAGCGAATACGTTGACGTCTCAACGGAAAAGGGAGTGAATTAAACTGAATCCGGTGCTAGAATAGGTTTCCATGAAAATGCAAAACCTTATCCTCTGGCACGGCGACGACCTCTTCTCCCTTCAAAAAGAACTTGCGCGTTGGCGTAAGGCCTTCCTTGAAAAGCCCGGCGGCGACATGAATCTTGAAGAGCTGGACGGCAACTCTTCTTTACCGAATCTGAAAAATTCCCTCAGAGCCCTTCCCTTTTTGGCCGAAAAAAGACTGGTTATTCTCAAAAACTTCATGGCGGATCAAAATGCGGACACACAAAGAGACCTGATCCCTTCCCTTGAGAACCTGCCGGAAACCACAGTCCTTCTTATGGTTGAAATGAGCCAGCCGGACAAACGCACCGCCTTGTACAAATTTCTTGCTCAAGCTGCGACGGCAAAGGCTTTCACAAAACCAAAAGGCCCACTTTTAACAGGTTGGATCATCAAACAAGCGCAATCGCACAAAAGCCAAATCGACTCCTCCTCCGCATCATACCTGGCAAGCCTTATTGGCGACAATCTTTTCAGACTGGACAACGAAATCCAAAAACTCGCTCTATACTCGGAAGGAAAGCAAATTAGCATACCCATGATTGACGAACTGGTCTCATCCAGCACTGAACAATCCATTTTCCTACTCACGGACCAACTGGCAAAAAAAGACATCAAAAGCGCCCTAGCCACCCTAAGTGAACTCCTAAATCAAGGAAACGAAGTGCCGTATCTTTTCGCTATGATTGCGCGTCAATTCAGGTTAATGCTGGAAATGAAGTCACTTTCAGAAAACCGCATACCTCAAAACGTTATCGCCAGCAAAATGAAAGTGCACCCTTTTGTTGTGAAAACCACCCAGTCTCAATGCAGAAACTTCACATACGGCCAACTGAAACGCGGACTAAAACAGCTCTTGGAAATTGACAAACGGCTTAAAAACGGCCAAATCCACTTCAGACAAACCGAACCAGAGCAATATATTCTTGCTCTGGAACGGGTCTTAATAAATACCGCAAATTAACAGTTCAAATACTGATCAAGTTCCCAGTTTGAAACGTGAGTTCGGTATGCGTCCCACTCAGCCTTTTTTGCCTTGAAGAAGTGACTGAAAAAGTGATCTCCAAGCGCGGCGCGAATAACTTCATCTTCGGCCAAAGCATCCAAAGCTTCATTCAAATCCTTCGCAACGCTGCCAATTCCTCTTTCTTGCATCTCCTCCCTAGTAAGCATCCAAATATTATCTTCAACCGGCTCAGGGGCGGACATGCCTTTCTTAATTCCATCCAAACCTGCCGCAAGCATAACCGCAAAAGCCAAATAAATATTCGCGGAAGGATCCGGACATCTAAGCTCAATACGAGTTGCCAAATGAGCTTTCTCATTCGTAATTCTTGGAACTCTGATAAGCGCGCTTCGATTCCTTTGTCCCCAAGCAGCATTAACCGGCGCTTCATACCCAACCACCAAACGCTTGTAGCTGTTCACAGTTGGATTCATAATTGCATTCATGGCTTTAATATGCGCAAGTTGCCCCGCAATAAAGCTGAGCCCCAATGACGAAAGACCAAAATACCTTGTGTTTGAAGCATCATAAAACTTATTGCTACCATCCTCAATTGACGCAAGCGACTCATGAACATGCATTCCGCTTCCGTTAATTCCAAAAATTGGTTTTGGCATAAAAGTTGCATGCAGCCCCATACTTTGTGCAATTGCCTTCAAAGCCAACTTGAAAGAAATTGTATTATCAGCGGTTGTTAAAGCATCCGCATACATAAAATTAATTTCATGTTGACCCTCTGCAACCTCATGATGAAGTGCCTCAACCTCAATTCCCATCTCATCAAGCCCAAAAGCCATATGACGACGAATTGAAAGCGCCAAATCCGTGGTCTGATCAAAATAACCGGCCTGATCATGCGGAAGAGGCTGCAAATTGCCGCTCTCATCTTTCTGAAACAAGAAGAACTCCAGCTCCGGACCCGTATTAAACGTCAGGCCAAGAGCTCGAGCCTTCTCAAGCTGCCTTTTGAGAATCCGGCGTGGATCACCCTCAAAAGGATTTCCATCAGGCAAATGAACGTCACAAACCAATCTGGCAGTCACATCCTCGGTATTTTTTGTCCACGGCAAAACAGCAAAAGTATTTAGATCCGGCTTCAAAAACATATCTGACTCGGTAACACGCGTAAAACCCTCAATTGAAGATCCGTCAAACCAAACATTACTATCAATTGCACTGGCTAATTTGTGCACCGGAATTGTAACAGCCTTTAAAACCCCAAAAATATCCGTAAATTGCATGTCCACAAATTGAACTCCGTATTCTTGCGCCATATCCAAAACCATCTCCTTTGTTGCCCCGGAGCGTGGAAATTTTGAATACATGTGTTCTCTCTTCACGGCTCGCACCGTATCTTTCTGAGCAGCTCCCATTGCTGCTTGAGTGTGAAAATTCATATAGAAAGGTTAAGGATTTCAACTCCTTTCTACCCGCCGGTTTAGCCGCATTCAATAGTATTTTTTCGCCCTTTTTTGCCTGTAAAAAAAGCTCTACACTTGCCTCTTGACCCATAACAAACCCCTGCGCTATTCTTAAGAAAATTTCGGGTGTCGAAATTTTCTACAACAAAATTTAAATTGACGAATGGAACTAAGCGATGTTCTAACTGACATAGGCCTCACAGACAAAGAAGCAAAAGTTTACCTTGCAACTCTTGAACTTGGAGACTCTCCCGCTTCTGACATTGCGCTTCGTGCTAAAATCAACAGAGTAAGCTGCTACGACATCCTAAAAAAACTAATAAACCGCGGTTTTATAAGCACCTACACAAAAAACAAAATCAAATTTTTTGGCGCCACGGAACCGGACACAATTCGCCTTGACGCCCGAAAACGCTACATGAATTTCAAAGCGGCACTCCCCGCCCTCCGCAGACTTTACGGCAAAACCTCACACCCTCGAATTCGCTACTACGAAGGCCTGGAAGGCATTAAAAAAGTCTATCAAGACACTCTCACCGCAAAAACTGAAATATTCAACTACGCAGACTCCAAATCCATCCGCGACTACTGGCCAAACTACGACGAAGAATACATCAAAAACCGCGTCAAAAACTCAATCTACCTGAAAGGAATATCCCCCCTGGACGAATACGGCAAAGAAGTAGTCAAAAAAAACAGCCAATCCTTCCGTGAAATCCGCCTCGTCCCCAGAAGCGAATTCTCTTTTGCAAATGAAATAAATATTTACGACGACAAAGTTGCCATAATCTCATTCGGCCAAGATGAAATTTTAGGCATGATAATAGAAAGCCCTGAAATTGCGGACACTCAAAGAGCTATTTTCCTGATGGCTTGGGAGTTTGCAAAGCAATTTTCAGCCTAATTTCGGCCGCATTTTGTTCCAATCCGTTGCCTGCTCATAAGCAGAAGCAGCTTTTAAAACCTCCGTTTCCGCCCACTGCGGACCAATAATCTGAAGTCCAATTGGCAAACCGTCGGAAGAAAAGCCGCACGGAATTGAAATTGCCGGCAAACCTGCCGTTGAAGCGGGAATTGTCAAAACATCCAGTAAATACATAGCAAGCGGATCATTCACTTTTTCCCCCACCTTCATTGCGGGCGATGGCGCCGAAGGCGCCATTATCACATCAACATCTTTAAAGGCATCTTGAAATTCCCTAATAAACAAAGTGCGAACACGCTGCGCCTGCTTATAATATGCATCCGCATAACCGGCTGAAAGCACAAAAGTTCCAACCATAATTCTTCTTTTAATTTCGTCCCCGAATCCTTCCCCGCGAACCTTTTTATAATAGTCAATCAAATCACTCATCTCGCCTTCCGGCTTATACCCAAACCTGACTCCATCAAACCTGGCCAAATTTGTGGAAAGCTCCCCGGGCATAGTCACGTAATAAACCGCAACTCCGTATTTTGTGAGCGGCAAACTAATCTTTTTCAAGCTAGCACCCATTTTTTCGAATTCCTTAATTGCTTCCATAACCTTCTCCTTCACTTCTTCATCAACTCCATCTGAAAAATATTCATCCGGAATCCCAATTCTAAGGCCCTTCACATCATAACTCAGATTTTTTGTGTAATCCGGAACCTCAATTTTCGGAGTTGTTGCATCATAAGGATCATGGCCCGCAATTGCATTCAAAACAATTGCAGCATCCTCAACACTCCGCGCAATGGGACCAATTGTATCCCAACTTGAAGCCATTGACGTTACACCAAATCTACTAACACGACCGTAAGTTACTTTCAAACCAACACACCCGCAAAATGAAGCGGGAAGCCTTATGGAACCACCCGTATCCGTCCCAAGTGAATAAAATATTTGTCCAGCAGCGACAGCGGAAGTAGACCCACCGGAAGATCCCCCTGCAACACAGTCTGTATTCCAAGGATTCAAACTTGTACCAAACGCGGATCTTTCCGTTGAAACCCCGCAAGCGAACTCATCCAAATTTGTCTTTCCAAGCAAAACATAACCATTTTCAAGGAGGCGCGCCGTGGCAGTCGACTCATACGGCGGCACAAAATTTTCCAGCATTTTTGACGAACACGTAGTCCTAACCTCACGCGTATTCAAAATATCTTTAATTCCGGCCGGCACCCCTTCCAAAACCCCAATTTCCTCACCTTGAGCAATTTTTTTATCCACAGCACGCGCCCTCTCTAAAGCCAATTCTTCAGTCACCGTGACAAAATTATTCAACTTTTTATCAGTCTCCTCCAACTGTCGCAAACAAGCTTTCACCAAATCTTCAGACGAAAAGTCCTTCTTCTTTAGGCCGGAATTAGCCTCTTTAATACTCAGCCAATTTAAATCACCCATAATTAAATAATTCTTTTAACGCGAATCTGTCGATTCGCTACAGGTAAAGGACTGCACTTAAGTAGCTCCTCCGGCTTACACAAATCCATTTTTATTTCATCCTCCCGAGTCACATTTGAAAGTCCGGTAACCTGAGAAGTTTCAGGCACTCCCTTAGTGTCCAGCTCCGAAAGCATCTGCACGTAATCCAAAATATCCGTAAGCTGTTCGGAATACTTGCTTACTTCCTCAGGAGTAAGCTTCATTCGCGCCAAGTGCGCGAGTTTTTCGACTTCTTCTTTTGTTAATTTCATGACAAAACTCTAGCAAGAGATCTTCTGGGATTCAATTGAAATGTGTTGTATAATGCGTCCGAAGCGGCTGACGCCGCAAAAAACATATGGAAAAAACTCTTAACAATCTGGCAGAAATATCATTCTACTTCTTCCTAATAACGGGCTTGCTTCACATTAGCTCCTCGTTACTTATTGCGGAAGGCGTTATTGATAGAGCAGACTTCATTTTATTTAACAGTATGGATCTGCCTTTTCTTTTTGCAGGGTTAATTTACATGACTTCAAAACTATCACTCGGAATGGGAGAAATATTCGGTTCCGTTAAAATTCCTCTCCTTATTTTAAGTGTATTTTCCCTTGCTACGTTCGGATTAGCACTTTTCCTAAACTTCGGTCTTGCAGATGCAACCCTCATCTAAAAAAAAATTGGTGATGGCCTTCGGAACTTTCGACTACTTCCACGCCGGCCATGAGAGTTATTTGAGTCAAGCTTCAAAGCTCGGCGATTCGCTAATGGTTATAGTCGCCAGAGACGACACGGTAAAAAAAGTCAAAAATGAAAAACCTACTCAATCTGAGCGGAAACGGCTTCGAGAAGTCGCAGCATGCAAATATGTAGACAAAGCCATGCTTGGCTCTTTGGACGACAAATACCGCGTTATTAAGAAATATCGCCCGGACGTAATTGCACTCGGTTATGATCAATTCGTCTTTACCTACAAGCTAAGACCGTTTTTAATAAAAGAGAAGATAGACGCGCAAATTATTCGCTTGGAAGCCTTCCGCCCATCCGCCTTCAAAAGTTCAATTCTGAAAAACTCCACCCAAAAATGCGACCCAGAGCCTCAAAAAATCCCCGCCGACTAATTGAAATTTCCTTCCAGAACATTGGAAGAAATTTGCTGCTATCCGTTGCAACAACTGTAATGATGGGTCTTATTTTGTTCATTTTCAACATTGTGATGGTCTTAAACGTGCTCACAACGTCCTCAATCAACACAATAAATGAAAAAGCGGACCTCATAATCTACGTTTCGGAAAACGCATCCATGCTGAACATAACAAATATGTTAAATGACATCAAAAGCCTTCCAGTAGTAAAAGAAGCGGAATATAAAAGCGCAGGTGAAGCGCTCAAAGATTTCCTGAAAGCCTACCCGGACAAAGCGGATCCGTTTTCAACCTATAACATTGACAATCCACTACCGGGCAATATTCGCATTCTCACAAAAAAACCCGAGCAACACCCTCTTGTCATAGACTATTTGAACACATCCAATTACAAAAACCTGCTCCTGGACATGGAAAGCTCAAATGAAAACCAAGAAATTGTATCAAGACTGGTAAAAGTAACTTCATTCACTGAAAAACTAATAATTGGCGTAATAATAACTTTCGTTTTTGGTTCTCTGCTAATCATAATAAATGCAATCCACCTCTCAATTTTCACCCGTAAACGGGAAATTCAAATTATGCAACTGGTGGGCGCCCGCCCAAGCATGATCCGCTTCCCTTTTGTTTTCGAAGGCGCAATCTACAGCACCGTTGCGGTATTCTTCAGCTTTTTCCTTCTTGTAGCCTTTATTGAAGGCTCACACCTAATGGAATTCCAGGTTTTTAAAGAAAGCTTTTATCCCGCCTCGCTGTTTGGTTTGGAACTGGCCGGCAGCATATTGATTGGCGTAATTTCAAGCTTTTTTGCTATCAACTACTACCTGAAACGCACATTAGTCCTGGACAAATGAGAATCCTTTCCTCAACTGCAATTATCATAAAAAAACGCGACTTTCTCGAAAGCGACATGATTGTCACCCTTTTGGGATCAGACGGTATGAGGTTTGAAGCAATTGCAAAAGGAGCCTTAAACGGCACCTCCAGACGTAAAAACCACATTGAAATAATGAACCTGATCTCAGGCACTTTTTTCCGTAGTAAAAATCACATCTACCTCCAAACCGTTCAATGCGAATCAAGTTTCCCAACTCTCAAAAAAAACCTGGAACAAATCTTTAGCCTCAGCTACATCCTTGAAATAATCGAGAAAACCATCCTTGAAAACGACCCCCACCCGGAAATCTATTCACTGCTACTGGAAACTCTCACTCAAGCAAACAAAGAAGAAATCTCCCCAAACCTAATTGAATCAACTCTAATAAAACTTGCAAAGCACTTGGGTTTTCTTCCCTCCTTCAAAAGCTGCTCCAGCTGCCACAAAACACTTGATGAAGACACTGCCAGTTGGGACCCAAACTCCGGAACACTCCACTGTGCTTCCTGCGGCAAAGAACATTTCCTTCACATGCCCCTAAAATATAGAAAAGCTCTGGATTTTTTCCAAAAAGCCCCACGCAGCGAATGCGAAAAGGTCTTTGTTAATTCGGAAGAAAAAAACGTACTCAAAGCTTTCATACCAAAACTTTTTGAATCCCACATGGATTCACCTTTAAAATCACTCATGCAAATTTGAAATGTGCTATTCAAAAGAAGTTCAACTCGCAACAGGCAGTGCAATAATCGTGATTAGCATTTTTTACTACATCCTCTACGTAATCAAATACAACGCCATCAAAGAAAAATGGCTTATCCCATTCCTAAAATTCACCATGGCTGGCTTTCTTTACATAGGCGGCCACCAAATTTTTGAATTCCTCTCTCTAGTCACAGAAAACCAAATAATCTACAAAACCGGGCTCATTATCTCTATCTCCGCAATGTTCTTCTTCCTGAAATCTTTGGAAGTTTTACTAAACCGAAAACTGCACTCCCACCTGGCACTAGTTTTAATTGCTGCTGTAGCCGTGCACGCTTTTTTGACCCCAATGAGCTTTCAAGAACAAAGCTTTTATCTAAGACACAATAATGTTTCGCTCTGGTCCTACTCTTGGATCTTCTTATTTTTCTACTTCAACGTCTGCGCACTGTTTGGCCTTAAATTTCTACCCAAAAACTCCTCAAGAAAAACCATCTTAGCCTACCTCCTGGCAACATTGGATATTTCCTTCATTCTTGCCCTAATTTACGCAATTTGGGGCTATTCGCAATTCTCGGTAAACATTTGCAAAGACACCCCCTCAATCTGGTGCACTTTCTACCTAATTCAAATTTTTGCAATTCCTTTTTTTCTCTCAATCCTGCCCGCCGCATTTAAAAGGCCTGCAAAACAAACGCAGCAAACCTGGAAAGAAGGGATATTATATTTGCTTGTAACTCTAACAATTCTTGGCATAGTGGCATCATTTCTACCCTTTTTCGACTGCGCAGCCACAAAAATTGCTTTTCCTTAGTCCTCCCACACCGCAGAAACAAACCTCTCACCCTCCAAACCTGAAAGTTCCTTACAGTTCTGTCTGTGAATTCTTATGGATTTTCCTCTAGTAACATAACCAATAATTGGATCCATCACTTTTGGCTTGCAACAACTGCTCAAAACCACCGGCAAATTTTCCTCACCGGTCACCAAAATCCCTTTATCCTGAATTCTTTTAACATGCTCAGCACCAATTGGCTTTCTCCTCTTTTTAACCGGCTCAACACCAAACAAAGTCTTCATCATTTGCGCGGCGGTCATACTTTTCAAACCAACACTCTCCAAAAGCTCCTCACGTTCCTGGATCGTTCGCGCTTTTCCACCATAATCCTTCAAAAGTGCAAGCTTTTCATCCAAAAGCGGCTTTCCAAGAGCCGCTAGCTCCTTATTTAAAGCGTCCCGACCAACTCTCAAATGCAGCTCTTTATCTTGCCTATTAAACCAGTTTCTAATCTTACTTTTTGCTTGATCAGTTTTAACCATGGAAACCCAAAGTTTTGAGGGTTTAGCATTGGAGCGAGTCCCAATTTCCACCATTTCCCCGTTACTTAGCTCATAATCAAGCGGCACAATTTTCCCATTTACTTTTGCATGAGTCGCCTTGTGCCCAACTTCACTGTGAATTGCATACGCAAAATCCAAAGGAGTCGAGCCCTTTGGTAATTCCAAAATATCACTCTGTGGCGTAAGAACAAAAATTTTGTTCGGATAAATATTAATACTCTTTTCCGACTGCACGTCCCCCGCCAAACCCCTGAGCCACGCCAACTGTGTATCAAGATTAGGCTGCATTGAAAGCTGCCCCAAACTTCTACCTTTTTTAATATCATCAAGCTGTTTCTCAGAAATCCCTCTTTCTTTTAGAAGTTTTGCAACCTTATCCCTGTCTTCAAAACTCATTCTCTGATACCTCTCTACCCACTCAATCACAATCTCCTCAATATCCGAATATTTATCAATCAAAGCCTGCACACTAGAAAGTGCATCCCTAAGTGCCATACTACGCTTACTGTCAATTCTCTGCACTCTCCCTTCCTTATAAGTCCAGTGCGAAGCCACTCCAATTTCCGCCTCCCTGTGCATTGATTCTGTACGAATCTGAATCTCAGTCGGCTCTTTATATTTGCTTCCACCAAGCCCCAAAACAGTCGTATGAAGACTCCTGTAAGCATTTGGTTTTGGCACCGCAACATAGTCCTTAAATTTGTCCTGCAGCGGAATATAATTGCTGTGAATAATCCCCAAAGTCGAATAAAGATGAGAAAAATTCTCCTTCTCCTCTAAAAAAACATCCGGCAATATCACGCGAACAGCAAAAATATCATAAATATCATCAATCCCATCTACATCTTTTCGCGCCATTTTTTGATAAATACTCCACAAAAACTTCATGCGGCCCTCCACCCTACGCACTTTTACACCCTCCCTCATTAAAAGTTGCTCAATCTCAGAAGTCGCAAAAGCAATATTTTCATCACTTTTCTCTCTATACTTTTTTATTTGCTTTTCCAGCTTTGCATATTCCTTAGGATGCAAAAATTTAAAACACAAGTCCTCAAGCTCACTTTTAATCCCGTAAATACCCAAGCGCGACGCAATTGCCGCGTGGACCATCAATGTCTCGTTCGCAATTCTTTTTTGCTTCTCCTTAGGCACATATTGCAATGTCCGCATATTATGTAACCTGTCCGAGAGCTTTATAAAAACAATACGAACATCATTCGCCATACCCAAAAAAAGCTTTTTCCATTTTTCATCCTGCCTTCCTTTTTTTCTTAGCTTCACAACCGAAAGTCTTTCCATTCGCTCCACCAAACCGGCAACTTCTTCACCAAAATGCTGCTCAATTTCACTCAAAGTTACTTCTGTATCTTCAGTCACGTCATGCATTAAACAAGCCTGCACGCACGCCAAGTCAGGGTTTAAATCAAGCAAAATCTGCGTCGCCGCAACCGGATGAGTAATATACGGCTCTCCACTAAACCTAAGTTGCCCATCATGCGCCTTTTTTGCAAATTCGAAAGCTCTATCAACCTCATTAATATCAAGGTCGGGCCTATTTTTTACAATTTCATTTCTTAAACTCGAATAGATCATAAATCCATTCTACCACGCCTCGCTTAAAACTCATCCTCACCAATAATCAAATCAATATTTGATCCACTAATATCAACTACTCGAATTCCCTTTATCAAAGCCTCTCTATTGAGTTCAACACCACGAATTCTTGCCTCAATATCATCAGCAATCTGGTCGTAATATGAGAGCAACTTTTCTCTTGCTTGATATCTGGCTCGCAAATCAACAGCTTCTTGAGCATATTCAATATAGTCATCCAAAGCAGCATTACTCTTATAAGCATCCAAATCACCCAAACTGGTGAAAAATTCGTTTTCTTTTTCATCTCTCTTCTTCTCTGTTGATTGAATTTCATCCGCCAAATTTGAAATTTGCGCTTGTAAAGTTTCAATATTTTGCCTTGCCAAATATTGATTGTAATTAAGCTCGTCCAAATACTCATCCAAAGTGGCGCTCCTATCATGCGACTGATCCAAAAGCTCCACAACATCAACCTGCAGAGAATTATAAATCTCAGTAAAATCCCTGATCATTTGCGGATAATTTTCCAATAATGTTACATCCGTTCCAATATCCTCTCCCATATCTGTTCCAATATCTTCCACAAGCTCATCCGCACCAACCATCAAACCCGAAATCAAAGAAACATCCTCATCACCTCCAATAATTATTTCACTTCCCGAATCTTTATCATTCTTTGAATCCTTCTCTTCCTGAGTATCAGTTTTATCCTTTTTGTCAGTGCTATCATTGTCAGAATTGAAAATCAAAATCCCTCCCCAAACTGCCATAACTAAAGCCAATATCAAAAAAACACCCCCACAACAAAATTTCAAATGTTTAGGAGATAAATTCGCCTCCCTTAAAAGGGCACCAAAACCACCTTCTTCATCATCACCAAAAGGTTCCGTACTTTCATCAGTGCTTGTATCAAGTTCAGATAACTCTTTCAACCTATCCTTAGTTTGCTCTCTTCTTTTCTGCAGCTCCATACTCTCCGTCATCTCCTCAACTTCAAGACCACCTGGTGAATCTAATTTATCACTAAGCTCATCTTTTGATTTCCCAACCTCATCAGACAATACAGGATCACCCAAATTTTCTTCAGGTGCAGCCTCATTTTCCGGTCTTTTTTTGTCTTCCTTTAAGACTTTTTGTTCATCAGTCATTTGAATTCATTTAACCACCTTAATTATAGCATAATTAAGGCTTTTTTTCAATCTGCAAGCAACCTAAAACATATCTACATAATCAAAAACCTTCACCCCATACGAATAATCCAGGATTGGCAAATGCATGAACTTCAAAACCGTAATCATTAATACAAAAGCCAACATGGTGAAAGCAAATAGCAAAATGATGGAACCCCAATCCAATTTCCCAACTTTTCTAGACATAAAGAGGAAAATTATCAGCATCCACAGCCAAGCAACAAGTGCTAAAGAAGGAAAAATACTAATAAAACCAACAATTTGTCCCAAACCTAGTACTTTCAAATAAGAATCCCATTTTGTTTTTGCATTAAATACCTTTTCAGCCAAAAAACCTGCAGCGGCATAGGTTCCCGCAGCTAACAAAAAAGTGGTTAACACCATAAGCGCACCAGAAAGCAAATCCGGCTCATAAAATGCTAAACCTGGAATAACTGTACGTGGAAACATCATAAACCCCACAACTGATATCACGGCAAAAAGCAATATCATTAAAAGTGAAAAATTCACCGCTTTCTTGTCATCATTCACCGCCTTTATCGTTTTCTCATCCAAGCCAACAATTTTATAAGCACTCCTGAAAAAGTTTTCAAAATTCATAGCGTAAAGTTAAAAAAATCTTTTCCAGTATAGCAATTTTTATTGTATCATCAACACATCAATTCCTAATCTTCTACGCATGCAACAAAATTCAACTGATCTCATAGCAAAATCTGCTTGGGACGCCACATTAAAATACTGGAAAGAATTTATTGTTCTTCCATTTATTGTAACGGTAATCCTTTGTCTGATACAATTTTTGGTTGTAATGCAAATGGGTGAAAACTCCAAAACAACTTTAGCGGTTTCCATCCTTATCACACTTACACTAACAGTATTCGGAATTGCATTCGCAACAGCAGTTCTTAAATGGTGTGCAGACATTTTTTCAGGGAAAAAAGAAATCGACGTAGCGGAAGGTATAAAATACGGTCTCTCTCGTTTTTGGGGAGTTGTTGGAACCTCTCTGCTCACAACAATTAAAATTTTCCTTTGGGCGTTACTTCTGATTCTCCCTGGTCTATACAAAGCCGTCCAATATTCTCAGTCGGTAAAAATCAGCCAACTTGAGAAGCTTTCCGGCAATAAAGCAAATTTAATAAGCCAAAAACTAATAATGAGTGTTGGCTTCTTGAGAACCCTTGGAAATATTATGGCAATTCAAACAGTTGTCATGGTTGCAATATACGTGTTTATTGCATTGATTTACCTAGTTGGCTTCCTACTTATCTTCATTGTTCCGCCAACTCCTGTGATAATTGTACTTGGAATAATTGTAATTGGCGCATCATTGTTCGCAGGAACTTTCCTATACGTCTTCACAAATTTCCAATATCTCTACTACAGAGACGAACAGAAGACTTTGATGGCAAAAACCAAAGAAGCACTAATGTAATAGAAAAAAAGAATTGTGCCTTCGTCATTTTTTCCTTAAAATGCGCGCGTCTTTATTTAGCCATTTAACCATTTTTCTATGAATTTGCCTCTACTTGCAATTGCTGCAAGCATACTTGCTCTTTGCTGGGCGATAGCACTTGTCATCGGTGTCTTAAGCAAAAAAACCGGCGACACAAAAATGCAGGACATTGCCGCCTCCATTCAGGAAGGAGCAATGGCTTACTTGAATCGCCAATACAAAACGCTGGCAATTTTCGCAATAATTATTTTCCTAATTTTAGGCTTCGCTCTGCCCTCAAACGGCTTTTTGGTCGCAATGGGCTTCATTGTAGGTGCCGTTTTCTCAGCCTTAGCCGGCTATATTGGAATGGGTGTTGCAGTTAGAGCAAATGTGAGAACTGCTAACGAAGCAAAAACCAGCCTCTCAGGTGCACTTCAAGTTGCTTTCAGAGGTGGAGCCGTAACCGGATTAGCCGTAGTGAGTTTAGCCTTACTCGGAGTTTCAGGTTTTTACTGGCTTTTCATTAATGCTTTTGAAATCCCAATACAGGAAGCACCAGGTTTACTCATTGGATTCGCGTTTGGAGCTTCTCTAATTTCTCTATTCGCTAGAGTTGGAGGAGGAATTTACACAAAAGCAGCTGACGTAGGAGCAGATTTGGTTGGAAAAGTAGAAAAAGGAATTCCTGAAGATGATCCAAGAAACCCGGCAGTTATTGCCGACAACGTTGGTGATAACGTTGGTGACTGTGCCGGAATGGGTGCAGACCTCTTTGAAACTTATGCAGTAACCTTGATTGCAGCAATGATTCTTGCTGCTTCAACCCTGACAGACAAAATTGGTGCTACAGGGATTGAATATCCTCTTGCACTTGGTGCAGTAGCTGTTTTGGCAACAATCATTGGAATTTATTTTGTTAGACTTAAAGAAGGTAGTGACAAAATCATGTGGTCACTTTACAAAGGAACTTTAGCTTCTGGAATTTTATCCGGAGTTGGTTTCTTCTTTGTAACAAAATACATGCTAAACGACATGCACATTTTCTTTGCCACTGTCGTTGGTCTACTTTTGACACTTTTAATTAACGTTACAACTGAATACTACACATCAACTTCCTACGCCCCTGTTCGAAAAATCGCAAAAGCGTCCGAAACAGGCGCAGGAACAAACGTAATTGCCGGACTTGCAGTCGGGCTCGCTTCAACATTCCCAATGGTTATGCTTATTGTTGTGGCTATTTTTGCGTCATACTGGTTGGGTGAAAATTCAACACTTGGAAATGGTATCTACGGAATTGCAGTTGCAGCCGTTTCAATGCTATCAACCACAGGAATGGTAATTGCAATGGACTCATATGGACCAATCACAGACAACGCCGGTGGAATTGCAGAAATGACAGACCTACCACCAAGCGTCCGCAAAAACACAGACGCCTTAGACGCAGTTGGAAACACAACCAAAGCTGTAACCAAAGGTTACGCTATTGGATCTGCAGCACTCGCTGCGCTCGTTCTATTCCAAGCCTACGGCGAAGAACTTATGAAGAGTAACCCTATTGAATTCATTTTCAACCTTGCAGACTACCGCGTACTTATTGGGCTTTTCATTGGAGGTATGCTTCCTTTCCTTTTTTCTTCATTCCTTATGAGTGCAGTCGGGAAAGCAGCTCACTCAGTTGTTGAAGAAGTTCGCCGCCAATTCCGTGAAATCAAAGGAATCATGGAAGGGACCGGAAAACCTGAATACTCAAAATGTGTGGACATTGTTACACTTGCGGCACTTAAAGAAATGGTTATTCCAGGACTCCTGGCAGTGACAGCTCCAATAGCTGTTGGTTTCATTCTTGGACCTTTGGCTCTTGGTGGAATGCTTGGAGGAGTGATTGTAACCGGCCTTTTGATGGCTATAAACATGTCAAATGCGGGTGGTGCTTGGGATAACGGTAAAAAGTACGTAGAAGAAGGAAATCATGGTGGAAAAGGCTCACAAGCACACCATGCAGCAGTTGTTGGTGACACAGTCGGAGATCCTTACAAAGACACCGCTGGACCAGCTCTTAATGCTTTGATCAAAGTTATTAACACAATTGCTTTGATTATTGCTCCAATAATTGCAACACATTCACTTCTATAGAATACTGAATTCGTTTTAAAAAAAGTGTCAATGCAAAATCCGCATTGGCACTTTTATTTTACGCAATTTTTTCTTACTATAAATCCTACGTCTTCCACCACACCACGCCATGTTCAATCCTTTTGAATTTCAATTTATTACAACCTTTCTAGGAATCGAAGGCAATATGGCTAAACTAAATATACAAAAGGGATCACAAATAGAGGAAGCAATGCTTCCTCTCTCTTTGCTCCCAAAATCTATCAAACCCGGGAATGAGTTTATTTTAAAAATTCAAGCACCAGAAACAGCAAAAACCGGCGAATATGAATCACTTAGAAAGCTCCTTCAAGAGCTAATTACTTAAGTAATTATTCCCCTCCTGCCTCTTTTGCATCAGCTCCTGACTCTGTAGCCTCAGCTTTTTCACCTTCTTGAACTGCACCTTCAGCAGCTTCTGGAGCAACTTCTTCTATCTCCTCTTCACGAGGTGGCTGTACAGTTGCAACCATTAGCTCAGGATCCGTCAACAAGGTGATATTTGCAGGCAATTTAATGTCAGATACATGCAATGAAGTCTGGAAATCTACCAGAACTTCAATATTTAATGTCACTCCATGGATCAAGTCACCAGGCAAACATCTAATTTCAATTTCATCCAAATTCTGTACCAAAACACCAGCAAGCTCTCTAACCGCAGGCGCTTGCCCTTCAAGCTCAATTGGTACATGTGTTGTCACTTCTTCATCCATTCGCACGTTAATTAACTCAACATGAGAATACTCATTACTTACCGGATCACGATCAACTTGTTGCACTAAAACTTTTTTATCTCCAATTCCCTCAATTTTTAGATCAATAACAGTATTTTCTCCCGCTTCTCTAAAAACTTTCCTAAAAGTTTGATAATCAAGCTGTAAACTTAAATTCTCAACTCCATGTCCATAATATTCTGCCGGAACCATATCCTGCTTTCTCAAATTTTTTGCAAGAACAGATTTGTCTCTCTTTCCCGCTGGTAATACTGGTGTTTTTGTAGCCATGAATTCAAAATTAAGGCGAAGGGATTCTAACTTATGAACCTTTGTTAAGGCAAGAGAAAATGATATAATCCCCTGCGATATATTCAATAAACCTTAAAAATATGGGAATGTTCGGACAAGCAAAAGACCTATACAAACTTCAAAAAAAGGCAAAACAGGTAAAAAAAGACCTAAAAAATCTACATATAGAAGCTGAAGTCGAAGGTGTTCTTATAACAATTAATGGCGAACAAGAAGTCGTTGACCTCAAAATCCCGGAGGAATTACTAAACTCAGAAAACAAGCACAAACTTCAACAAACAATTCTTGCCGCTTTCAACAAAGCAATTAAAAAGTCTCAAGAAGTGGCAGCAGAACGAATGAAAGATGTAATGGATGAAATGGGACTAGATTTACCCGGTATGACAGGCGGCGCGCCAAGCTAATATGGAAAAAAGACTGATCCAATTTATTCTATTTTGCATATTGGCAGTTGTGTTTTTCACACTATTAAGGCCTTTTTGGAAACTCGACTTAAATGAAGCCGCAAATCCAAAAGACGAATCCAAAATAGTTTTTGAAATTGAAAAAGGTGAAAGTGGCTCACAAATAGCAAAAAACCTGAAAAAACAGGACCTGATTGTCAGCAAAGAAAGCTTTATTCGCACAATAAAAAAGGAAGATCTTGATCAGAACTTAAGGTTTGGACGCTTCGTTTTAAGCCCAAACATGACACTGCGTGAAATTATCACCATATTAACCACAGCAGGCACAGGTGAACTGGCATTCACTGAACCGGAGGGCTGGACCATTGATGACATAGACGCCCGCCTTACAGAACTTGGTTTAATTGAAAGCGGAGATTTCAAAAAATGCACTTTAAGCTGCGAATTTGACTACGACTTTCTTCCCGAAAACTCAATAAGCCTTGAGGGATACCTCTTCCCTGACACATACTTTATTGATTCAGAAACTTTCAGTTCAGAAAGCTTAATCAATCAAATGCTGCAGAATTTTGACAGAAAATTAACTGAACAAATGAGAAAAGACATTGAAAGCTCAGGCCGAACCATTCAAGAGGTCGTAATTGTGGCATCCATGCTTGAAAAAGAAGTTCGAACTGAAGATGACATTCCTTTTGTTGCAGGAATTATCTGGAAACGCCTTGATAACGACTGGACTCTGGGAATTGACGCGACTCTCCTCTACACAAAAGAAGACAACACTCTAACTGCGGAAGATCTCGCCTCTGACAGCTCATACAACACTCGCATAAACAAAGGATTGCCCCCAACTGCCATCTCAAATCCGGGTCTAGCCTCACTTGAAGGTGCAATTTACCCTGAAGACTCCAGATACTGGTTCTACTTAACTGACATAGACACTGGCGAAGTAATTTACGCAGAAACCAACGAAGAGCACGAAAAAAACAAGAGCAAACACCTTTAAATCACTTCATCAATTTTTCAATTCGACCTTGAATTGCAGCCCTGATTTCGCAAACCTTAGCCTTAACCTCATCCTCATTTAATCGAACATAGTGAACGGCTGATAACGCCCCCAAAGAAGCAATTCCTGCCGCGGCAACAGAACCATAGAAAGCCGCAGTACCATAGTAATGATGCAAACTTGCATTCAATCCAATATTCATTGTCCAAGGCACCAAAACCGGAACAACCGTCCTCATAAAACCCTCTTTTCTATCACAAAAACCGGCAACAACCTCATAAGTAGGAACTAAAAAGACCCCAACAACACTTGTATGTGCAAATTGCACACAACCCGCTTTTACAGCACCTTCAATAGTCGCTCCCCTAATAACATTTAGCCCAAAAACAACGCTCCCAATTCCAACCGCCCCAAGCTCATTCCAAGCCCCGGTCGTCTTTATTCTCCTTAAAAGCCGTGAAGGTGCCAATTTTTCTTTAGCGTCCTCAAAAAGATCGTATTCACCTGAATCAAATTGATTTTCCAAACTCAAATTTTTTTAGAAATCAGCATTGACCACTACAACAACCGAATTACTGGCATTACCATCAACGTCGTAGGCAGTGATTGTATACGTATTTTGGCCCAATGCAAAGTTTTTGTATTCAATGTCCGCAACATAGCGGAATGCTGAATCTCCTGCGGAAAACAACCCCAACGGATATGCTGCCCCGTCTCCAGACCAAGTAACAGTAATTTTTGTAGCATTTCCACTAACAACTCTTCCTTCAATAGCAATTGCATCTTTTGCAATAGTTGTACCGCTTGCTGGCGAATCCACAACAATTTGCAACGGCTCATTGACCTCTTCCTCAACTGAAACCTCTTCTTCGGGCTCTGACTCGGGCTCAGGTTCTGACTCGGGCTCAGGTTCTGACTCAACTTCAATTTCCTCTTCGTTGACTAGCTCTTCTCCAACAGCTGTACTCTGTAAAGCAGCAAGACCTACATTCCACTTCAAAAAGATATCATCAGATAAATCATCTCCTGCATCTTCAACCAAAGAAACGGAATTTCTAGCCAAAAACGACTCTTCTTTAGTCAAATCAAAATAGCTTTTCATGCCAACACCAACTTTTTGCTCCTCAACCTGTACATCTTCAACTCCCCCTCTATCCATATATTTTACAGTTGTTTGTCCGTCAATTCCGTACATAGACTCCTCATTCTTTGAATTTGAAGCCAAATAAGCTCCAGAATAAGACATAATATCCATAATATCTGTACTCACTGTAAGCTCCATAACACCCGTTTCATTAGGCATATTTTTTACAAAAATCCGACCCTTAACCAAGTCCAAATTCACAAAATCATCACTGCCATCCATCTCAAACGACTCAAAAATCAATCTTGTGTTCTCATCCATCCTCACTTCAGTCCCGTTATAAAACTTGAGCGTCACATAACTTGAGGCATTTGTTGTTATAGTATCCCCCTCAAACACAATTTGAGAGCTTGAAGCTTCAATGCCCTCTGTATTACCCCACAAAGTAAGCTCCGCACCTCCTTTATTAATGGTCAAAACAGCCTCATCCCTGTGTTCCTCTTTAATATTTCCCATAGCCCCAACCAAAAGTTTAGTTCCAAGCGCAATCACTACCAAAAAAATAACGAACCAAAAGAAAGACGCAAAACCGCTTTGCTTTTTTTGTGGCTTATTATAACGCCGATAATAAGAATAATTCATCTTTCGTATTATAGTCCCATCTCTTTCTTAATGGAATTCACGTCGCGAAGCAAATTTTGATCCTTTTTTAATTGTCTAACAATCTTCTCACAAGAATGCATAACAGTTGTGTGGTTCTTTCCTCCAAAATCCTCCCCAATCTTTTCATAAGAAAAATTTATCTCATGACGGATTAAATACATTGCAACCTGCCTTGGCACCATAACATCCCTCTTCCTT
>JAHIVE010000003.1 GCA_018816805.1 Patescibacteria group bacterium | reverse complement strand
TTCTATGATTTTTTTGCCTTGCTCTGTTCCTATCGACTCGGGGTGGAATTGCACACCAAAAATTGGAAGATTTTTATGGCGAAGGGCCATTATTGTGCCGTCTTCAGCGGTGGCTTCAATTTGTAGGATTTCAGGTAGGTTTGCTACCGCCAGCGAATGGTAACGCATGACAGAAAGAGGGTTTTTAAGATTTGCGAACAGGTTTTTTTGAGAGTGAGTGATTGCGGATTTTTTTCCGTGCATTATTTGGGTGGCGCGACCGACGGTCGCGCCAAAATGCGCCGCAATGGCTTGGTGGCCTAGGCAGACTCCAAGAATTGGCAGAAATGGTGCGAATTCGGTGAGGATTTCTTGGTCAATTTTGTATTCGTCCGGGTGGCCGGGGCCGGGAGAAAGAACCAGGTGACTTGGATTTTCAGTGTGGATTTGTTCTAAAGTGACTTCAGAGTGGTTTAGGACGTGGGTGTTTACGGGAAAATAGTGGGCGAGTATGTGGGTGAAGGAGTCGTCGTGATCTATTAATAGAACTTTCAAAAGTTTGGGTTGTAAATTTTGAAGCCGCTGCCGTAAGGGGTTTGTAGGAAGTCAATTTCAGATCCAAGTAGGTTTTTGAGTGAACTTGGGCTGATGAAAAGTTTGACGTTGTGGAATTCAAAAGTTTTGTCTGTTTTGCGGGGAGAAGCGGCAAAATCCATTTTGTAGAGTGGTTCTTCACCTTTGTTTGATGGGGCTATTATGCGAAGACCGTAGCCTTCTTTGCCTTCTGCAGCGGCAAATTCACGGATGTGTTCTGCGGCATTTAAGGTTAGATAAATACCGTCTTTGGGGGCGGAGAAGCGGGTTTTGGCAAGGTCGTTCAGTTTTTTGAGGAGTTTTTGCAGTTCTTTGTCAGATAGGCCGTGCACAAAAGCACCGTCACCAATGGATTCAAAGGAGCCGATTGAGCAGGAGATGCATTGCATTCCGTAGTCTTCCAAAACTTCGGCTGCTTCAGGGATGAACCTTAAGATGTCGCCGATCAAGCTTTCTTCATTAAATTTTGGCATTTTATCTTGATAAGAATAGTAGGGGAGACAAAGCTCCAGCTATTATTCCGAGCACGCCAAGGAAAGCAACAATTTTGACTAGAAGTTTTTTTCTTTTTTTCATGCTCAGATTAATTGGGTGTCAACATACACCAATACAAGCACAACGAGAAGTCCAATGAAACCCAAAATTGGGTAAGCTGAGACTTTAAATCTCCCTTCCAAATCTTCAACAAATTTTGGAGCAAGTAGCATTACAATTCCTTTCAGTCCTACAACAAGTCCAAACCATGGGAGTAGGGCGTTCCAAGATTGGAAATTTAAAGCACTCAGCCCTGTTGAGCCTAAGATAATGAATGACATTAAAATGAAGGTCCAAGAAAAAACCAATCTATCGCCCGGGTCTTTGTTTAGAGATTTAAGTGCTTGTTTTGCGTCTTTTGGGCAAAGCACAAAAAACAAAAACAGCGGTGCTAGAGCTAATGCGAATAATGTGAGTGACATGTGGCGATGGTTAGATGCCACAATTCTACCCTATTTTTTTACGAATTTGAAACCAAAGACTTAAGGAGTTTTTCAAATTCTTCTTGGCCTCTAGGTGCTTCAATCAATTGTCCATTGATGAAGAAGCTAGGAGTTGCCATGATTGGAATTTGGTTGCCCAGTTTTGTGTCGTTTGAGATCTTTTCTTTGATCTGTTTTGAAAGAATGTCGTTTTTGAATTGATCAACATCTAAGCCTAATTCTTCAGCGTAGCTAATAAAGTTTTCTTCAGGGTGTTTTTCAATTGCCCATTCGCTTTGATTTTCAAACAATAAGCTGGACATTTCCCAGAATTTGCCTTGAACTCCGGCAGCTTCAGCTGCTTTGGCTGCTATGAGCGCATTATCATGTTGTGGAAGTGGGTAGTGGTGGAATTCAAAAAGAATGTCGTCTTTAAATTCATCTGAAATGTTTTCAACAATTGCAAAATAGCCGGCGCATGCTGGACATTCAAAGTCACTATATTCTGTTAATACAATTTTGGCATTCGGGTTTCCTTTAGTCCAAACTGCAGGTATTTCCGCGTTATTTGTAATTTCTGTTGTTCGGTTTAAATCTAGAATGGAAACTTCAGTATTTCCTGCTGACGTACAACCTGTTAGAAGTGTTGCGCATAGAATTAGTCCGGCACTTATTCGTTTAATCATTTATTGAATTTAAATGGCTAAGATACGTATTATACACATTTTTTGAGGTTTTGCAAGTCAAACTTGACAAAGCGTAAAATTCAGTGTAAAGTTTTCTCTTATAATTATTTTCTACTATGGAAATTCGCAAAGCTTTACCAATATTAGCTGCTTTAGGAACAGGTGCATGTGATGGTGCACTTCAAACACCAATTCAATGTTTGCAATCTGTTCGCGGAGAAAATTCAGCTTTAATTGTGGAACTTTTAGGAGATGAAATGGTTGATTCGGATGGAACTCATTGCAGACAGTTTAACCTTTCAGTTGAAGAAGGAAGAGAAGTTGATCCAAGAAGTGACATGATTTGTGTTGGAGAAAATCAGATTCGTGATGAGGTGTATTTATATTATCAAGAAAATGTTCCGGGAATTGATAACCCAATGATTTGTAATCAAGATGCACCTGTTGGAATTCCTTCTTGTACTTTAAATTGTGAAGAAGGAGCCTTGGTGAAAGATGGAGATTGGTATTACAGGCCGTTTAGATATCTTGTAAACTGGTCTATCTAGAACTTGTGGTTGAAACATCTAGGTATATAATGGGGTCAAGTAATTTTTGACCCCTTTTTTTATGGCTACGGACAAGAAAAAGTTTATTGATGGGCTAAATAAGGCCCTTGAATGGGAATATGCTGCGGCTATTCAGTATGTTCAACATGCGGCTGCCATTACCGGCGCGCAATATGATTCTATTGCAAAAGAGTTAGTCATTCATTCGAATGAAGAAATGGCTCATGCAGTTTTAGTTGCGAATATTATTTGTGACATTGGCGGTGTTCCAACCATTGATGTTGAAAAGCGCGAAGTCTCTAAGGATTCAAAAAAAATGCTTGAACAAGACCTAGCCGGTGAAGAGTTGGCTATTACAATATATAAAGGCCTAATCAAAATGGCTGAAGAGCTTGGCGAATACGGAATTCGCCGTGTTTTGGAAGACATTTTGATGCAAGAAGAAGAGCACAGAAGGGATTTGATGAGCTCTTTAGGGAAGTAATGGTCGGAGTGGCGGGACTTGAACCCACGACCTCACGGCCCCCAGCCGTGCGCGCTAGCCAACTGCGCCACACCCCGACATTATGGTATGATTGTTAGCAAGATTCGGTCTGTTTGACAAATTTTTCAAAAATGATCTTTCTTGCTTTCGACTATGTGCTATACTGCTAAACCATTTATAAAAAAATATGTCCAATTTTGAAAGTGGTTCAAACCACGCAGGAATTCCAGCGGAAAGAAAGAAACATGATGGTGTTATAAAGGCACTTGCGGGAAATCCTATGATTCGTGCAGCTGTGGCTACTACTTTATTATATGGTGGATATACAAAAGCGGCTGAAAATAATTGCAGGAGATTTCCTTCATATCATACGGAAAAGGTAACAGTTGGAAGTGGGTGTGGATGTCAGGCTGATCCCTCAACTAAGGATGTAAAAGTTATGGATTCGGGTTATGGATCTATTTGTGATGATTCTTATCCTGATACCGGAGCTGATTCGGATGCGGATACGGATGCGGATGCAGACACTGATACAGATACTGATGCAGACGTTGATACGGATACAGATGCTGATACGGATACAGATTCTGGTCGAGCTACAGGTGAAACTGCTCATACAGGCACAATAATTATTGGTTCGACAGGTGAAACTGGAGGTACAGGCGAGACGGGTAAAGGTGGTGAAACGGGAGGTACTGGGGCGGATACGTCTGTTGGTGGTACAGGTTCCATTTTTGATAGTGGCAAAACGACAGGGAATACAGGTGAAACAGGAGGTACGGGTGATACAAATGGTGTTATGGGACACACTGGGGAAACCGGAGCAACCGGTGGAACTGGTGCTCAAGGTGGAACAGGAAATACGGGATTAGATACTGCTGATACTGGCGGTGGAATAATTCCAGGAGGAACTGGAGGAACTGCTGAGACGGGAACGACTGGTGATACAGGCATTTCAGGTGGAACAGGAAATACAGGTTTAGTAATTCCACCTCATACCGGAGACACTGGAACGGGTGAAACGGGTATAACTGTGCTTCATACTGGTGAAACGGGTGTTCAAGGTGGAACAGGAAATACAGGTTTTGAAACTGGAGATACAGGGTTGATTATTCAACCGCACACGGGAGGAACTGGAGGAACTGCTGAGACGGGAACGACTGGTGATACAAGCATTTCAGGTGGAACAGGAAATACGGGATTAGATACTGCTGATACTGGCGGTGGAATAATTCCAGGAGGAACTGGAGGAACTGCTGAGACGGGA
>JAHIVE010000027.1 GCA_018816805.1 Patescibacteria group bacterium | reverse complement strand
TTTGCTTTTCGTGGAATCTTCACATGTGGAGAGTGCGGCCGTTCGATAACATCTGAAAAGAAAGTTAAAAAATCCGGCCGCACTTATATCTATTACCGCTGCACCAAAAAGAATCGTGTTTGCAGTCAAAAGTATGTTGAGGAACGAGAGCTTGTTAGGCAACTCAATGAGCTTTTTCAAAAAGTTGCTTTGAGTGATGACTGGAAACAGAAGTTCATGAAGCAGTGGGAACAAGATTACAAAGAGGCTTCGACCGCTTCGTCCTCTTCCGCCGGTGATTGTGAAAAAGAGTTAAAACACATTAAAGAAAAACAAATGCGATTATTGGATGCTTATCTTGAGCAAGCAATAACCAATGAAGAATATACGACTACCAAGAAAAAACTTTTAAATCGTAAAATTGAAATCAAAGAGAATTTCAAGGAATCCGGCGGAAGAGGACTGCATTGGCTCGAACTATTCAAAGAATGGATTTTGTCGGCTCACCAAGCCATCAACTTCGTTGATTCTGGAAATTTAGAAGAGAAGCGAAGCTTCTTGCAAAAAATTGGCTCGAACTTCCATATCATCGGCCAAAAAGCCGCCGTGGAATTGGGTTTTCCGTGGGCGCAGACCGCAAAAATTTCGCAATATTCCGTTTGGAGCAGGTAACGGGAATCGAACCCGTATTTCCGCCTTGGCAAGGCGATATAATAACCATTATATGATACCTGCAGGGGGTGAATTTCTGTGCAGTGCTCGCGCTTTGCACAGAAATTCAAAAGTTTTTTTAATGTGCGTGTGGGCCGTCATGTCCGTGTCCGGGGTCGCCGGGGTCGCCGTGATCGCCGCCGAGCGGTGGGCCTGTCGGGCCTTTTGGCTTTTCATCTTGATAGAACTCTTTCATAGATAAGTTGTAACGTCCTTGCTTGTCAATTTCAAGTAATTTTACGCGCACTTTGTCTCCGAGTTTGACCACATCTTCAACGTTGTTGACGCGGTAAGGGCGGAGGCGAGAGATGTGCACAAGGCCATCTTTGCCGGGTAAGAACTCAACAAAACAACCGAAATCTTGGAGATTTACCACAGTGCCGTCGAATTCGTCTCCGGCCTGAGGCACGTAAGTGATTGAGTGGATCCATTCTTCCGCCTTTTTGGCGCCTTCTTGATTTTGGGATGTTATTGTGACAAGTCCGTTTTGTTCTATGTCTATTTCAACTTCACACTGTGCGGAAATCTTTTGGATTGTTTCGCCTCCCTTGCCTATTACGTCACGGATGAAGTCCGGGTCTATCATCATTGAAGTTATGCGAGGTGCGTAGTCAGACATTTCCGTTCGAGAAGAAGGAAGTACTTTGAGCATTTCACTCATAATGAAAGCGCGACCGATTTTGGCTTTAGAAAGTGCTTCACGCATCATTTCGATTGTGATTCCTTTTACTTTTATGTCCATTTGAAGGGCCGTGATTCCGTCTGCGGTTCCGGTGACTTTGAAGTCCATGTCTCCGGCAAAATCTTCAAAGCCTTGAATGTCCGTGAGTATCTTGTAGTCGCCTTGGCCTGTTTCTTTAAATTGGTCCGAAGTGACAAGTCCCATTGCAATTCCCGCGACCGGTTTTTTGATTGGGACTCCGGCTGCCATTAATGAAAGCGTTGAGCCGCAGACCGACGCCATTGAGCTTGAGCCGTTACAAGTCGTGATTTCAGAATTCAAAAGCATTGTGTACGGAAATTCTTCTTTTGGCGGGATCATTGGTTTTAGGGCGCGTTCCGCTAAAAATCCATGGCCGATTTCACGTCTTGAAACGCTTCCGGCTCTTTTGATTTCACCTGTTGAATAAGGCGGAAAATTGTAATAGTGGATGTAGCGTTTCTCTTTGTCTTCATCCATTGTGTCAATTATTTGAGCTGCGCCCGGTCCTCCCAAAGTTGTGATTGTGAGGGCTTGAGTTTCTCCACGTTGGAAGAGTGCGGAGCCATGTGTTCGCGGGAGAAGGTCGATTTCAACGTAAATTGGGCGAACGTCATCCAGTCCGCGTCCGTCCAAACGGAGGCCTTTTGTTAAAATGCGGTCACGAACGTCCAGATCAACAAGTTTTTGAAGTGCTTTCAGAACATCGCCTTCGCTTAAGTCCCCCGCTTCAATTTCAGCTTGAAAATGAAGAAGAACTTTGTCTTGAAGGGCGTGCATTGCTGCTTTGACTTCCTTTTTTTTCATTCCTTTTACTCTTGCAAAGTCTTCTTCCGTTATAGCTTCTTTAACTTTTGCGAGCATTTCGTCAGAAGATTTTGAAACAGTGTATTCACGCTTTTCCGGAGAAAACATGTCACGGAATTTCAATTGGAATTCGCAAATTTCTTTGATGGTTTTGTGAGCCAGGTCCAGTGCGCGGAGGAAAGTTTCTTCATCCACTTCATTTGCTCCGGCTTCAACCATTGTGATTGCGTCAATTGTACCGGCTACGGTTAGGTCCATATTTCCGGTTTGAATTTGTTCTTCTGTTGGCATAACGACAAGTTCGCCGTCCACAAGACCAATAGAGACTCCGGCGATAGGCCCGTCAAAAGGAAGACCGGCTAAAAGCATGGCCATTGAAGTTCCAGTGAGGGCAATTATTCCGGGGTTGTTTTCAAGGTCAGCTGAAAGAATTGTGTTGATTGCTTGAACCTCATTTGTAATGCCTTTTGGGAACATTGGGCGAATTGGACGGTCAATAAGACGAGCTTTTAGAGTAGCCTCATCCGAAGGGCGTCCTTCACGTTTGATGAAACGTGAGCCTTTGATTTTCCCAGAAGCGTAATAACGTTCCTGAAAATCAACGGTTAATGGGAAAAAGTCAGCTTCTGCATTGCCTTTTTCAGCCATTACAACCGTACTTAAAACAACTGTGTCACCAAAGCGAATTGTTACTGCGCCATCAGCTTGGAGTGCAACGCGGCCGGTTTCTAAAGTTAGAGTTCGGCCCGCCAACTCCATTGATATATTTTTTACATCCATAATAGAGTAAGAGTTAGGGATTAGTACCCCAGGTCTTACTCAGTTTCAGGATTCAAGTACCCTCCCAATCACGACCTTTCTACGAGAGATTACTTGTGGCCCGGCACCGATGCCGAGGGCGAAAAAAAGGGCTGGAAAAGCCCTTTTATGAACGAATTTTCAATTTCTTTGTAAGTTCCTCGTAACCTTCTTTGTCCTTGTTTTTAAGGTACTGGAGGTGACCTCTTCTCTTACCGACCAGCTTCATCAAACCCATTCTGGAGTGGTTGTCCTTCTTGTGAGTTTTTAGATGCTCGGTAAGTTCGTTAATCCGGGCGGTCAAAATAGCCGCCTGAACAGCCGCGCTTCCAGTATCACCGTCATGCTTGGCATATTTTTTAATTAATTTTTTCTTTTCATCTCGCTTCATAAAAGAGCTGTGTTAATAAACTATAGCTAATCAAAGCGGACAAATTTTACTGATTTATGCTTAAAATGTAAAGGGGATTTAAATCCACCTCTTATATTTGAAAAAGCCAATCATGCTTATAACCACCGTAACCATTATTCCCGTGATCAACAAAAATACATGTTGCTTCTCCGCAAGAGGCAACTGGACATTCATTCCGTAAAGACCTGTTAAAAAGGTCAGAGGGAGCATGGTTACGGAAAAAATTGTGAGAATTTTAATTACGTTATTTGTGGTGTGTGAAATGATAGTTTCGTTGGTTTCATGAAGGGTTTCAATGATTTCACGCATGTTTTCCAGGTTGTTCCACATTTTTTCAATTTTATCCACTACGTCGTCAAAGTAGATTTCCAGCCTTTCCAGCATGAATTTTTGGTTTTTGTGCTCAAGTTGTGCAATAACAGCGCGTTGCGGTGCAATTATGCGGCGGAAAGTAATGATATTCTTTTTAATCATCAGAATATCTTTAAGCATATCGTGCTGGGTCATCATTGAAAATACGTCTCTTTCCAGGTTGTTTACGTCTCTTTCCATGATATCTAAAATTGGGAAACCACTTGAATATAGTTGGTCTATTATTTCGTATAGAAGGAAGCCTGAACCGTGCCCCATAACTTTTTGTCTTTCTGCTTTGGACTCATTTGCTCCCTCAAAAAGTTGTAAAAGCGGTTTTAATACGCCGTTATGAATTGTGACAATTACGTTGTTTTTGATGAAAATATTCACCTCTTCACTCACTACCCTATGGCGACGTTTGTCATAAAATGGAATATGGAGAATTATAAAAAGATAATCTTCATATTCATCAATTTTTGAGCGCTGATTTTCAGACAAACAGTCTTCAATATCCAGTTCGTGAAAGCCGTACTTTTCTTTGTAGTTCAAAAGAACCTTAAGCGGGGGGTCTTGTATGTCAACCCAGCTTAATTTGCCCTGTTTGATAGTGCGTGTCCCTTTAAGAGCCATTGGTGGATGGATTAGCGCAAATGGAATTTTACTTAAGAAGTTGGCTTGGCGCAAACTGTTTGTAAACAGATCTCCATTTCCTCTCTGGATTTAAAAAACGCAAGTTCATGAACTTGCGTTTTTTAATCTGTTATACGTTCGAAATTTGAGATCTGTTTACAAATGTGGGAACTATTAAAGTATTGTTCGTGCATACCTTTGAAGGCATAATGGCCGCATGAAATATCGCGCCATTATTAGAGAGTCTTGGGCACTTACTCAAGAAAACAAGCGTTTGATCTGGTGGTTTGCGGTTGCGCCTGCCATTCTTTCTACTTTGGTGTCCGGATTATATTTGGCATATCAGGTGTTTGCGTTCTGGTCTTCCCCAGTAGTGCGGAAAGCGGCGGAAAATACCGATTCCGCTTTTTCATTGATTGCTAAAAAATTGATTGCTTTTGTGACTGAAAATCCTGGTGTGGGTGTTTTTGCAATAGTAATTATTGCAATTGTTGGGCTTTTCTATTTGATGCTTCCAGTTTTTACGCAGGGGGCTTTGATTGAGTTGATTGCGCGAATTAGGAAGGGACAACAGGTTTCTATGGCGGATGGCGTCAGTTACGGCATGACTTCATTTTTGCAGCTTTTTGAGTATCATTTGATGATCAAAACTTTCAGTTGGGTGAGTATTGTAACTGAGGCTTTTTTCATTTTTAGAAGTTTTGGACTGCAATCTTTTTTGGTTTTTGGATGGATATTTGTCATTTTTTTGGTGGTTGCGCTAATTTTGACATTACTTTTCACCTTTACTGAGTATTATATTGTGCTTGCCAAAAAACCGGTTTTCAAAAGCATTTTGCTGAGCAGCGGTTTGGTTATTCGGCAGTGGCATCATATTTTGTTTATGTTGCTTTTGATGGCAATAATAACAATTCGCATTGTTATTAATCTTTTGGTGGCACTTTTGATTCCGTTTTTAATAATTGCGCCAATTGTTTTGTTCGCTAGTTTCACCCTTGCAATTTTGGGAGTTATTGTGGGTGCAATTATTGGTCTGGTTGCTCTTTATTTCACCTCTTACTTTGTTGGGATATTTCATGTCTTTGCAATGGGAGTTTGGACCTTTACTTTCCTGGAATTAACTGCAAAAGAGGCCGCTGACTCACATAATATTCCCGACCCCGAGGAATCCTAGAAATATCAAATAAAATATCAGAAATGTCAGAAATCGCTCTGAAATGTCTTTGTAATGGCGATGATATTTGAGATGGTGATGTTTTCTCTTTCTATATTGAAAAATTACAATGTCAAAAGTGAAGGAAACCAGAATTAGAAGCGTTATACCCAGCACAACATTGTTGTTGAAATAGAGTGACTCAATATTTGGCGAAAGTTGCATTGTTTCAAAATTTCCAAGCTGAGAACCCAAAATCAGAATCAGCACCAAATGTAGTGTCTGATCAAGAAAAAATGGCCAAGTTTTGTTTCTTTTATTGTGCTTTTTTTCAAATTGTACTTTTGCGTAGTCTTGCAAAATATGAGTAAGGCTAAGTGTAGCAATCATTGCCCATGTAAAAGGATTACTTAAATATGGAAAAAGCAAAATTAGAGTGCAGATTGCTAAAATTAGGCCGTGCTTCATGTGCCCCTGGACGGATTTTTCTTTCTCCTTTAACAATTTGTTTGATTGTAGAACAAAATCCGCAAGTAGATGAGCTATAAGTAGATATAGGGTTGCAATCATTGGCTTGATTATTTTTCATTTTCCGCCTTTCGAGCGGCGTAAGCGGCCTTTACTTTTTGAGCGATTTCAGGGTTTTTTTCAAGTAATTTGTTGAAATCTTCCCTTTTCAAAACAAAGATTTCACAATCTGATAATGTTTCGACTGTTGCATTTCTGGGGACAGATTCAATTAATGACATTTCCCCAAAAAATTCTTCATCACCAAGGGATGCAATTTCCTTTTCACCATCAAAAACTTTAACCATACCTGATTTAATAATATACATTGCATCACCCATATCCCCTTTGCTGAACAATTTGTAATTTGCAGGGTAAAATTGCTCAGTAATGTGTTCAATTATTTCGTGGTTTTCTTCGTCAGTTAGGGTTTGGAAGAAAGGGACGGAATGGAGAATGGTTAAAATCAGGTTCATTTATCCTAAATTAGCATCAGATTATTATATCATAAATTAATGCTTTTTGCAAGAATAGACTTAGGCTTTCTTTCTAGGCAAAAGTGGTATGTCCAAACGTGTTTGATGGGTCCGTTGGACCGTCCAAAGAATCATTCGGCCGTCTTCAACTGATATCTTCCAACCTGGGAGTAACAGATTTACGTCAGCACTGGGGTCAATAGCGCGCGACTTAGTGAAAATTTGGTAATATATGATCTCTCTCAGTTGTGGATTATTTGAGAGAATTGAATGTAATTCAGGTGAAGCTTCCTCAAGAATTTGAATAATTCCTTTCCCCTGATGAACTTTTGCGTCAATAACAATTTCAGGTATTTCCATTTTGCTTAGGTCCGGTAGACGCAAATCAGATTGCGATTCGTATTTTTCTTTTAGCTGTTTTGCATACTCTTCCGCTAATGGGTTTCCCGGCCATTTATGAATGTCTGAAGCTCTTAAGGGTCGATCCGGTGTACTGGAAGGTTTTGTAGCTGGTGATTGGGTCATGTTTGTAAGTATCATTATTTTTTCTTGTGATGCTTGTTCCGTGTCATAATTTGGTTGTGATAAATCTGCGTTGGTTTGGTTTTCAGACGATCCTGGAGCTACTGATAATGCAGCAACAAGTCCAATTTTTGCCATCTTTCGCCCTTGATTTGCCAATTTATCCATTGAATTTGAGATGCCATCTGTCACATCTTGAACGAATCGGCCCAATCTGCCAAAAAAACCTCCTGATTTTTTTGGTTTTGGTGTGGTTTTAGGAGTTGGGGTTGGAGTTGGGATTGGGGTTGGGATTAAGGTTGGGGTTGGCGGTATGTTGATTTTAGCAGCTTCTTTTGGCGCATTAGATTTAACCCTAATTTGAGGTGTTGGAGTGTCGAAAATGTCTACGTTTAGTTTCGTGAGCTCTGGTTTTGGCTCTGGTTCAGCTACACGAATAGGTGCAACCGGAGAAGTGTTTTTGTTAATTTGAGGTGTTGGGGTGTCAAAAATGTCCGGGCATACTAACTCAATATTTAGAGGTTCCAATATGTCATTCAGTTGTTTTTTTGTTTCATTTCTAAGTTCATCCGGGTTTTTACCTTGAGATAATTTAATATTTAACGGATCAGGCGCATCAAAGGCTTGATCATTTTGATTTGTGACAAAATTTGCTTGTTTTTGAAGCGGTGTTTTAACCCTTTTTACAGGTTCAGGAGTTGCATTTTGCCTATTTAGGCCCGGCAATGGGGCATCAAATAATGATTCGTCTATTGTTTTCATTTTCAGGTTAATTTGGTTTTGAATTGTACATAAATAAACTGCAAAATCAATGATTTGTTACATAAAAAGTGTTGTTTTTGGCTCAACAACGCCATTTTTTGACTTTTTACTCTTGACCTCGGCCTGGTTTGATGTTATAATAGCCTGATTTAATTTTATAAATATAAAAATGGATGCATTCGCAAGTTTGAGCCCACGTATGAAGGTCCTCATTGTCGCTTGTGCGTTGTTTATAGTAACAATGTCTGTTGGGCTGCTTGTGTTTGGTGATAATTTTGTAACCATGGAAAACGCAATGATTGAACATGTGAACGGTTCCGTGAAAACGGACATGCTTATGGCTACACCTGAGGGAGAAACTAAAATGTTGATTGGGGCACAATAAAAGGAGTATCATACGCGGTGCCCATGATAAAATATGACCCTCAACAGATTGAAGCGAAATGGCAAGCCAAATGGCAAGAAAGTGGCGTTTTTAGGGCGAATTTAGAAAATCCAAGCAAAGTAAAGTATTATAATTTGACTATGTTCCCCTACCCTAGCGGGGCAAATTTGCATATTGGGCACTGGTATAATTATGGCCCTGTGGATACTTGGGGACGCTTTATGAAAATGCAGGGGTATGAAGTGTTTCAGCCAATGGGATTCGATTCTTTTGGTCTGCCAGCAGAAAATTATGCAATTAAAACAGGTGTTCATCCCGCAGAAACAACAAGAACGAATATTGATAAAATGAAGGAACAGATTAGAGCAATGGGAGGTATGTATGACCTTGATTTGAATCTGGAAACGAGTTCGCCAGAGTATTATAAGTGGACACAGTGGGTTTTCTTGAAATTATATGAAAAAGGCTTGGCTTACAGGAAAGAAGCGCCGGTTAACTGGTGTACAAGTTGTATGACTGTTTTGGCGAACGAACAGGTTGAGGATGGTCATTGTGAAAGGTGTAAGAATGAGGTTTTACAGAAGAATTTAACACAGTGGTTTTTTAAGATTACGGATTATGCGGAGAAATTGCTTGAATATAAGGACATTGAATGGCCGGAAAGGACTATTTTGATGCAGAAAAACTGGATTGGAAGGAGTGAGGGATGTGAAGCTGACTTTAGGATTGCTGAAGTGGATGAGCTCAAAATTCGCATTTTTACGACGCGTTTTGACACAATTTACGGAACCACTTTTGTGGCGATTGCTCCTGAGCATCCTGATTTAATGACTTATGTGTCGGATGAAAAACGTGATGAGGTGCAAAAGTATGTGAATGAAGCCAAAAAGAAGAGTGAATTGGAAAGGCAAATGGAAGATAAAGAGAAAACCGGGATTAGAACCGGAATGCATGCAATCAATCCAATGACCGGTGAGAAAATGCCAATTTTTGTTGCGGATTTTGTACTTATGTATGGAACCGGGGCGTTAATGGGTACGCCGGCGCATGATGAAAGAGATTTTGAGTTCGCTAAAATTATGGGGCTTAGAACGCCGCAGGTTATTGTTGAAAAAGAGGGAGATCAGTATGAGGATGATGTAAAGGAATGGAAAGAGAGTTTACATGATCACGGAATAATGGTTGCCAGCGGACCTTATACGGGAATGAAAAGTTTGGATGCATTGGAAAAAATGTGTCAGCAAATGGAAATTGAGGGATGGGGTAAGCGGGTGGTGAATTATAGGCTTAGGGACTGGTTGATTTCCAGGCAGAGGTATTGGGGGGCGCCAATTCCAATTATTTATTGTGAAAAATGTGGAGAGGTGCCGGTTCCGGAGGAAGATTTGCCGGTTGTGCATCCGCATATTGAAGAATATGTGCCTAAAGGTAAGTCGCCGCTTGCTACTTCTGATGAATTTGTGAATACGAGTTGCCCAAAATGTAGCGGACCGGCTAAACGTGAAGTGGATACAATGGACACATTTGTGTGTAGTAGTTGGTATTTTTTAAGGTATCCGGATGCGACGAATACTGAGGCGGCCTGGGATAAAGAGCGAGTTGATAAGTGGATGCCCGTAGATATGTATATTGGAGGACCGGAGCATGCTTGTATGCACCTTTTATATGCCAGGTTTATTCACAAAGTGATGCATGATTTGGGGTATGTGGAAACAGAGGAACCTTTTAAACGCTTGGTTCACCAAGGGATGGTTACAAAAGATGGCGCTAAAATGAGTAAGTCTAAGGGAAATGTGGTTAGTCCGGATGAGTTTGTTTCTGAGTTTGGGTCTGATGTTTTCAGGATGTATTTAATGTTTATGGGTCCTTTTACCGAAGGTGGTGATTGGAATGACAGAGGGATTATGGGGGTTTCCAGATTTGTTGATAGATTTTTTAGGATGATGCAGCGGGATGGTGGTGGTGAAGGCGTTGATTTGTTTTTGCATAAAGCAATTTTTCAAGTTGGTGATGCAATGGAGAAAATGCACTTTAATAAAGCAATTGCTGCTTTGATGGAGTTTACAAATGAAGGACTTAAGCGTGGAACAAGTTTGAAGCAAAAAGAAATGCTGGTTAAGGCTTTGGCTCCGCTAGCTCCGCATTTGGCTGAAGAAGTTTGGGAGATGCTTGGACATAAAGAGAGTGTATTTTTAGAAGAATGGCCACAAGCTGATCCGGCTATGTTGGTTGAAGATAAAGTTACGTATGCGGTTCAAGTGAATGGCAAATTGAGGGCGACTGTGGAGCTATTTAAGAATATTTCAGAGGCGGAGGCTATTAAGTCGGCTAGGGAGCTTGAGAACGTTAGCAAGTATTTGGAAGAGGGCGAAGTTGTTAAAGAAGTCTTCGTGCCGGGAAGGATTATTGGCTTTGTGGTGAAGTAGAAAAGATATATTTATTACGCAGTAGGAATTAAAAAATGAAAGTTCATGAACTTCCATTTTTTATTCGGGACAGTTACGCTGCGAAATAAATATATCTTTTCTAAGTTCTTTTATATTTCGCCACCGGTTAGTTCCGGGAAGCCGCTTAAGCGGTCTATTGAGATTGTTTGTGTGTAGTCTGTGTTTGTGGAGTGGAGCGTAAAGGTTTTTGTGGCTACGCCGCTTGTGCAGTCGGCGTTGAAACAAGCTTTGGCGTTTGGTGGGAAATAGTAAACAAAAAATTCATTGTCAGGGTAGATTGTGCCTTCGAATTGAAAATCTTTAATTTCAGTAAGGAGGCCGTTTACGTCTTTTCCGTATATGTAAATTGCCAGCTCGTTGATTTCTACGTAATAATATTCAACTTCAACGTCATTGATGGTGCGGTTTGACATGGCATAAGCGCGGGCTTGTTGGAACATGTTGATAATGTTTGTTTGGTGGTCCTTGAATTTTGCTTTGTCTTGGCCCGCATTGAAATTTACCAAAATTCCGGCGGACATAATGGCCAGAAGGGTAATTACAATCAGTAATTCAACCAGGGTAAAGGCGGCGGCGTGGAGATTTTTAAATTTCATGAATGTATTTTAACATAGAATTTTTTTCGGTGCAGCGTTATGATATTCACATGAAAAAACCGCGCCTATTAAAAGCAAGAGCAGAGTCTCTAATTGAAACAATTATTGCTGTTACAATTATTACTTTGGCTGTTGCGGGTTCTACGTCTCTTATCAGATCCAGCATAATGACCAATAATGTGATTGGCTCAAAGTTGGTGGCGCTTAATTTGGCCTTGGAGGGTATTGAGGCGGTTAAAAATATTCGTGATACCAATTATTTGAGGTTTTCGTCCAATCCCGCGAGTTGTTGGAATAAATTGGGGGTTACAAGCGTTTCGGGGTGTACTTTGCCGGGGGCTCAGTCGTTTAGAGTGGGGGTGAATTTTGCTCTGAACAGAGATTTTGTGAATAATCCTTTTGAATGGCAATTGGTGACGGTTGATGCTGTGAATACCGGAAATCTTGATTTGTACGAAATAGATACCGATTCGGATGGCACTTTTGACTCACAAATTTATGCGCAGTCCGGGATTGGGTGGGTCATGTGGAATTCAGTCGAGTCCGGAGTTTATAACAGAATTGTCACTTTTACAGATTCAAATCCTGATTATATTG
>JAHIVE010000026.1 GCA_018816805.1 Patescibacteria group bacterium | reverse complement strand
CAGACACTGGAATGACGGGAGGAACTGGTGAAACAGGAACATACGTTACGCCAGGAACAGGAGCAACTGGGGAAACCGGATTAGGTGGGACAGGAATAACCGTTGTTCATACTGGAGCAACCGGAGATACCGGAGAAACTGCAGCAGTTTTAGGAGATACAAGTGTACTGGATACCGCTTTGCTTTACGATCCATGTGATCCAAACTGGCAAAATACTCAGGACTGTTCAGGAGAAAGTCCAATAGCTGATCCTGACGGAGATGGCTTGGTTGACTTGGCAGAATGTCAAAATGGAACTGATCCTTTGAATCCTGATTCTGATGGAGATGGTTTGAGAGATGCTACAGATTTTTCACTTGCTAATGGAAGATGTGCGGATACTGATGGTGATGGGCTTTCAGATGGAGATGAAGTTATTACTCACAGTACTGATCCAAGAAATCCAGACACGGACAATGACGGTCTTTATGATGGTGAAGAAGTAAATGTACATGGTACAAATCCGCTTCTTTTCTCTACTGATGGAGACATATACGGTGATGGATGTGAAGTTCGCCAATCAGCAGATGGTCAGCCTGGGGCTGCGCTTGATGCGAACAGATATGCGAATGTTGCAATATGGGCTCAAGGTAATCCTCTTCATGTTTCGTATCAAATGCCGGGTGAACGCTTTGCACAAGATGGACATGGTGGTCAGCCAATTGATGGTGTTATGACTGCCGGTGAGTCGTTGTTTATGGATGCTGAGGCTGCTTCAGGTCAGACTGCTAGCATTGGTGTGAAATATGATAGGACTTGTGTTAGACAGGACGGCTTTGTGGAGCTTCATGCTTGCTCATCTAACAACGATTTGACTCAAGAGCATGAATCAAGAACAGCTCAAGATGATGTTTTAAATGGAACATACGGTACATGCAATGCAACACCTATTACTTTGGGTGCGGCTGATGCTGGTGGTTACCAATGGGGAACAATAGGTTCTACACCTGCTTCTCCAACTCAAACAAGATATCACAGAGCAGCTGGAGTTGCGCAGCCACATACAGCTCCTGTTGATACTGCTGACACAGGTATCTAATCAAGTTGCTTTCGGATTAACCGGAGGCCAAAGAGAACCATTGTGAGTTCGCCTAAAATTGCACCCAGGATTATGAGCATTGTGCTCGGTCCTGGGTCTTTTGTTATGAGAGAAAGGGCGAAGACGGAGGCTGCTAGTGCAAGAGCAAGAAATTCGCGCTTTAAGAACCAGATTTCTTTTTCAAAAGCGAAGACGGTTATGAGGACGAGGTCGTAAAAGAAGGAGACGGCGCCAAGAGTGAGGAGCAATGGGAGGATGAACCAAAATTCAGGAATAATAAAGGTTTTATTGGTGAGGATGCGGATAGCGGTGGGGGCCAGGAGGGAGCCGACGCCGACCATGAGAACGGCTGCGACGAGGAGGGTTTTTGAGATTACTTTGTATATTGATTTTGCGGTTTGCATGTGGCGGCCTTCCAAGGCTTGTTTGAAGGCGGGTAGGGTAGAGAACATTAGGAAAGTGGAGAGCATTGCGGCGGTCATTGCTATGTGGAGAGAGACGTTATAGGAGGAGTAGGCCGCGTCCGAGAGGACGCGAGCTGTGAAGTAGCTGGGGAGGAAGCGGAAATAGAGACTGTTTATTATGTTTATTATTCCGAAGGGAAGGGCGGTTAAGAAGAGCATTCGGAGGAGGGCTCTAGAGAGGCGCCATACAAATTTAATTTTGGCGCGGACGAAAGCAAGGGATAAAGTGAGGTTTACGACTGAGCCGGCAAGCGGGGCCAGGAAGAAAAGGGGCGCGAAGGCGGGGGTTTGGAGTTGGATTAGGATGAAGACGGTGAGGAGGATTGTGATTCGGCCGCAAACGTTTGCAAAGACTGAGCGCCCCATCATGTAAGAAGCTTGGAGCATTCCCGTGCAGACCGTTGTGAGGTGGTCGAAAAGGAGAGAGCCCATGAAAAACAGGGTGCCAAGTGCGAATCCTGTGTTCGGAAGGAAAATGAAAGCGTAGATTAGGCCGACTGCGAAGAAGGCTAGGGCAGTAGTGAGGCGGAGAAAAAGTGCGTTTGTGAAAAGTTTGCCATCAGTTGGGGACTCGGACATCTTGCGGACAACGTTGCCGAATATTCCAAGGTTGGCGATGGTTGTGAAGAAGAGTGAGAATTCGGAGATTTTTGCGTAAAAGCCATATTCATCCGCACCAAGATAATTGGTGACGAGCTTGATTGTGATAATTCCAACTCCAATAGTTACTAGTCGGCCAAAATATTGGACTAAGGTTGACCAAACAATTTTGCGTGAGGTAAGTGCAGAAATCATTGGGGCGGGATCACTTCAATAATGCGGGGTGTACCTTGGGTTATGTCTTCGTCGTTCCAGTCATGGAGAGCTTCTGAGATTGTGTCCCAGGAATAAACGTAGTTTTCGCCGTTGCGGGTTCCAACGTCATTTGTGACTATTTGCATTTTTGGAGCGTTGTAGCCTTTTATGACTAGCATGTGGTAGATGGGTCCGCCGTTTAGGAAGTTGGGATTGTGGAGGAGTTTGCCGGCAAAGGGTGCTATTATCAGGTGGCCTTCAGCTAGGATTTTTTGGATGTCTTCAAAAGTTGGGTTGTCGTGAATTATTGTCATCAAATTGTAGTTCAGCTGCATCATTTCTGCGGTTTGGTCGACTGAAGTGTGTTCATAAGAGCCAAAATATTCTTTTTCCCAGTCTACGAGCGTTAGAAGTTCATTGTTGTAATTTTCACGGTCCAAATTCATTTGGTTGTAGAGATTCGCAACCAGGAGAACGCTGGCTTCTTCACAGGCTTCTTGCCAGGGGTAATCCCAGTTGGAGTAGGGGGCTTGGGTGTAAAAAGGGAGATCAAGATTTAGAGTTTCCGGCAGGGGTTCTGAGGGTCCATTATTTATTTTAACCTTATTTTCAGTTTCGTCAGATTTTACTTTGGGGGTTTTGTCTTCAGTTGGTGCTTTGATTTGGTCGTAAGATATTGTATTTGGAGCTGAAGGTCCTTCAAGGCGGAGAGCACGAATGCGGGTGTAGCCAAAATATATGGCAGGTGTGAGAATTAATAAAACAAGAATTGTGATTAGAATTTTTTTCATAAGATGGTCATTTTTTTCTCCATAGATGCCGGTTGCTTTTTTGTGAGAACATCCAACATGGATTTGAATAAACGAATATTTTCGTTAATTGTGTAGGATTGGCTGTAGAAATAATTTCCCCCGGTTGTTTTTAGTCCGACTGCGTCTATTTCAAGGCGGTTGGCAATGTAGAGGGCTCGCGGAAGATGGAAATCTTGGCTAATTAAGATCATTGATTCGTACCCATAAACATATTTTGCACGGAAGAGACTGTCATACGTTCCAAAGCCTGAATAGTCTAAAATGATTATTCTTTCAGGTATGCCTTTTAAAACCAAGGTGTCCTTTACAACTGTTACTTCGTCATATGTTTCTTCTAGTTGACCGGTTACAAAGATTCGGTCAATTTTACCTGTTTTGTAGAGTTCAATTGCAGTGTCGACCCTGTCTTGAAGAACGTCTGACATTCTGTCGTCCACGTAGACTTTTTCACCAAAAATTACAGCTGTGGGTTTTGCGGGGACATCTTCAACTGATGTATAAATTTGGTCTTGTACGGATTTTTTGTTGATTTTGGGGACTATTGAGTATGTGAATGCAACCAGGGCGCAGACTACTATCAAAGCGAGTACTTTCTTCATAAGGTTTGGTAATCTTGTTGAATGGTCAGAATTATGCTATAATAATAGGATTCAATAAGCAAATAAAAATCAAAATGAATACGTGGGCAATAGCGCCGCAAATGGGTCAAGAACCTGAGCTGCAAGCCTTAATTGCACAGCTGCATTTGCCTTCAGATTATGTTGATTTAATTAATTTGCTTTGCCCTTCTGGTTCAGTAACACCGGAAAGTGTGAGCGATGGTTTTAGAAGGTGGTTTTTTGAGTCGGATGCTTTTAAGGCGTTGAGTCAGGGGCAGAAAGCTGAGCTTGAGGATGATTTGAATAATTTGTTGGACGTAATTTGGTTAATGGAAAATAATTTTGATGCAGTTGAAAATGAGCGCGAACAGGTTCGTAGAGAAGCTATTGGAGGTGTTATGGGTGAAGAGGTCCCTAGTGTTAGTAAAAATAGCAGTGAACTTCTAGATAGTTTGGGACTAATTTTGGATACGTTGATGATAAAACTTCAAAATGTTGATGCGGAAAATAAAGCGAAGCGTGTTGCGTGAAATTAAGCGGGGATATCTATTGGCAGGGTCATGAAACCGGTAGCCAGAATTGCATAAGTTACAATTATGTAGAATGGGATCAGAACGAAGACTTTTACATAAAACGGAGTGAGGAATTTTGCGGTGTGGCCAAAAAAAAGTTCAATACCGTTGTGCATTAAAAAGAGACCGGTGGCTTGGATGAGCCAAAATGCCATTGTTGAGAACGGAATGACCAAATTTGGTGCTACAAAATTAATAATGTCTGCAAAAACCGCCAAAGGGATTACTTTTGCAAAATTTGTCAGGCCAAAAATGTTAAACGGGGCAAAAAAGAAACCAACCATTATAAGCAGGACGCCGAATCTTTTGGCGTTAAGTGGAAAGAGTGTACTGGTGATTGCTTGAGTTTTCACGCAATAAAGATTAAGATTATTTTTGATAATTTACAAGATATGAGCAACGGAAAGGCTGGAAAAAAGGTGCCCGGAGGGAAACTTGTGCGCGTGGATATTGAGTATTCCGGTGATCTGATTGATTCGGTCCGGATTACCGGGGATTTTTTTCTGTATCCGGAGGATGTGCTTGAGAAAATAGAATTTTCACTTCAGGGAAAAAAGCTTGATGAAGTTGTTTCCACTGTTGATTCGGTTTTGAGTGGGAATGGGGCGACGCTGGTTGGTGTTACTAGCGAGGATATTTTTTCAATTCTTAAAGAAGCAATGGTATGAAATGGAGAATAATAGATTTGGAAACACATGACGCCTTCACGAATATGGCTATTGATGAAGCAATTTGCGAATCCGTTTCAGCCGGAGGCTTGCCAACTATTCGTTTTTACAGGTGGGATCCAAGCGCGGTTTCAATTGGATGTTTTCAGAGCCTTAAAGATGAGGTGGATTTGGTGGCGTGCAAGGAGGCGGGAGTGGATGTTGTGCGGCGGCGAACCGGTGGCGGTGCCGTTTATCATGATTTTAACGGTGAACTTACTTACAGTGTAATTGTTTCGGAAAAAGATATGCCGCTTGGTATTACGGAGTCTTACAAGGAGATTTGCGGGTGGATTATTGAGGGTTTGGCTAAATTGGGAATTTTGGCTGAGTTTAAGCCAATTAATGATGTGGTTATGACCGGTTCCGGTCAGAAAATTTCCGGGAATGCGCAAACGCGGCGGGGCGGCGTAATTTTGCAGCACGGCACAATTTTGTTTGAAGTGGATGTTAGGAGGATGTTTTCCGTTTTGAAGGTTGGTGCGGACAAAATTTCCGACAAAATGATTGCAGCGGTCGAAGAGCGGGTGACTTCTTTGTCTCGAGTTAAGCCCGGGGTGCGATTCGAAGAGGTTTATGAGGCTGTGTTGGAGGCTTTTACGGCCGGAAAGGAGGCTCTGCGGTCCGGTTTGACGGACGCGGAAAAGGCGCGAGCCGCCGATTTGGTGGAAGAGAGGTATAAAAAGGGGGAGTGGAATGAGAGTAGGTAGCATTGCGTTCCTGTCGTCTTTTTGATACCTTAAAAGGGCTAATTATAGAGGGATATGGGCACATGGAGTACAAGCATAAAAGGCAATGATACTGTGAGTGATGTTTATTCGTCTTATTTTGATTTATATAATAATGGCGAAAAACCAGAAAATATTACTGAGAAGTTATTTGATGAATACAAGGAGATTCTTGATGATCAATATGATAGTAATAATTTTTGGTTTGCATTAGCTCTTGCTCAGTGGGAGACAAAATCTTTGGATAAAAAAGTGTTTGGTAAAGTAAAAGAGATTATTGATTCCGGAAATGATTTAAAGAATTGGGAGGAATTAGGGGCGAATAAAAGTGATATCAAAAAAAGGCAAATTGTGTTGGAAAAGTTTTTGCAAAAAATTCATTCGGAAAGAGAAAAGGCAAAACTTCCTAAAATTATTAAACCTAAAGATCCAATTTTTAAAACGGGAGATTGTTTAACCTTCAAATTAAAGAATGGTAATTATGGTGGAGCTATAGTTCTTGGTTCTGATTTTGAAAGCAAACATGGATATAATTTGATTGCGTCGACTAGAATTAATCAAAAAGAAAGACCAACTTTGAATGATTTCCAAAATGCACAATTATTAATTGTAAACTATGGGAATTGGAATGATATTAAGGCAGTTGGGTGGTATCCAAATGCATGTTTTAAAAAGCCAGATCGTGATTTATTTGAATTGGTTGGGAATATTCAGGTTGATGTGGACTATAAAATTTCTAACACGAATGAACGGCAGGATGCTTTTATTGTAGTATGTTCTATGATTATCAAATTTGCTGATAATCAGTTTCAGTTTGAAGAGAAAAATGGCGTGATAAAGGTGAAACTTCCTATTAAAAAAATTATAAAAAATAAGCGATTTTTTATAATTTGGTAGAGGTGTTTAGCACTTCGTTTGGAGATTGGCTAATAAGAGAAAATGTACTATAATTAAGAGATGGAAAAAGTTGATTATAGTGTTGTTTCTGAACATGCGGAGAGAGTGGTTGATTCTCCGGAATTTGATGCGTTTGTGAAAAAATGGGTGGATTTTCAGTGCGGAAAGGAGAGAGAGCCGAGTTTTAGAGATTGGTGGCCGATTTCTTCGGTTTCGTCAAAGGTGCATGCGGGTTTAAGTAAGGTGATTCTTTCTTGGAGGGAAAGTCGTAGGCGAGAGAAAGATCACGGACAATGGTTGAGGAATTTTTTCAGTGAGAAAGTTGCTGCGGCTGCAGAGGAGGGAAATGCGGTTTTCGCAATGAAAGACAATAAAATAATTGGTGTTTTGATTTTATCCAGGTTGGAAAAAGTGGCTGAAAATGAATATGTAAGTGGGGAAGATTTTGAGCGGGAGAAGGAGTTTGCGGAAAAAGTGCATGCTACGGCGTTTGTTTATCAGGGGGTGGTTTGATTAATTTATACTTTATCAGTAAATATAACTAATCGCTGGGAATATTGATTCATGTTTTTATTCCATGCACCATCACAGGTGATAATATTCAAGTGTGCCTTTCCGTCGTTTGAAATGAATACATCTGTTGCGTCCGCGGTAGCGTCATATGTGCGAATTTCACGAACCACAAAGATATTTATATCTCCTTCATTATTGTGGAAGAATTATTTTAAAAAAAAGTTTAATTTTTAGATCTAAATCGACTAAATTTGTTAATTAGTTCGTACATGGAGTTTTAGTTTTTTCACCCCACCTTATCTTCTGCTTCCATCAAACTCGCGGGGTCCTGGAGTAGTTCCATAACCTTCGCGGTGAAGCGGGCGCCCTCTGCTCCATCAATTACGCGGTGATCAAAGGAGAGTGAGAGCGGGATAAGGGGTGCTACGGTGACTTGGCCCTCTTTGGCGATGGGGGCGTCGTGGAGGCGGCCCATGCCTAGGATTGCCACTTCAGGGTAGTTGATGATTGGAGTGAAAAATAAGCCGCCGACAGAGCCGACGTTTGTGATTGTGAAAGTAGAGCCTTTCATGTCCATTGGGTCCAGGGAGCGGTCCAGGGCTTTTTGGGCCAGGGCGGTGATTTCCGCCGTTACTTCTGCGGCTGTTTTCTGGTTTACTCGCTTGACGACCGGGGCGTAAAGGCCGTTTGGAGTGTCAACGGCGAAGGCTATGCTCCAGTAATTTTTGAGGATGATGTCTTTGTTTTCGTCATCAAGGGTCGCGTTCAGGTAGCGGTGCTCTTTGAGGGCGCGGGCCACAGCTTTCATAACCAGGGCCACGTAAGACACGGTGTTGCCTTTTTCTTTTTCAGCTTGGCGAAGGGATTTTAGTGCGCTGGCGTCCAGCATGTCCGTGTGAGTGACATGCGGAGCGGTTTGTTTGGATTTTGACATTAGGTCGCCGACTGCTTTGCGGGCGCCTTGGTAAGGTACGTGGTCGATTGTGCCCCACATATCGTATTTTCTGACTTTTTTCATGGTTGGGGCAGGGGCAGCCGGTTGGGCGGCCGGAGCGGGAGCGGAGGCCGT
>JAHIVE010000025.1 GCA_018816805.1 Patescibacteria group bacterium | reverse complement strand
TGATCCTTTTGAATCTGACACTTTGGTTTTAAAAGAGGCGAGCGGTACAAGTAAGACAGTTTTTCATTTTGATTCGAATGAGGAAAAAATGACAGTGCAAAAATTTAGTGTGGATGACTACGGAAACTTTCAGCCGGCGGACGGATTTTTACAACCTTTAGCTTTGCATTCGGACACTGTAAAAGTTGAGTTGGCCGAATTTAGAATTGTGCCATCTGCGGATCCGTACGATGCGGCTAATATTATTTCCGGAGATAAATTGTTTTGGTATCAACCGATTGTGCAATTTAAGCTCATGACTTATGCGCAGGGAAGAGTTAGAGAAAAAATTGAACTTGAATTTCAAACATCCGTAACTAGTCGCAAGTACCAATGATAAAATTTCAAGACAGGTCGGCAAGTGCGCTTTTACTTTCATTCTTTTTAATGACGCTGCTTATTTTGGTGGGCCTGGGTGTAAGTGTTTTGGTGCAGAAAGATGTTTTGGCTGTTAGGACGGTTGTGGGCGGAATGCAGGCCAGATATGCCGCGGAGGGCATGAGTGAACTTGGGCTTAGGATGGTGAAAGATAACTTGCCGGGGTATGAGCTTGAAAAAGGTGAAAAGGAGTTGAGTTTTGGAACTGTTAGCTTGGCTTCATTGCAGATTTCTGCAAGGGAGGACACAGTTCCATGCAGCGTGAGGAATGATGCCAATGGAGAACCGGTTTGGAGGAGACTTTCCTATAACGAGTCTGTGCAATTACCACTTTTTGCAGCCGGTGATTTGGTGCCGGAGAAAATTCAAAATTTTTATGTGGAATTTTATATTGGTGATGAGAATGGGAATCCGGTGAATTTGCAGGGAGCGGATGTACTGAGGTGGAAAATTTTGGGCATGAAGGATAATAGGACCGAGGCGATTTCAGAGTTTATTCCGTTGGACGGACTTAATTATTTGCCTGAAAATCCCACTTATTTTGGCAGTGTTTTGCCAACGGCGGCAGCGAATGACGGGTATTTGTATGCAAAATATACGGAGCTTGGCCCAATTGGTCAGCCGGTGAGATTTTATCCGCGAATGTCTATTTTTCAGTTTGTACAAGAGCATAGTTTTAATTATTTGGTCATGACGAATGTTGTGAATGTTAATAATCCGGAGAGATTTTATATTTTCTTTAAGTTGCATTCGGGAGTCGGGTCAAATACCCCGGTGGTTTGTGAATATGTGACAATCAATACAAATGCAAAAACAAGCTACGGGGAAGCAAGTCAGTCTGTTAATACTATTGTGAAAGAGGGTGAAAATCTGCCTGTTTTTGATTTTGCGCTTTACCATACAAGTGGCAAGGTTGAAAAGGAGGCCGTTAAGACTCCAATGTTCAATTATAATTTGGGCAGTGATTTTGGGTCTCAGGTTCTTCCTTTGCCTAATTGAATGTGATAGGATTTTTTGCGAATATGGAAAAATTCTATATCAGTACTGCGATTGCTTACGTAAATGCGCCGCCGCACATAGGGCATGCGCTTGAATTTACGCAAGCTGATGCGATTGCAAGATATTTTAGGAAAATGGGACGTGATGTGTTTTTTTTGACCGGTACGGATGAGCACGGAATGAAGATCCAGCAGACCGCACGTGAAAAAGGAATTGCTCCTATTGAACTTGCAGATGAAAATGCGGGAAAGATTCGTGCACTATGTGACAAACTTCAGATGAGTTATGACCATTTTATTCGAACTTCTGAGGAGTATCATAAAAAGGGAGTGCAGAAGATTTGGGAGAAAATTGATGAGGCCGGGAAGTTTTATGAAAAGGAATACGAAGGGCTTTATTGCATTGGTTGTGAAGCGTTTGTTTTGGAAAAGGATTTGGTTGATGGACTGTGTCCAAATCATCAGAAACCGCCTGAAAAGTTAAAAGAAAAGAATTATTTTTTTAAGTTGTCGGATTATTCGGATGCGATTCGTGAGAAAATTAAGAGTGGGGAACTGAAGATTCTGCCGGAGTCTAAAAAGAAGGAATTTTTGTCTTTTATGGAAGATGGTCTTTCAGATGTTAGTTTTTCACGCCCTAAAAAGACTTTGGAATGGGGAGTTTTGGTCCCGGGTGATCCGGATCAGGTTATGTATGTGTGGTGTGATGCGTTGTCGAATTACATAACAGGTGTTGGATATGGTGGTAATGAGGAAAATTTAAAGTATTGGCCGGCGGATGTGCATTTGATTGGAAAAGATATTATGCGTTTTCATTGTGGAATTTGGATAGGGATGCTGATGGCGGCCGGGTTGGAACTTCCAAAAGCAATTTATATTCATGGATTTATTACTTCAGAGGGGAAGAAGATGAGCAAGTCGCTTGGGAATGTGGTGGATCCAATGGAGGTTTTAGAGAAATGGGGAGTGGATGCTTTAAGATATTATTTGCTTCGTGAAATTCCCACCGCAGATGATGGAGATTTTTCACGCGAAAGGTTTGAGATTATTTATAGAGAGGAACTTGCAAATACCATTGGGAATTTGGTGAGGCGAGTTGCAGCTATGGTTCAAAAATATTTTGATGGAAAGGTGCCAGAAGGAAACAGTGAGGTTGGTGGGCAATGTGACGAGGAATGTGAAAAATTCAGAAATGGAATGGAGTCATTCAATATTAAGGTGGCAATTGAGGCTGCTCTCCGGTTGGCGCAGAACGCGAATGCTTATGTTGAGCAAAATAAACCTTGGGAGCTTGCAAAAAATCATCCTGAAAGGCTTTCAGTAGTGATGGGAAATTTGGTGTTTATATGCAGAGAACTTGCGGAAATGTTAGAACCTATTATTCCTGAAACGTCAGCCAAAATTAAAAAGAGTATTGGTGGAGATCAAGTGCAGGTTGGAGAGCCTTTGTTTCCTTCAATAGAATAATTATTCCGTCAGCATTGCTTTAGCCATAATCAAACAATTAGCGTTACTTGGAATGGGCGTTAAACTGCCCTCTAATAGTTCGGCCTTAGTCCACATCTTACGGTCATCACCATTAACCTTGACTTTCTTATAAGCGAAAGGCCTAGCCCCAACGGACAAACCAATGACTGCTTTATCCTCCTCAATCATCGCCTTATACTGCTTGGTGCGAGGGTT
>JAHIVE010000051.1 GCA_018816805.1 Patescibacteria group bacterium | reverse complement strand
TTCTGGATTCCCGCCTCCGCAGGAATGACATTGGGGAAAAGCTCTTAATCTGTAGCACATATCTAAAAAAAAATCACCCCGCGAGTCGAGGTGATGGAAGAAGCGACTGATCGTCACTTGATGAAGTTGACATTCGGATCCGGATTCATTAGTTGCCAGAGATACACGTTTGGCATATCCATCTGGCAACCCTTCATGCACTTGCTGACGTCGAGCCCGCCTTCTGCCGGCGGTTTGCGCGTGAACTCCCAGTTGGCACGCCTTCGATCGCCGCGCCAAATGTCTGCAAACAAGTGATCGTTCACATTCCCGAAACGGAACCGATGATCGCCGATTTCCTTACCATTCTCGACGCGACCGATGTAAGCCGAACATCCCCAAACTTCTCCATCAGCTTCGATGTAAGCCCAGTGGTATGGTGTCGAGTAGCATGTGCCATACCCGCGGCACTCAGTTTCTTGCTGGCGCATAGCTTGTCTACGGATCGTCACCTCAAATTCGTCAGTCTCAAGCGCCCCCAAGTCATTGAAGAGCCGTTCCCAGGTTTCGCTGTCGGCGTAACTCACATTCTGGTACATGCTCGATCTGGTTTCCCCGAGCTCGACCGTATGTTGCTTGAATGGCTTCACCGCGAGATTGTCCATTCCGATGTCACGCAGCGTTTTCGCGAGAGGAACTACGGTGTGGATGTTCGACGGCATATCCTCGAGCATGAGCGACCTTCGTCGCCGGCCGCGAGTCTCCGGAACCACCACGATTTGGCCGAGCAGCTTCACGCCGCTTCCGAGTTTTTCTCGAATCTTCACGGCTTCGGCAAGGTTGCGAAGCACGGTTTCGAAGTCTCCTTGCTTGGCATTATGGATCTTGACGTAGGTCTCGGCGTCACCGGCGTTGATGGACGTACGAATCCACCGCAAGCGCTCGGCCTCAAAAGCCTTGATGCACCTTTCCGGCGTCATTAGCACGGAATTGGTCGTGATTGCTGTGTCGAGTCTGGCGGTGTCTGCCGCAAGGATTACGTCCGCGAGGTTTTTCTTGGTCGTCGGGTCCTTGTACAGGAACGGCTCACCCGCGCCAGCAAACATCACGCTCAGCACGCCGTTCTCGGCCATGTCGTGCAATGTCCGTTCCAGCACCTCGAAACGCAGTCGTGGTGCGTCTGTGCGGTCGAGCATGTAGTCCACGCTACAAAACGTGCACTCGTGATTGCACACGCCGAACGGAGAAATCTCCATGTAGATCGGAAAGATGTCCTTAGCTGTCTCCCAACTGTCTTTGTCCGCCAACCAGCGGGCAAGTCGAGTCGGGTGCATATCGAGCTTCTGCCCGTCTATTCTGGTTGTATCACTCATTGAAAGAACGCCTTTCTGCTAACGGTCGAGTTTTGACCTGTAGCTAAGCGACGTTATGAAAAATTTCGCACCTTGTCAAGAAATACGGCAGAAAAAAATCAGCCCGTTGCAAAAACAACCTTGTCATCCCAGCGAAGGCTGGGATCCGGAACAAAAGGTTAAATCTTACATTAATTTCTGGATTCCCGCCTCCCTACCTACCGGCAGGCACGGCGCGGGAATGACATGAGGACGCGTTTTGCAACGGCTCAAAAATCAACCTAAAATAAAATTCATTATTTTTTGTACGGCGGTATTAAGATCTGGAGCAAATATAGCCGCGAGCACATCCGGCCGTAGAGTTCCTATATAGATCTGCAAAGCTCCATGCGAACGTTGCCCTGCCTGAATATCCGTATCCGAATCGCCTATCATAACCGTGCACGTCGGATCGATGCCGTGAAAAGAACATAGATCTAAAATCATCCCAGGTTTTGGTTTTCTGCATTCACAACCGTCCGCATCCACATGCGGACAAATTCGGCTATCGCGAATTTCAATCCCATGCTCTGCAAGACGTTGCAAAACTATCTCATGAATAGATAAAGCTCTCTCCAAGGTTATCATCCCACGTTGAACACAACTTTGATTCGACACAATAAAAAGCGGGATCTTCATCTCGTTCAATTGCCGAAGTCCTTGG